>CAMQVI010000001.1 GCA_947038195.1 uncultured Brevinema sp.
AGTTATTAAAGAGATTTTTAAAATGTTCTTCATGCTCGTTATTTTCAATAGCTGTGTTTATTTGTGATTGGTAGGTGTTTATTTGCTTTTGAAATAATGATAAAGTTTCGGATTGGTTAGGGATGGGGGAGAATAGGTAGGGTTTGATGTAGTGTTCTAAAGAGATGATAGAGTTTTTCATGGATAGCAACCTCGTTATATAATAAATATTATACTATCCTTTATACATAAACGCAATAAGAATGGAGTATTAATTGAGGGGGGATTGATAATACTAGGGGTAGTTATTATAGGAATGAGCTTTTTTGATTGCTATGATAATAATAAAAAACTGTGATCTTATGGGATAGTCGTAAAGCTTTTATATTTCTTTATATCAAAGGGTGGGGGGATTTATTATAATATATTACACTAGTAGTGTTTCTACTTTGAATAGTAGGTGCGATCCCATAATATTAACTTTAATTGTATGTATATTAAATAATAATAACAATATTCTCATTTAATAAAAAACAATTGACTTTAATAATATATATGATATAATTAGATAAATTGGTTTTAGAAAAAAAACATTTTATCAAGGACAATCAAGTGAATTTAGATAAAATACAACCTAGAGACGAAGCGGAAGAGAAATTACTACAATATATTGAAAATGAAAATATTCCACCCCATGCGGCTCTTTTATCAGAAAGAGATTTGGAAAGTTATTTGAATATAAGTCGTACTACCTTGAATTTTGCGATACAGAGACTGAAAAGACAGGGTATTTTATATAGTAAAAGAGGGGCAGGGAACTATGTCAGTGAACCTAAATATCTAAAAAATTTACATACTTTAGACTCATGGACAGACTTTTCAAATCAATATCAATTGGAATTGGTTTCAAAAATAAGAGAATTTTCGATAATTGAAGCGGATAAACCTCTTGCTCAAAAATTAGGAATAATGTTAGGGGATGCTATCTATAAATTATCTCGTATTCAATTTATTAATGGAGAACCCCTGATTTCTGAAACAACATATTTACCTGCTCATAGATTTGACAATCTGGATAAATATGATTTTTCAAAAGTATCATTGTATCAAGTTTTAGAGAAAGACTATAATACAAAAGCTTATAAAGGAAGTGAAAGTATCCAAGTAATATTATTAAATGTAGAGGAAGCGAAGATACTACAAGTATCTCATAGAGATCCTGCTTTTAGTACGGATGCCTTAATTTTGGATATAGATGGTATTCCTATGGAGTTTGTCCATTCAATTACTAGGGCTGATAAATTTGAATTTGGGAATATTATATATAGTGAAAATAAATCATGAAAAACACAAAAATACCTTTATATGATCAAATAGCCAATTTGATACGTAAAAAAATCAAAGATAATGAGTGGGGGGTGGGCGATAGAGTGCCTGCAATTACAGAGCTAGCAGCTAAGTATAAGATTTCTATAAATACGGTACGAACAGCTATTAGCAAATTGGAAAAAGAAGGGCGTATTATTCGCTTAACAGACAAACAATTATATATAGCAAATTCTAATTTGAAAAATCTTAATTCAAAGCACAAATTAGAACTTTCTTCCTATTTTACAGAGGTAGTTATTGATCAATCTAATATGGAAAAGTTATGGTGTAAGATTGTAAAGAAACAAACTCATATAGCGGGAGAGATATATTCTAAAAAATTTGATATAGCACCAGTAGAGCATATTTTATATGTGAAAAAAGTATTATATGTAGATAAAACACCTGTGGCAATAGAATATATTTATATACCAAAAAACAAGATTCCAAAAATTGATGGAATAGACTTATCTATTTTTTCGTTTAATGAAATTTATACTTTATATGGTATACATACAAAAGAGATTCATCAATCATTATCCACGATACAGCTTGATAAGAAGGATGCTAAATTATTAAATCTGGAAGAAGGAAGTGTAGCGATGTTTTTGAAAAGCTCAACATACGATAATAATGATGCTCTTATAGAGCTCAAAAAAATATATGTCAATATAGATAAAATTTCATTTGATGTTAATTTTAATTTTGTTAAAAAATAGGGGGCAAAAATGCGACATTACCTACTAATATCTCATGGGACTTTAGCAGAAGGCATGAAATCATCTGTGGAATTAATCACAGGAAAACAAGAGAATTTATACTTTATTAATGCATATATTGATGGAAATACCAATATACCTCAAGAAGTTTCTAAAATAATTGATCAATATATCGCTCAAGGAGATGAGTTACTTATTTTTACTGATATTTTAGGAGGGAGTGTTAATAATGCTGTAACAGAATTCACTCAAAACCCACAAATACATATTATTACGGGGATGAATTTACCATTAGTTTTAAATATATTATTAGAGGATAACGGTACTATTGGTGCAGATATTGAAAGTTCCCTTGAATTGGCAAAAGAAAATATGTGCTATTATAACAAATATATAAAAAATACAGTTATATTGGATGAAGATTTTTAAAAATAGGAGGTAATTATGATAAAGCTTTTACGTGTAGATCATAGATTATTACATGGACAAGTAGCATTTTCATGGACTCAACAAATAGGGGTGGATTGTATTCTTCTTGCTAATGATGATCTTATGAAGGATGAATTACAAAAAACGACCATTAAACTTGCCAAACCAAATGGGGTGAAACTTGTTATGAAGAATATAGAAGATTCTATACAAGCACTAAATAATGGGACGACTGATTCTTATAAATTATTTATCATAGTGAAGTCTATTGAAGATGCTTATAAACTAGCAATGAATGTATCTGCTATTACAGAAATCAATCTAGGGGGAGTAAAGGAAGATCCTGAGTTACAAGTGATTTCTAAGACAATTTGTGTGTCGTCAGAAGATATTAAAATGCTAAAAGAGTTAGAGGGGAAAAATATAACATCTTTTATTCAGCAAGTTCCCACAGAACAAAAAACATTAATAAAAAATATTATTGATAAAATATCATAATAAATAATAAGGAGTTATTTATGTTAACAGAATCAATATTGGTGGGGTTAGTCGCACTAGGAGCTACTTTTGAGTGGTTTTTAGGAACCAGTCTTATTTCTCGCCCAATTATTCTAGGTCCAATTATAGGACTATTATTTGGAGATTTACAGACAGGTATTATACTAGGCGCTACTTTAGAGTTAGTGTTTCTAGGTAGTATCTCTATAGGAGCTGCAATTCCTCCAGATGTAATTTCAGGAAGTATTTTAGCAACAGCTTTTGCTATTAAATCTGGACAAGGCACAGAAGTTGCCCTTACATTAGCGTTACCTATTGCAACACTAATGCTTGTTATTAAAAATGCATTATTTGTTTTTGTCTATCCTTTATGGATTCGTCTAGCAGATAGATATGCAGAAAATGGAGATGTGAAAGGAGTGGAATTCACTCACTTGGCAGCTGGATTTTTCACGGGTAGTGTGCCTATGTTTCTTTTTGTGACAATTTCTTATTATCTCGGATCTGGGGTAATGGAACAATTCCTAAATACAATTCCAGAATTTGTTAAAACGGGATTACAAATTGCAACAGGGATGTTACCAGCACTCGGCTTTGCAGTGTTAATGACTATGATTTTATCCAAGAATGTAGTTTCTTTTTATTTCTTAGGGTTTATTTTGTCTGCATATCTTAAATTACCAATACTTGCTATAGCAGTTATTGCAGGAGTCATTGTTCATGTTATAGTATCAAATCCATTAAGAATATCTATGAAAGGAGGAAATGATGATGAATTCTAATTCTCGTTTAGATACAAAAGATTTACAAAGAGTATTTTTACGTTCATTTACATTAGAGTGGTCATGGAATTATGAACGTATGGGAAGCATGGGGTTTGCTTATGCTATGGCTCCAATTATTAATAAACTTTATTCTAAGAAAGAAGACAAGGTCAAAGCATTGCAACGACATCTAGAATTTTTTAATACCACTCCTCATGTAAGCACTTTAATAATGGGTGTAGCCACTGCGTTAGAAGAAAAGAATTCTTCAGAAGAGAATTTTGACGCTAAAACTATTAGTAATATTAAAATATCTCTAATGGGACCTTTGGCTGGATTAGGGGACTCAATATTCTGGGGAACTATTCGGATTATTGCAACAGGTGTGGGGACATCTTTAGCATTACAAGGAAACATTTTAGGCCCAATCTTGTTTTTACTTATTTTTAACATACCCCATGTTATCCTCAGATATTATCTCATGATGGAAGGGTATAAAGTAGGGACACAGCTACTTGGTGATTTTGAGAAAAAAGGAATTATGGATAGTATTACCTATGGTGCTGCTGTTTTAGGGTTGACAATTGTTGGAGCTATGACAGCAGATATGGTTTATATTAATACAGGCGTTACTTTTGGAGTGGGAGAATTTTCTTCTACCTTACAATCCGTATTAGATGGAATTATGCCAAAACTACTCCCCCTCGGAGCAACATTTGGTATATATGCCCTTTTACGTAAAAATGTACCCGTCCTTTATATTCTATTAGGAATTACCGTAATTGGGATTTTAGGGTCTTATTTTGGAATCTTGGTTCCATAGGAGTAATGTTATATGAACAAAATAACCATGGTAGATTATATAAATGAACAAAGTGCAGTTTGCCAAAATATTATACAGGATAGAAAGCAATTATTAACAGATTTTACGGATACCATAAGCTTAACTAAAACACAATGGGTTTTTTTAGCGACTGGCTCATCATTAAATGCTGTTAATAGTGTTAAGTATTTTATAGAGAGTATCTGTGATATTGAAATTAGTATTTATGATCCATCTGCATTTGTTCATTACATGGAACATTGGAATAAAAATTCTGTGTTTTTTGTAATATCACAAAGTGGAAAAAGTGCTTCGACTCTTAATGCGATTAAGAAATTACAGTCAAATAATGTTAGTGATATTTTTTTATTAACTGCAAACCATACCATACATCAATCTTTGAAAAAAATTATTATTAATTGTGGAGAGGAAAAGGTAGGATTTGTAACAAAGGGATTTACATCAACAGTAATAACTTTAATTTTAATGGCATTAGAGTATGCGTATAAAGCACAAAAGATATCAAAGGAGCTGTATGATTTAGAAATTGAAAAATTAATACAACATACTTCTTTAATAGATGAGCTTATAAAGCGCTCTTTCACGTGGTATGAACAAAATAAACAGGGTCTTATTCAAGCAAATCGATATATTATTTTGGCTTATGGAGATCAGTTAGGTATTGCTAATGAAGCAACAACAAAATTAATTGAAACAGTCCGTTACCCAACTTCTTCTTATGAGTTAGAGGAATATATGCACGGTCCTTATTTAGAATTAAATTCTAATCATTGTATATTTTTTATAGAATCTAGTGGTTCTTTATTGGAAAGAGCAAAACTCTTGAAAAAATATGTACAAGATCAAGGAGCTAAATGCTACTCTATCTCACTGGAGAGTAGCAAAGAAAATTTAACATTGACGAAAGAAGGTTTTGATTTCCCTATATGTAGTATTATACTATTTCAAGTAATATCCGTACTATTATCTAAAGATAAAGGGATCGATATTCAAATACCTATATTCAGTGATTTTGATGGCGTTTTAAAAAGTAAAGTTTAGGAGAAACTAATGGCAGTATTTGATAATACTAAATATTTGAAAAATGGCGAACAAGCCTACGGATGTCGAGAAGATGTAGAAAAAATTGCGGCTAAAATCCATAAAGATGGATATAAAAACGTATTTTTTGTAGGAACAGGGGGCTCTTTAGCAGTTCTGCAATCTATGTATTCTATGTGGAAAAAAATGGGATCTATTCCTGCATATCTAGAAGTAGCTAGTGAATTGATTTTAACAGGACACAAACAATTAACAAAAGATTCTATTGTGATCCTTGCTTCTAAATCTGGTGACACAAAGGAAACTGTTGAAGCAGCGACTGATTTTCAAAAAAAAGGTATTCGCTGTGTAACATTATTAGGGAAAAAAGACACTCCTTTAGAAAAAATTTCAAATTATGTTATGTATAATATAATTGAAGATGGTCTTGAATTCCAATATATGCAGTTTTATTTCCTTTTGTTTTCTCTCATGCATTTACAAGGAGATTTTCCTGACTATAAAAAATTTGCAGATCAACTGAAAAACTTGACTCCAGCATTGTTAAAAGCAAAAGATCAGTTTGACCCTATTGCAAAGAATTACGCCCAAACTTATAAAGATGTAGATTATCAATTATGGATTGGTGGTGGAATGCTTTGGGGAGAAGTCTCTCTATATGCTATGTGTATTCTAGAAGAAATGCAATGGATGAGAGCTAAAGCTGTATCTTCTGCTGAGTTTTTCCATGGGACACTTGAAATTGTTGAAGAAGATACTTGTGTGGTCTTAGTCAAGGGAGAAGATGAAACGAGACCTTTAGATGAAAGGGTGGAAAGATTTATTACTAAAATCTCTAAGAACACAACAATTGTTGACTCTAAAGAGTATGCTTTAGAAGGGATAGACGATAAATTTAGACCTTATTTAGCACAATGTATTATTTCAGCGATCCTTGTAGAACGACTAAGCTCTCACCTCGAAAGAGAAAGAAATCACTCATTGGATCTCAGACGATATTATAGAGTCGTAGAATATTAGACTGAAAAGTTATTAACCACAATAACAGATAACTAATATTAGAGTAAGTGTTATAAAAAAAACTGTGATCTTATGGAATGGGCTCTCATATTTCTTTAATTAGGGATATGGGAGCTTTTTTTTGGTATAGAGAATAGCTATTAATAACCATTTAAAAGAGGGCTCTTCCTAGAGATGTATAGGGGGAATCATTGAGTTTTATTAGTAGTTAGTAACAGAGGTTTTAGGTATATTGTCCAAAAGAATCTTTATAATGTCTTATCGTATTCTTTATGATTTTTGAGCATCTTGAATCCTGAGTATAGACTAAGTATGGATAGATATAGGATAGGGATACCCGCTAATGTTCCTATTCTTTTAGTTAGATTGATTGCATTATTCAAATTATCGAGAGTTCCTAAAATGGAAAATAAAGTAACAGCGGCTATTAAAACAATCCAAAAAACTCTTATTGTTTTAGGGGCATCTATAGTCCCACTGGTGTTTTTTACGGTAACATAGCTGATAGAGTTTACCATAGAATCTAATAAAGTAGCCATCGATAGGAAAATAACAATAATGAATACAACATTGATAAATTCTGTTAGGGGAAGCGTTTCAAAGAAGGCGTAAACACCACTTTCGAATCCAAATTCTTTGATAGAATTAATAATACTCATATCTTGTATATCAGCATAAATCGCAGCTCCTCCAAAGACAGTGAACCATAAAAATCCTGATCCTGCCATCGTAAGGAGATTGACGGAGATAAATTCTTTTAAAGTACGTCCATAAGATATTTTAGCAAAAAACATTCCTAATAAAGGAGCATACGATAACCACACTGCCCAATAATAGATAGACCAATCAATAGCCCAATTGGAGTTTTCTATGGGGCTGGTATGGAGAGATAGGGTGAAAAAATTTTTAAGATAATAGCCTAAAGATGTCGTGGCTAGAGACGTAACAAAAGATCGATTCGTAAATAATAAAACAAATATTAGGAGAAATATATAAAAATAAGCGTTAACTTGAGAGACTCTTTTGAGACCACCTCTTATGCCTTTGAGATTTATGTAGAGTACAAAAATAGTGAAGAACAAAATGATTCCTGTGAGACTGGTACCGTTAGTAGGTAGTCCAGAAACCACTCCTAATCCTTTGTTGAGAAGGAGGACGCTTTGACCAAAATTAGAGGCAACTCCCCCAATAATAGCAATAGTACAAATCGTATCAATAATATCCCCTACCCAATAGTCCGTTTTATTTTTGAAGATGGGGTGTAAAATAGAGCTGATACGATCTGATAATTTAGCGTTATGGATTGCGAATCCGAGGAGTACTCCATAAAAACAATATAAAGAATAGGGTGTTAATGTCCAGTGGAGAAAGACTTGAGCCATAGAAGCTATAGCAGCTCGTTCCGATCCTGATGCAACTCCCCATTCACTAGGAGGTGATCTGAAGTGCCATACAGGCTCTGAAATCCCCCATATAACAATTCCCACAGCAATCCCTGAGCATAGAGTGATGGCGACCCAAGAAAAGGTACTAAACAAGGGTTGGGCATCTTTTCCTCCAAGACGAATAGAACCGTATTGTGAAAAACCAATATATAAAGTAGCAAATAAAAGAAGTAAACTAACTATTTGAAAAAGCCACCCAATATGTTTAAGAAACCAAATGGTGAGCAGATCCATATTTTTCACTAAGAGCCGAGAGTCTTGCAATCCTAGAATGATAAATATTAAACACACAGTAACGAGAGGAATAAATACATTCCAGCGTATAGCTTTGTTCATAAAAACTCCTTATTATTAATGATATAAATTTTATAGGAACTTGTATAAAAAACAAGTGGTGAACTATAAATTCACCACTTGTTTTGGTATAGATATTTATTTTGATCCAAATATCTCATGAGATTTTTGCAAAACATCATCAAGAGTTTTAGGAAGAACGGAGTACACTTCTTTATTGATGCGAGTATATAGAATATGATTTTCTTCAATGGGTTTGAATGTATCTTTTATTCTCACCATTTTAGAGACAGCTGTTTTGAAATCAGGATATATTCCTGTGGCTACGGCAACACATATTGCAGAACCTACTCCAGCAGCGCCGTTAACTTCATTTCTATAGGAAGGACATCCAAATACATCTGCGATAATTTGCATAAACACATCACTATTGGACCCCCCACCAGATACAAGTACCTTTCTGTTGCTAATATTTAATTCTTCATACATAGGTTTAATGTTATTGTACATTGTGTAAGTAATAGCTTCGAGTAAGGCTCTATAAATATGAGCTCTTGTATGTCTAATATCAAATCCTATCATAGTACCTCTTTTGTGTAGCTCTGAAGGTTTAGGTAACCATTCTAAAACCATCATAAGACCACCACTACCTGCTGGAACATGTTGAGCTTCTAGCCCTAAATATTCTTCGGCAGAGATGTTTTTTTGTTCGGCTTTAGCCACAAGGTCTATATTAAGAAGATCTTTTAACCATGTTATCATCCACATACCACGACGTATTCCAGACATACTCTCGTACATATAGACACCAGGAACGGATGATGTAGTCGTCCAAAAACTGGTGGAATCAGGAATATAGTCATAACCGAGAGTTAGGGCAGAAATATAAGTACCTAAGGAAAGTACGATGGTACCTTCTTTAGTTTGAGCTTCTCCAAGGTTACCACTTTGAGCTTTTCCAGAAGGAGATACAGGGGCAATACCCGTACCTAGAGTTTCTGTGCCTTTATCATTAGCGGTAGCTATAACAGGTAATCCTTCAGGAAGTCCCGTTAGTTTAGCTGTTTCTTTAGTGATATAACCTAAAATTTCGCCAGGTTGTTTTAGCTCAGGAAGCATATCTAAAGGAATATTCATATTTTTGATTACGTTAGGGTCTGTGCTCCATTTCCATGTTAGAGTATCTAAGGGCCAGTTTCCTTCATAATTAGCGGAAGTGTCTTTAAATTCCCCTGTTAAACGATGGGTAATGTATCCCGAAGTTTGACAAACAAAACCTACTTCAGGATTGTCGTGTTGAAATGGAGTAGCAATCCGTAAATCCATCCAGTTGATGATATTTTCAGCTAAGGAATAGTCTTTTTTTAGTAATACACGACAACAACGAATTTCGCAAATGCCTATTCCGACAATATCTTTAACATCTCCCGTGAATTTATCCAAAGCAATTTTAGTGGCTCCTTGTAAGGCATCCCACAAATCATCACCAGGATGTTCGGCAATACCAGGGACTGGGCAATACAAATGTTTGAGATTTTGCTTACCCTCACAAATGAGTTTCCCTTCTATATCAAAAATACTGACTTTAGTACTTTGTGTACCACCATCTATACCCATTAAATATTTCATATTTTCTCCTTGATTTTAAAATTTAATTTATCGAACGAGGTATCCACCATCGACATCAAGAAGTGTTCCGTTAACATAATTAGCAGCAGCACTTGCAAGGAAAACAGTAGCACCCATAAGATCGGAAGTGTAGCCCCAACGATCAGCAGCAATGTGACTTAATACACGTTGATTGGCTTCTGGGTTGTTACGTGTTTTTGTGGTAAGTTCTGTAGCAAAATATCCTGGAGCAATAGCATTAACATTAATGTTAAATTGAGCTAATTCATCACAATATGCTTTTGTTAATCCAGCAATACCATGTTTGGTAGCGGCGTAAGCAGGACTCCATTGTCCACCTAGGTAAGAGAACATAGAACCAATATTAATTATTTTTCCACTTTTTTGAGGAATCATAAATTTAGCACATTCGTGGCTCATTTCAAAAGCTGCTGTTAGATTGATAGCAACCATTGGATCCCATTTGGATCTATCAAATTTTAAAACATCGGGTTCATTAATACAAATACCAGCACAGTTTACAAGAATATCTACAGAACCATAAGTTTTCACACAAGTTTCTACAACAGTTTTACAAGAACCTTCTTTAGTGATGTCTGCTTTGATAGAGTTGTATTTGACTCCTACTTTTTCAATTTCAGCTTTGAAGCTTCCATCATCATCTATGATAGTAGTAACAAAAACATTAGCTCCAGCTTTAGCTAAAGCCATAGAGAATGCTTGTCCTAATCCTGTATTACCACCAGTGATGATAGCATTTTTACCTTTAAGAGAGAATAAGTCCATATTGAATTCTGTGATTTTTTGGTCGTCTTTAAACATGACAGACCTCCTAAATTAATTTGAGGTATTTTTATTATTAATAAATATCCCAATATTATTATAGTATAATTGACAAATTTTTCAATATAAAATGTTAAAAAAATATATATAGGTGTAATTAATTGTATAACAACAATTTAATAAAAATATTTTGAAAACCCATTTAAATGTTATTTGATTTATTGTATTTTTTCATCTATAATAGTAGTAATGAAAAAAATAGTAGATAAAGAAGATGTCTTAGTTTATATTTACCAGCATATTGAAGTTCCCGTGAAAGATATATTGAATATCTTTAATATAAGTGAATCCACGGCTCATCGAGTTTTGAAACAGCTTAGCCAAGAAAACTGGATAATTATTGAACAACATATTATATATTACAAACCATTTACCCTTTTTCCTTATAAGGACAAAGAAAAAGCGATTTTAATTAACGCTCTTGCATGGAATGCTACTAAAATTATTAATGAAGGCGATGTTATCTGTCTGTCTGGTGGTTCAACCTCAATAGCTGTAATACTCCCCTTCATTATACTAACAAAAAAAAATATCACCATTATCTCTAACTCCTCTTTAGTATTTCAATATTATTTATTACTGCATCTCAAAGCCTCAGAACAAAATATCACTCTTCTCACGATAGGAGGGATACTAAGGCAACATTTTTATTCTTTCGGTGGGGAATATGCAGATGAAATCATCGATCATTTTAATATTTCAAAAACATTTTTAGGAGCTGAAAGTATCAATGTCAATCAAGGTCTTTTTACGGATACCTTGGGAGAATCTTTTGTAGAGACAGCATTTATGAATGTATCAAAAGCTACGTATCTTGTAGCCACAAGTGATAAGTTTAGCTCCAAAGGTAAGTATAAATGGGCAGACTGGGGGCAATTCAAGGGAATCATTAGTGATTATAATTTAGATATATTCAAAAAAAATAAAGTTTTTGAAATTTATCAAGTAGATACTAAAAATATTTGGCAATAAAAACCTCTTCCACGGAAGGGGTTTTTTAATGTATATTGTTTTATATCAATATTTTATATTATTTTTATTTTTTATCACAATGCTATTGACATTTTATTCATAAAAGTTATAATATTATTGAATATTAATTCAGTATATGAATTGAATTAATAAAATATGCACATATTTATGTGAAAAGGAGTTTATTATGTCCATGGCTCGTGAAGACATTGTCAAAAATCTAAAGTCTATTGTGGGAGACAATAAAATTTATACTGACTTACCTACTCTACAAGAAAGTAGCAGAGATCGCTTTTTAAAATATACCGGAGCACACGGAATTTATGTAGCACCTCTTGCATCAGCTGTAGTAAAAGCTGAATCTGTAGAAGATGTAGTAAAAGTGTTAAAATTCGCTAACGAACATTCATTAAATGTAGTTCCTAGATCTGGAGGTACTGCTACAGAAGGTGGTTTAGAATGTGGTGTTGTGGATTCTATCGTTCTTGATTGTGCTAGTATGAATAAAATCATTAAGATTGATCCTTATAATATGCAAGCTACTGTTCAAGCTGGTGTTGTTTTGGAAACTCTTGAAGAAGACCTTCGTAAAATGGGATTAACCACAGGTCACTCCCCACAATCTAAACCTCAGGCTCAATTAGGCGGACTTGTTGCAACAAGAAGTATTGGACAATTCTCAACCCTTTATGGAGGAATTGAAGATATGCTTGTTGGTGTAGAAGCAGTTTTCCCAGATGGTCGCATTGCTCGTATTAAAAATGTTCCTCGTCGTGCTGCAGGTCCAGACCTCAGACATATTATGATGGGTAACGAAGGGACTTTATGTGTTATCACAGAAGTTACTGTAAAATTATTTAAATATATGCCAGAAAATAATAAATACTATGGTTATTTAGTAGATGATTTTGCTACAAGTGTGGAAATACTTCGTGAAGTAATCGTGTCTGGTTATCGTCCATCCGTATCTCGTTCTTATTCTGAAGAAGATGCAAGACAACATTTTGCTCATTTCCATAAAGGAAAAAGCATTGTTATTTTTGTTGCAGAAGGTCCTAAAGGTATCACAGAAGCTATGGGAGACGCTATAGAAGAAATTGTGGCTAAATATCCAAAAACAGAACAAGTAGATTCTAAATTAATTGAAACATGGTTCTCTGATTTATGTTGGGGTGAGGATAAGATTGCAAAAGAAAAAGCAGATATGGTTGCCACCAAAATGTGTGGATTTACAGTAGAAGTTTCTGCTGAATGGAGTAAAATACCCCAACTTTACACAAATGCAATCAGCAGAGTTAAAAAAGATTTCCCAAGAATCAAAGATGTTACTATGTTAGGAGCTCACTCTTCACACAGTTATCAAAATGGAACAAATCTATACTTTGTGTTTGATTATAAAGTAGAATGTACCCCTGAAGAAGAATTAGCAACCTACCACTACCCAATTCATAGTCTAATTATCGAAGAAACCGTCAAAATCGGTGGCTCAATGGCTCACCATCATGGTGTTGGTAAATATAGAACTGAATGGATAGAAGAAGAGCATGGTAGTTCTTATTTCATGTTAGAAGTGCTTAAAAAAGCTTTCGATCCAAAAGGTATTATGAATGTTAATACCCTATATAAACCCAAAAAATAATTGATTTTTTGTATTAATTATTATAAAAATTTAGAGTGGTCTCATTATGAAACCACTCTAAATTATTTTTTATAAATTCAAAGGTGCGTATTATGAAAATAGTTGTATGTATGAAACAAGTTCCTAATACAGCTCAAATAGATATTGATCCCATAAGTGGGGCATTAAGAAGAGATGGGGTTACAAGTATTACCAATCCTGATGACCTTTATGCTTTAGAAGAGGCATTAAAGTTAAAAGATCAATTTAATGCAAAGGTAACAGTAATAACGATGAGCCTTCCTCAAGCTGAAGTTATCTTAAGGGAAGCGATGGCTATGGGTGCTGATGATTCTGTATTATTAACAGATAAAGAATTTGCTGGAGCAGACACTTACGCAACCTCAAAAACATTAGCAAGCGCCATTAAAAAAATCAATCCAGACCTTGTATTTACAGGGCGACAAGCAATAGATGGAGATACTGCTCAAGTAGGACCTCAAATCGCTGAATTTTTGGACTATCCCCAAGTAAGTTATGTAAATAAAATTACTACTACAGACGGGAAAACTTTTACCGTCAGCCGAAAACTGGGTAGTACACAACAAGTAGTTGAAGTTTCTTCACCTTGTGTGTTTACTATTTTAAGTCATATTAATCAACCTCGCTTTATGGGAGGAGGGTATTCTAAACCCATACAATATTATAATGCAGAAGATCTAAATTTATCTGTAGATAGTGTTGGGCAAAAAGGATCTCCAACCAAAGTATTTAGCTCTCACACCAAACAAGCTCGGGGCTCTTGTCAGATATTCGAAAAATCTCCAGAGGAATCTGTAGAGATTATTTATGACTATCTACAAAAGATCCATTTGATAAAGGAGTAGGTAGTGAATTTAACAGATTATAAAGGAATACTAGTATATATAGAATATGAAAACAAGAGTATTTGTCAAATCTCTTTAGAATTATTACAAGAAGCTAGAGTATTAGCTGATATTTTTAATGAAGATGTTATAGCCGTTGTTTTAGGGTATGATATAAAAGATTTAGCAGATCAATGTGTTTATTATGGAGCTGATATTGTTTGGTATGCTGATAATATTCTTCTTGAAGAATATCTCACAGAACCGTGCACAGATGCTCTAGAATTTTTAGTAAAAAGAATAAATCCAAGCTCTCTTTTGATTGGTTCTAGCTATCAAGGACGGGATTTTGCTCCTAGGCTTGCTATTCGTCTTGGTACAGGATTGACAGCAGATTGTACTGAATTAGGGGTTAAAGTTTTGGACGATGGGACAGCAGATCCCAATCAAGGAATATTAATGACTAGACCCACTTATGGGGGCAATCTTATTGCAACAATAGTTTGCGAGAATCATAGGCCACAAATGGCAACAGTACGATCAAGTATGAAAATTATAAAAGATACAACAAGAGAAGGTATAGTGAATGAGTTCTCTCCTCTTTTGAAAAAATCTAGGGTTAAGATATTAGAAACAATTATAGAAAAAACAACAGAAAAAAAAATAAGCGAAGAATCAGTATTAGTAGTAGGTGGAAATGGTGTAGGCACTGAATCCATGTTTAAAGAGCTTTATTCATTAGCAAAAATTTTGAATGGAGGGGTGGGGGTAACTCGCTCTTTAGTAGAAAAAGAATGGGCAGAGCATAGGATCCAAATAGGTCAGACAGGAACAATTGTTCGTCCTGAATTATATATATCCTTTGGAGTTTTGGGAGCAATTCAACATATTACAGGGATGGAAAATTCAAGCTGTATTATTGCTATAAATAAAGATAGGGACGCCCCTATATTTAAATTTTCTCATGTGGGAATAGTGGGAAGCACAGAAAAAATACTTCCTAAGTTAATAGAAAGGCTTTCTAAGTAAATAAATTAGTAAAAGGATCACTGAGAATCACTTGAAATCCTTCTCTCTGATGGAGAGGAGCCGTGTAATCTGTTATAATTCCATCAAATTCTTTCCATTCACCCCATCTGAAAAGAAGTTCTTTACCGAATTTCTCTTTATTTGCGAGAATATAATTTTTATGTGAATTTTCTAAGAAACATTTCTCCACATAAGCATAACTTAGTTCGTTCACAAAAAATCCTCTTTTATTAACACTTTGAGTGCTAATAAAAGTTTTATCTATACTGAAATTTTTAATAAGATTAAGGGCGTATTCTCCTGTTAAAGAAAAAGAATCATATTGAAAAAGCCCTCCGACAATAAGGATGGATATATTTTTGGCTAATGCAATATCACGAAGAGCTAAATATAATGATATAGCATAAATATTATTGGTAATAATAAAAACATTTTGAGAGTGAAGAATAATAAAAGGAACCATAAGAGCAATGGTAGTGGATCCCCCAGCAAGGCATATAGTATCATCATCTTGTACTAGTTTAGTAGCTTTGTAGGCGATTGCATTTTTATTTTGTTCATATGCTAAATCTTTATATTTAAAATGAGAAAAAGGCATATAGATAACTTTGTTTTTATCTATTTTCACCCAAGGGTGCAAAGATTTTAAAATACGGTGAATGGTAGATAAGCTAATATCAAAATGCTTTTGAAGAGTGTAAAAATCAACAACAATATGTTGGCATATGTAGTGCAAAACACTTTCATCGCGAATAATTTTTTTCATGACTTATTTTACAATGTTTTCTTTCATTAAGCAAGTATAAATAATAAAATTTATTAAAAAGAGAGGTCTATTATGATAAACAAACGATATGTACAGTTGGGGATAGTTACCCTAGCTGCTGGGGGGATTTACCCTGTTATTTACCTAAGAACAAATTTCCAGACACCCTTACTAGAAATATTTGGAATGGATGTATCTACTTTAGGTAGTTTATACGGTATCTTAGGAATGATGAATTTGATAGGATATATTCCTAGTGGTTGGTTAGCAGACAGAATGTCTTCTAAGTTATTGTTGGCAATTTCATTATTATTAACAGGTTTAGCTGGTCTATGGTACGCTCAAGTACCTCCTATAGAACATGTTCGTATAATCTTTCTTATCTGGGGATTTTCTGCTGTCTTGACTTTCTGGGGCTCGCATATGAAAATTGTAAAACTTCTTGCCGAAAAAGATGAACAAGGTAGATTCTTTGGTATTCTTGATGGTGGTAGAGGTTTTGTTGAAGCAGTTTTAGCAACTATAGCGGTAGCTGTTTTTGGTTTTATCCTAGGATCTGATCCAACAGATAGTGCCCTAACTCGAACAGCTTTAGTCACAGTTATTTATGGCTATTCTTTTCTCAATATTGGTTTAGCAATTTTGGTTTTAATTATCTTGGAAGATAAAAAAGATACAGAAGCTAATGAAGGGAAGGAACAATCCCTAACTATCATGCAAGGTATTAAAAAAGCGTTTTTAATACCTGAAGTGTGGCTTATGTGTGCCATTATCTTTTGTGGATATACTGTTTTCTGGACAGGATATTACATAGGAGGCTATCTCACAACTAATCATGGGCTTAGTGAAATCCTCGTAGGGGTTATAACTGTGATTATTTTATGGATGAGACCTTTGGGGGGAATTGTAGGTGGTTTTCTTGCAGATAAATACGGTAGAACTGTTGTCTTAGGTGCTGCTCTTGCTGTGGGCTCTTTATCCCTCTTTGCATTAGCGACTTATGCCAAAGGCACTAATTTTTATCTTATTTCAGGAACTGTTATTCTTGTAGGTTTGTGTTTTTACTTTATCAGAGGTCTGTATTGGTCTTTATTGGACTATTGCGACTTACCCCCATCTATTACAGGCTTTGCAATAGGGATAGTGTCTTTTCTAGGGTATACCCCAGATATATTTATTCCTCAATGGAGCGGACCTATCTTTTCACAATATCAAGATGGACCTCAAGCCTATTCTCTCTATTTTCTAATCTCTGGTATATTTGGATTGTTAGGGATAATGTTTATTTATATTTTGTATAAAAGAATTAAAAAGTCCCAGAAATTCGTCAACTAATTTCTATTTATAACGATTAATCAAGTCCTACAATTTAGTTAAAAATTGGGATAGATACCTTTATAATTTTATCAATAAAAAGTAACCCCACCCAAAATTAAATGGGTGGGGTTACTTTATTACTACAGGACTATAAAAATGAAGCTTATAATGGGGCTCTTTTAGAGCACTTTAAGTTCTCCAGAGACGTACATTTCCTTATACGTTTTCCCTGTTGTTTTATCTACAAAATCAATACTTTCTACCTTATAGTAGTGAGCCATGTTATCTAAAATCCAATCTTGTGAGAAAAAATAATCACTCCAACGAAGATATAAAGATTTAGGTATGGTGTACAGTTCTGTTTCTACTCTAATATTTTTTATCCCGTCGTCTTTATGTTTTTGTATTTCTACAAAAATAGGGGTAAAATGATTTCTGTACTTGATAATTTCTACTATATGGATAGAACCTATAAAAACAACAAGGGCACAAAGAATAGGTATTAATTTTTTCTTTGGAGTATAAATAAAATTCAAATAATATTGTAAGGAAAATCCAGCACTTAATATGAAAAAGAAAGTGAAGATGATCCATGCTCTAGGGGGGAGTAAATTCCAGAGCATGATAGCAAACATAAAGGCAGTAAATACTCCCATTAATAAAAATCCAAGGATAGAAGAAGAAGTTTTTCTTTGTTGAGGATTATTTTTTTTGATATGTGCTAAAGCTAATAAAGATGGAATCGACAAGGGGAGACTAACAGCGATGTAAATCCCAAACCAAGCACTTGTTTTTAGAAGAAGTTCTTGAATGGGGATTTCCCAAATAGGTCTATAATATCCTGATCCTGAATTCCTAAGCCTATGACCGGGACCAAAAAAGACCAAACACCACCCTATAAAAATCATGATACCACCAAGATAAAACCATAGGGGTAGTTTTTGTTTTTTGATGAAAGTGTAATAACAAAATATCACTGCTAAAGTAACTAGGATAACAGGTCCTAAAAGCTCTGAGCCCCAACCTGTGAGAAGACCAAAAAACAGTACTGAAAAATAGAGTAGAAAAGGATGCATTGTTTTTTTATCAGGATAACACATAAAAGAATAATAAGGAATTATTGCTAATAAAGCAAAAAAGATAGTCCAAAAATAAGTTATAGCACCAGGTTGATTAATATAACTTTGATTAAAATGCCCTGAGATATAGATACATACAGATATACCTATAAATAAAAAGGAATCTTTCTTATTATCCATTGTTTTTTTTGCATTCATTAAAGAATAGAGCAACCATAAAAACAACATAAAAACAATACTGTTTATGGTTCCAAAAACAATCTGTTCTAAAAAAATATTATCTTGAAATATATAAAGAAAAACTCTAGAAATAACATCACCAAGTCTTGAATTTTCAGTGAAATAACGAGAAATAATATAGTAAGGTCCTTCTTTAATTGAAGGATCACCAATTTGATTCCACTCATCCGTCATAGGGTATTGGAGGATATTTAGTATAAAAACCCACAGTGCAATAAATACACAGGGGATATAATATCTTATATTTTTGTTAAACAATTTTTGCCATGTATTGAAAATTTTCATAAAAACACCCTTCTTCATTTTCTCTAAATATAAATTTACTAGTTATTATACTACAATTTTATTTAAATAACAACAGCACTTACTAATTAATCCTACTATTTTCTGAGAGTATCATAACCCTTAATTCGATACTTCTGACTTGAGATTATAGTTGATATATTGGATTGCTTGAAACTTACCATGTGATAGCTCCTTCAAAATTTTATAACTAGCCTTCTTATCTAAACAAATTTTATGAGAAATAGGGGGATATAATCCTTAAAACAGAAATTATCATTTGACATTAATCTTAGATATTACTATAATATAGCAATATCTTCTAAAAGGATTTTTTTTAATGAAAAAGAGATTTTCTCTATTTTTTCTATTTTCGCTATTAATGAACTCTATTGTTTATGGACAAGAAATGTATAAGGCAGTCTACGAAGCTAGTATAGCGACGGTGCAGAAAGCCGATTTGAAAACGATTGATCTCCCCGATTCTTCTGGACGCACTCCTTTAATGTTAGCTGCTAGAGAGGGTTTGATAGAAATTGTTGATTATTTGCTTTTACAAGGAGCCAATCCCAATCTCCCCAACCCTTCTGCTAATGACTGGACAGCCTTGATGTGCGCTGCTTTTTATGATCAATACGACATTGTACAACACCTCGTAGAACAAGCTCCTAAATTAGATATAAACCAAAGAGATAACAATAATAGTACGGCTTTAATGATTGCTGTAAGAGCTGGGAATTTAGAGATTGTTCGCTATCTTGTAAATAGAGGGATGAATCTCGATAAAGAGGAAGATAAAGAACAATGGACCCCCCTTATGTGGTCTTTACGATGGGGACATAGGGATATGGTGGAATATCTCCTCGATGAAGGGGTAGCACTGAACAACACGAACGAAAATGGCTCTGCATTATCTATTGCTATAGAAAATAATAGATTCGACCTAGTCGAATCCCTCATCAAAAAAGGAGCCGACGTCAATCAAGAAGTCTTTGGGCATACTCCTTTACTTATTGCCTCATATACCAAACACGTCCCTATCATGGTCTTTCTTATTGATTCGGGAGCGAGTGTGGATGATTTTAATTTAGATGATAGAACGGCTCTTATGGAAGCTGCTCGATGGGATGGAGTGGAGATTGTTAAAGCCCTTGTACAAAAAGGGGCTAATATAGACTTACAAAATAGCAAGGGACAAACAGCCCTAGCTATTGCTGTAGAACAAAATTCTCCAGAAACTTTAAAATATCTAATCCTAAAAGGTGCTAATCTTAATCTTAAAGACAAAAAAGGGAATAGCCCTCTAGCAAAAGCTATTATGGTAAACAATCCAGAATTTGCTCTTATACTTATAGAAAAAAAGGCGGATATCAATAGTGCCAATAAAGTGGGAGACACACCCTTAATGCTAGCGACTAGAGAACAGAATAAAACGATGGTAGTCCATCTTGTACAAAAAGGAGCTACTACAACTCTTAAAAATAAAAAAAAGCAAACAGCCCTAAAAATTGCCGAAAAATCACGAAATAAAAGTATTATTCAATATCTCGAAAAATTTTCTAAATAGGACTTTTTTTCATTGATATTTAATAATATATATATTATACTCAAGGGTATATGTTTATCTATATAGGGAGTACAATGAAAAACTTCAAAGAAATAATAATCACTGCCAGCGTTTACATGGCTCTTAATATTGGGGCAGGTTTTACCTCAGGACAAGAAATACTACAATTTTTTTCTTCCTATGGATGGGCAGGATTTGTAGGTATTTTTTTAGCTTGTATGATAATGTTCTATGGTGGGGAATCTATTATAGATGCAGGGTGGATATGTCGTGATAACCCCAACTCATCTGTTTTTGATTATTTTGGTGGTTCTATTATAGGTAAGATTTATACAGTGCTTATTCCTATTGCGCTATATGGTTCTTATACCATGATGATAGCAGGAGCAGGAGCGGTCTTAGAACAGTTTTTTGGTCTTCCCAATTTTATAGGAAGACTTATTGCAATAGTCTTATCCGTAGGTAGTATTTTCTTGCGTTTTCAATATATAGCTAAATTTGTCAGCCATATCGCCAAAATTATTTCTGCTATTATTTTAGTAATTTGTATTATTGTTATTTTCAATGGATTAGACAATATATCTTCTGTAAATATTTTCTTTAAAAACAATACTATAGATGGTGCTTTAGATAGCTTTTATAGTGCAGGTATTGTCTATGGTGGTACTATTATGCTAACCTCTTGTCAATTCCTCTTTGAAGTGGGACGGGGGCTTGAAAAAAGAAATAGTGGGGGTTATGGTACTTTCTTTGGAGCCTTAGCTTACACTACTCTATTAGCCATTATTCACCTTGCTATTCTCTTATATATAGAAGATATTTATCAGCTTCCTATTATAACAATTTATTTCGCCGAATTAATGTCTCCTATTGCAGCCTTTGTGATGTCTATATTGTTATTTGTCGCTATGTATTCGGCAAGTACTACTTGCTTATGGTCTGTAAGTAATGTTATCCGTAAAAAACTTTCTCGTGGACGATTAAGATATCTTACTATTATTATCGGGCTAGGGGCAGGGTGTTTCTTATTATCAGCCGTGTCTTTTGAACAGATAGTTGGTGTTTTATATCCTATTAATGGTATGTTTGGTTGTTTCTTAGTAGTGCTTATTATTTTGAAAAATCGTAAAAAAGCTTATGTTTACGATAAAGGGGCGGATGTTCTCAATAGCCCTGAAGAATTAACTCAAACAAATATCCCAGATAACCACGAAGAGTCAATTCCCAAAGATTTCGAAGATGATTCAACAGAAGAACAAGATATAAATAATAATTAGCTCTTATCTAAAAATAAATACTACCGATAAAATTTTAATAGATTTTTATGAAGGTAGTATTTATGTACCTCAAACGACTCCTCCTTATCAGCAGTACGCTCTTAATTACAAGCTCTGGATTTCCTTTTGATAACGATAAAATTGCACGATTGCAATTTGCTGATGTTCCTGTCAAAAACTCTCTAAAAGAAAAAGTTCCTTACCTCTTACATGGAGCAAACCCCCAACTAAAACTAACAGAGAGAAATCTCTTTACTCTTATTTTTAGCCCTGAAGAACATACATATAGAAATTTTTCTCGAATCACAGGAATTAGTATTTTCAATGCTAAATTCACCGTATCTTGGTATGTTTTTACCAATAGTTCCCAAATTCCCGACTCCACTAGAAAAACCTTAGAATTATTAAATACGGAAAAACCTCTTATTTTTTCCTCTATAAATTATATTAATGGAAAATGGTCTGCTATAGCAGATCTTCCTTACTACGCTAATCTAGAAGACGTTTTTATCTACGCTTATGTTGCTTTTCCTAATATGGCTGGGGTACTTGTTCCTTTAGCTGGACAATCTTTTTATAGAGATAGGGTAGTAGGAGACGCAAAGAGGATACAAAAAGCGACTCTAAGCGGGGATATATTACAATTTTGGGATCAAGAAGGTTACTTCTAATAATTCCCTCTTATTTCTTATATATTTTATAAAGAAAATAATACTATAAAAAAATCCATAAAAAAACACCTCTCAAAAGAGGTGTTTTTTTTCATGCCTATTAGGAATCGAACCTAAGGCCTTTGGAACCGCAATCCAATGCTCTATCCAGCTGAGCTATAGGCACACATGTTTATTATTATAGCAGACTTTTTTTTATTTGTCAATAGATAAAAATATTATTTTAATCCCAACATTCCACATTCTCTATCCCTGTAATACTTGTTTTCTTAAAAACAGGGTCTTTATTTTGGGCTATTTGAGCTTTGAAATCTAGCATAGCTTCTCTGACATGTCTGGATAATCTAATGAGAGCATAGAGATTAATAAGAGCCATAATTCCCATAAGGAGATCAGCAATATTCCATACAAGGGAAAAAGAACTAATAGACCCTAAAAATACAGAAGCTATAACCATAAAACGGAAAACAAGCATAAGTATAGGATTTTTACTGAGGAAGAGCATACTATTTTGAGCATAAAAGTAATTACCTAAGACGGAAGAGAAAGCCAATAAAAAGATACAGATGGATAAAAATATACCACCAAAACTCCCAAAATAGGAGCTTAAAGCTTCTTGAGTGAGGGTAATACCAGAAGCCCCAGAATTAGCAAAATCTATTCCAGAGAAGAGAATGAGAAATCCTGTAGAAGAACAAATAATAATGGTATCAAAAAACACCCCACATGCTTGGATGAATCCTTGCTTTACAGGGTGAGAGGTGGATGCAGTCGCTGCGGCATTAGGGGCTGAACCCATACCAGCTTCGTTAGAGAAAAGACCTCTTTGCACCCCTGTAATGATAGTTCCTGTCAAGGTACCTACTCCAAATTCTCTTAATCCAAAAGCATTGGCAAAAATCATGTTAAATACTTCGGGTAGGCGTTGAATATTGGCTCCTATGACGAAAAGACAGAGAGCGAGATAGAGTATAGCCATAACAGGTACAATAAGAGCAGTAGCTTTAGCAATACTAGGTAATCCCTTGAAGATAAATATAGCGGTAAGCCCTGCGAGGACAATAGCATTTATATAGGTAGGGATATTAAAACTATTATTAAAAGCTTGTGATATGGTGTTGGCTTGTACAGCATTGAAAGAAAATCCAAATACAAGGACGAGAATAAGAGCGAATACACTCCCTAAAAATTTAGAGTTAAGCCCTTGAGTGATATAGTAAGAAGGTCCTCCCGTATAGTGGGTATTAGTCTTATCAGTACCAGTATCTCTGACCTTATAAATCTGAGCTAAGGTAGATTCAGCGAAGGCTAGAGCTCCTCCTAAGAGAGCCGTAATCCACATCCAAAAAATAGCTCCAGGCCCCCCTACGGTAATAGCAATAGCTACACCAGCAAGATTTCCTGTTCCTACACGAGAAGCAGTAGTTACAGCAAAAGCCTCAAAGGGGGATAATTTTCTGTCTTTTGAGTCAGAACTACTGATTCCCTCTTTAAAGGCTTTACTAGCATTTTTGAAGTCAAATTGGATAAAATTAGAGGTAATTGTAAAATACACCCCAGTACCTAATAATACGAATATTAGGATATAAGAATAAAGGTAGCCATTTAATGAGCTAACGATGGAATTAATAGACGTTGTAATATCCATAAAACCCTCCTGTGATTTTTTATTGTCTCTTATTATATCAAATAATATGCAGTTTGTCAAGATTGCTACTATTTTTTGCAAAACAACAATAAACATGCGCTTTAAGGGTGCTTTTGATTACAAATCAGACAAATACTTGTGATATTTGTAATGAAAATTAATAAAAAGGTTTATTGTAAAGCGCTTTAAAGGAAGTGGTAAAAAGTCCGATAGGCAAAGATAGAGATACTTGCAAAAATCCATATTTTATTGATTTGAGACTTGTATCTAATTTAAAAATAGTGTATAATAATTTGTGTTCTTTGACTTTATTGTTGGAAGAACATGAAAATAAATATAAATAAATAAGAAAAATAAGTGGAGTTCCCCATGAAAAAAATACAATTAGTCATTATATCTATGATTTTATTAGGTTCTTGTGAGGTTACAGGTAGAGAGTCGTTCAATCTTGAATATAAAACTCAACAAATACTCAACACTTTAGCCAAGTATCCTTTGAAATCTGTAGGGCCAGAAGGGGTGTTTTCTCAATTAAATCACACTTCTTTCGAATTTTCCACTTCTCCCTCAACAGTGATTGTCACAGAGCGAGAAGAAGGTGTTGATGTATCTAAGCATCGCTATAATGTTGAAGTAGTACAAGATATGAGTGTTTCAGAAGGGACTATTCGCTTATATGGTGGTGGGCCTTTAGGTAATAAATTCCTAGGAGTGCATGCAGTAGTGGGTGAAGGTGGAGCCTTTGTTAAATTTAGCATACAAGATGTTTCTGATGGTGCAATTGCTACTGCGAGTGCTAAACCATTTTGGGAGTATGTCTCCGAGCCTGTTATGTATCGTATTCACAATAGACAAAATAAAATCCATGAAGGCGAACGATTTGTTTCTCTTAGTGACGAGGGTTTTTTAATAGATGATGACTTCAATCATTTTACTCCTAGAATTAATCTTGATGCTCTCACTGGAGAGATATTATATACTTTAGACTGGGGGCAAGTCACTGGAACAACAGATACCCCTAAACAAGAGATGAAATTAGTGGGAACAACAGTTGTTCCCCTCGCCTTAGAAGTTTTTTCAATAGAGGGGCATAATTTTCCTGAGCCTAGTGCTAAATTCATGGCTGTAGAGTACCATGAAAATGGTACGAACACTCTCATGAAAATAAAATTCGGTACTACTTATGATGATGCTGTCCGAAAGGTAGAAAATAGTACTAAATATAATTATATAAGAGAATCACATGCTCAACGTCCTAATACAGTACTCAAAAAACTGGAAAATCAAAGAATTGCTCTTTTAAATTCAGACAAACTTTATGATTGGAATGGTGCTGATGAATTGGTTTTTGACACGGATAATATGACACTTCGTCTTACGACTACTCGGTTTATTAATGCGGACGGTGGGTCTATCCCCACAGGAAGAACGAATACCTCACTATACAATGTGAGAATGTTAAAAGATATAAGGGGAAGAGCTATAGCCACTGATGAGGTGTATGAGGGTATCTTCCTATTAACTAGCCCTGGAGGCGTGGGCTTATATCACAATAAGATAATAGGATTTTCTGTGATGCATATTGCAAATACGCATCCTAAGTACAATCCTAATCTCCCTACAGACACAGACAAACAAATTTATGCTCTCTTTTATAATTCTAAAATCGACTACGTTGATGCTAACGCAGCCGCCCAGATAATAGCCGCAGAAGAAGCGTTAACAGACGCTGTTGTAAATTTTGATAACTTAACCTACCAGTCTCTTAATACAGCAAGACGTTCTTATGCCTTACCTAATAATATGGTCATAATTGGTAAAGAATGGGTGAAACTTAAAGATAGTGGAGATGGAAGCATGACCTTCGATGCTCAAAATACAGAGATTTTATCTTTTAACGTGGAGAAACCTGTTGGGGGTGGAACTATTGTTAAAGATAGACGTATTACTATTACCACAATTGTTACGGGTACATCAAGTATAGGTTTTTATAAATTTGCTATTGTAGAGGTAGTTAATTCTACTAATGCCGTAGGGCAATTATTTGGGTATGTGGATCCTACTAGTGAAACTTTAAATACAGCAGCTGCGTACCACGGTAAATATGTAGCTTTTGATTTGGGCTCTAAATTATATAATACCCAAGGTAAATATGCTATAGCTGATGATATAGCTTCAGCTAAGAGTGCTGTAAGGAATCTCCGTAACTTTAACCTTCACGAAAAAGTAAACTTACCTTCCGAGTATAAAGTTATCAACACCATGGAAGGTTTCGAACCATGGGTAGCTTTAACATATCAGACCCTTGACGGAGGGGCTTTATTAGAACCTGGGGATGTTACTCCATGGCTTACTACAGAGGCAATTGCTCCAGCAGGTAGTTATAATAAAAACAAAACTTATAAATTTGAATTTGACACAGGTACTGTAGTCCCTAGAATAACTGTGTCAAAAGTGATTCCAGGCACAGGGCTAGTAGGTATTGCTACATATGAACTCACCCCTTACACAGCTAATAAAAATATCGTTTTCTCTGCACTTTATGGAGCTTACACTATCACAAGACTAAATGGTACTGGTGATAATCCTTTACCTAATCTTGATGCTGAAGTTATCGTAGTACGTACAGGGGGTCAAGGACCTGATGGGGGCAGAGGACATATATTATTCCTTGCCACTGCGGATGTTGATAAAGCTCATACAACAATTGATGTCATGGCAAATAAAAATTTATATAACTATGTAGGGGAAGCTAATGCTCCTATTGCCCCTTCAGTGCTATTTACTATAAATAATAATACTTATGTTCGTTATACTAGAAATAATGCTGGTACAGCACCAAACGTTTATAGCGGAACGATTACCCCTCAAACTACAGACCATATCACTTTTCACTCCATTTCAAGTACTGTAGATGTAGAGAGACGTTACGCCACTAAAGCTTCTGACAAACTAACCTTAAAATTAACTATGATACAAGATGATGGAGATTATTCTGGGGTCTTTGTCCTAAGCTCTGAAGATGCGTCGCCTATTACTGTCGATTACAACAAAAAAATATTCCGTTTAGATGTCCAAAAAAATGGCGCTCCTGTTCCAGCATTAAATGATGCTAGTGGTACAGGAGAAAAAATCTACCTGAGGGTTTTCAATGAAGGTGATGACGAAGCAGCCAAAGCGAGTATTCCTCAAGTAGGAATCTTTACCGACATAGCTACAACAAGTCATATTATAGATAAGAAAATAGAGGCAGCTTTATCTCAGGTCGAGCTCCCTGCAGTACTTCTTAAACTCGATGGGGATGTTAGATATAGTCTCTTAGATAATAACTTCTTAGATAGAAGAAAACACACAAGATACACTATTGCAGCTACAGGTGTGGAAAGAAAAATTACTATAGACACAGTTGTAAACAGTGAGGCAATCTTGACTGCCACTATAGGGTATTCTATTTATCAGATTGAGAGTCTAGGGACTGGCTATAAGGCTGTCTTGAAATTGGATACTCCTTTCAACGGCAATAACTTTCTTGCAATAAATATGCTTGGTGGTGCTATTCCTAAAGTACAAGAATATCCTCCTACTACTAAGTATCGTAAACCTTTGATTGTTGCTCAGGGCATTACCTTTAATGATGCTACAACGGCTATGGGTACTACTACCCCTTCAGCTGAAACGGAGCTTGTACCTGAAACTCTTAATCCTGTTATCCAAGGTTTAGTCATAGCGTTTTTAGAAGGCTTAACTGCTGAAGAACGAGGTTTCAAAAGAATGAAGAAAAACGGAATCATAATAGATACTGGAGCTGATGAAACATGGATTTTTACTAAAGATACAGAAGGTGGATACATAGCTGCTGTTACGGGAACAGGTGTTGCTGAGACAGTAGCTGGAGATGGTACAGGTAGATATCATATGCATCTCGAAAGTGTAAAATCAGATGCTACTAGCGGAATTGAGAGTATTAGATTCTATCTTAGTGATGGAGTCGAAACTCCTGACGGTGCTTACCGTAAATGGTTTATCACCTTCAATGCTAAAGCGGGAGAAACTCTTGATACCCCTAAAAAAGAATTTAATCTAAGAGCATCCTTTAGATATGATTTCATTACCGAGATTGGTGATGTTGTTGATGTAGACGAGCGAGCTTTCCCTATGAAAGATACGGTGTCTGCAACGGCTACATCCGATGCTTTCACTAGTTTAGCTATATTTGGACCTGAGTGGGTTAAATTAGATGAGAATTATGACTATGATAAAGACGTTCCTATAGAAAAATGGAAATTTGATATGGATGGTCAAACAGTAACGGTTACTAAAGGTGCTAATACCGCAATATACACAGGTGTTTATCATAAAAAAAATGGTAACACTTTCACCTACACCTTGGGTACAGGGGATGCGGATGCTGTAGGATATGGTGGTAAAGTAATAGCCATACGTCAAGGTGTCAAAGCTGATGATAAAACATCTACTGTTATAGAGCTTGATAAGGATGTTTCATACGTGATTCCTACTACTACTATAGCTAATTTCCGTGCCAAACAAATAGCGGAGCTACCTTTTACCGCCAACATAGATAAACTAGCTGAACAGGGTTTCCAAGGGCTTGTAAGACTTGAAAAAGGCATTGCAAATGACATGACTGTCTCTGGAACCTATGACTATGATAGGGCTAATACTCAATACTGGAGATTTAAAAAAGGAGCTACATTAAATGTTGGTGGGTCATTTAACCATACCTTACAAGTAAAAAATACTCCTAGCTATGCTTCTCCTGCCCGTCCTGTTGATACTGGTTTAGATGCCGCAGCACCGAATACGGGTGAATTTGATGTTAATCTTACTCCTGATGCTAGCTATTCTATAATATTACTTGAGAATACAACTGAAACAACTGTGCAATTCCAAGTCATCAACAAGACTGGTGCTGTTGCTGGTGTTGACCCTAATAATAAGTTTGTCTTTATTCAAAGAGGTATAGGTACTGATGCAGGACTATTCCGTATTGGAATGAGTGATACGAGTATATCTGTAGCCAGTGCAGAAGTGACGAAGCTAACGGGTGAGGGTGTCTATAACTGGGCTACCTACGAAAGAGCTAAAGCTGAAAAACATAATCATTTATTTAAAGACACTACATCTAAAATCTTGTTATACGATAAAGCATGGACTCTTACCAGAAAAGATGCCGAAACAGTGATTACTGGTAGTTCTAAACATGCTCCGAGCACAGCTAATGGTTACTATGTAACAGGCTACACAGACTTCACTTCAAGACCTGTCTATAAGCAAGAAAACAATCTAGGTATAAGCTTTAGAGAAGGAGATGCGACTACTCCTATACAGATGTTAGTGCGTAATGTACGAAATGAGGCTGATTTAGATCCTTTGGTTACTCCTACACAGACTTACGGTATAAAAGCTGTTGATACTTCGATAACTACTTTTATTGATCCTGATGGAGAAAATGAAACAAAACCAAGACAAGGTATTTTCCTTATCCAAGGTAATGGTGAGTATAATAAACATTTCATGTACATAGCTACTGCAGAGCAAGACTCTGGTGCTGGGGAAAATGATGGAAGACGAGCTAAGTTAATTATTGATGAAGATATTAATGCCCTTAAAGCTAAAATTAGAGTTAGTGAAAGTAACCCTGGTGCTGACACCTATAATAAAGATAATGATCTCTATAATTTCTTCCTTACAGAATGGTTATTCCCTCCTTCTGATTTTCTAGGTCAGATACGAAATATTACGACGGGTACTATCCCTCCTACTACTTTAGTAACGGTAGATACTGGATTTACTAACGTTCCTAACCCTAGTTATATGCTAGATCGACGAAATCATATAGAATGGATCTTTAATACTGTTGTAGTTGGCGAAACACCTTCTGTATCTATTAAAGAATTTGATAATGGTAATAGTGTAACAGATACCTATTCTTTGAATTCTCTTTTCGATAAAGTGGTAGGTGGTAGCAAGTACGATGGTGCTTTCAGTTTAACTCTTGGTACTAAGGTTCGCTTTTTTGGTATTGTCTTTAGAGGTAATGGTATTGGAGAGGATCTTGCTGGTGCTACGGTTAATACAGCCCCTTATTTCGAATTAAAAGAGTTTGATTCCGATATAAATGCTATAGCTTGGGTAAACACTACGATTCCTGTTGAGGGTAATGCTACTGGAGAAAAACCTAATACTGAAAAACACCTTTTTGTTCGCTCTCAGATTACAGAAGACTATAATTTACCTATAAATCTCGATAGCCAAACTCTTTTAGAGTTAGATAAAGATGCTATTTATTTAGGACATGATACAAGAGAATATCAATTTATCCCTGCAGCGGGTACTCTTATAGTTACGACTCATCATACAGTGTGGAGTACTGGTAATGCCACTAAAACTACCCATACCTACTATTATCACCCTGTAAAAGGTGCTACACCGACTAGTATGGATGTTGATAGTAAAACAGATCGTCAGAGAGCTATTTATCTCCTTAAAGGTATAAATACAGGAGACCCTCTTAATGATAAACTTCTCGCTTTAGAAATAAATAGAGAAGGCTACAATCATGATAGCAGTGTAGATGCAGCAGCTACAGTTATTACAGATATTCCTGACTATGCTTATGGTAAATTCCATATTTATGCTAAAACAGCAGATGAAGATAGTAAAATTGAAGCCATAGATACTATAGCTGGTATAAATGCAGACTTAACCGAAAATGAGCTATCTCGTTATACTGCTCTTCGCCGAGATGTTGTGCTTGATGATAGTACAGAAACTGCCTTCGAAACATGGATGACTGCCTCTGCTAATCAGGGGTATGGTACCACAGCCCTAGGGGGAGGTAACTTCAACTACATACCTAACAATACTAGTGAATATATTGTGGATACTAAAAATAGAGTAGCTATTATAGTAGATAATACAGGTGTAAACCATACTAATTTTGTCCGACTAGAAATGATAAAAAAAGATCTCCAATTGAAGGACGGCAACATAAGTGAGGACAATAAAGAAAGACTTCCTAGTACCTTCGCTTTCCGTATTAGAAAAAATACAAGAAATGATATAAAATTCCAAAATAAAGCTACCATTATACCTACTGCTACTGGAACTACCGCTGGTGCTCATACTATTACTGGATTAGACGATATAAAGATTGGACATATTAGTAAAGGCAATGCAGATGAGGGCGCTTACTTCAATAAATGGGTAATATCAATACGTTATGGAGAAGGTATTAAGACCACTTCTTCTCTCCTCGGTGCAGTAAGCTCGACATCGGCGATAAATAACTCTATAGCTAATAGAGATGGTACGGGTGGAGTACCAGATGCTAAATTATTTAATAGAAGTGTATTAAAACGTCCTGCACAAACTTTAAACGCTTTGTATACTGATAATCCCACTGCTCATGCAGGTACTGAAGGGGGCTGGTTTATCCCAGTCGATATTTTAAACCAAGTTATACCCTATGGAGCAGGTACTGTAGATTTAGGTATACAAATATTAAACACTACTTCAGATGATTTAAATATTCACGATATAGCTTTTACCAAGGACCCTACCTCAACTGTTGCAGACACTATAGCAGGTGGTAGACAATACTATCATTCAAGAATTATATCAGATACAGAAGGAGAAGAGTCTGTTATTAGGGTTAATCGTAAAATAAAAAAAGCAAATGGTAGCTCATACCCTGCTACCGATAATAAAAATAATCATACCTACCAAACAGATGTTACAAACCAATTCATCGCTCTCCGTAGAGGTGTCCTTGAAAATGAGAGACGTTATAAAATATCTTTTGGACTTACAGAAGATATTGCGAAAGATAACTTAGCTAAACTTAGTCATTGGAATTACTTATCTTATAAAACTGTAATGGCGACGAAAGACGTACTAAAAACCTTACTAACTAATACTGTCCCTGAGCCAGATATATTAGATCCTAAATGGATATATTATAGTATACCCGCTACGGATAAACCTTCCCTCCCAGGAGAAAGTGCGAGAGATCGCTTCACATTCTCCACTCGTGGAACAGTACCAGGAAAGGAAGAATACCTAGTATCGAGAGATAAAGGTACTGTCTCAGAAAATTATAGTATCACTCTCTTAGAGGGTACTGCTACTGAGGGATTAGGACAGCTCATAGGGTTTGGAGAATACCATGGACAGTATATAAAAATTAAAGATTTCGCTGCTGTAGATGGTAAAGCTAATCAAAAAGTAAGAATAGCCATAGGTAGGACTATACTAGAAGCTAACGATCGTATGGGAGAGATTGTTGCTAGTACAGGACATAACTTATTCAGAGAATCTTCTTTAATAGATGATATTCCTATACTAGCAGAAATGGCTGGGAAAATATACCATCTTACTAGACCTTTGAAAGTAGGGACTACTGAGTTATTTATCCGTGATGCGCGAGCACATGTAGAATACGGTATTACTAAAGTATCTATACTTCCTCCTGTTTATAATATATCTATTACAAAACGTACCGCTACGTCCTTAGATGTAAGTACTTATACCCTAGACCAAGTAGATGCAGATGCATCTACAGATACGAGAGCTTACTTTAAGTTACTGGGTACAGGTCTTGACAAAGATCAACATATAGGTATTAATAAAGGTGCTACTAAAAAAAGTCTCCCTCATATGGCTGATGGAGATAAAAAAACATATTATATGATAGCGATCACGGGACAGCCTCAAAATGAGATATTCCCAGCACTCTTAAATAATAGTGGTGTACTTGCTGGCACACAGCCTGGAGGCTCTGTACCTGTCGACCTAGTTGGACTTAAAACCTTTGTTAACAATAATGCCACTAGAGGTAATGTTTTCAATAGAGATGATCTTACAGATAATGCTAGTACTCTAGCTCCTTTAGGCACTATGGGACAAATAGTATCCTTAGCAAATGATGTATATAATCCTGATGATAATACTATTATTACTGTTAATAGTGATAATAACGAATTACAGGTAGTTAAAGCTGGTAGCGTAAACCGTTACAACATTCTCATAGTGCATACTACCACTCATAGTACGAGTCCAGTAGTAGGTGCTATCCTAGAGGGTGTTAATGCTGCATCAATAGCAGATACAGCTTGGCATAATAAACTCGTTTATTTCTCTAAAGAGGGTAATGATAGACTTATCCTTAAATCGAGTCATAGAGGTGATATAAGACCTAGTGGAGTTAATAACTCTATCTTAGGGGCACAAATAAAAGCTCAAATAGACTTAAAAGGTAGCTACTCTTACTCTTACTGGAATTATCAAGTTTATAAAGATGTCGTTAAGGATAATATCGTACTAGAAAAACTAATAAATATAGGTGTTGAACGTGAAATCCCTAATAAGAAGGTTGGGAGCTTAGTAAAAGTAACTAACTTTGTATTTTTTGCTGATGATAGACTCTTTAAAGACCCCCTTTCTGGCGAAAGTCGTGTTGGTAAAAAACCTGGTGATAGGAAAATAGCAAATGGTACTGCTGCTGGTGGTAATGTTGGGGGTGGATATAGGGATGAACGTGGAGGAGTATTTAACCCATCTGATACCTACCAGTTATTGATGGTGCCTATTACGGGTGCTAAGCCTTATGGACAAGTACAAATCCGAAGAATATATGGTGCACCTGGGACTACGGTTACTGAGAGAGGAACAGAACTCTTTAATTTCAAAATCTTAAAGAATATTGATGATAAAAAGGCTGTAATACAATTACTCCCTGTTAATCATGCTGGAGATTCCGAGCTTATAAAAACATTTGCTAATGCGGTATTAGCCATAGACTTAGGGCCGAGAGATTTGAATACGGATAACATTAAATTCGGCTATGCTAAACCTAGTAGCTATAGTGATTTAATAAATCCAGCTAACCCAGGAGGAACTGGAGGAGATGGAGGAACTATCCCAAGAGCCTTAAAAGATTTAGAAAGCGAAAACATAGGCTATAAAAAATATGTTCCTCGTCTCGTCCCCACCTATATAGCATATGCAGATACTGGGGTATTCGATACTATAGCTAATAGAACTAAATCGGAGCTTCTAAACGAAAGATGGACACCTAATGGACAGAGACCTTTAACTACTACCGAGTGGGGTGGGGACTATAAGATTGATAATAACAATCATCTACTCTTTACTGTTACAGACCCTAATAATCCTCTTGAAGATAAAAAATTGGGAAGCCCCTTACCTCAGCAAACGTGGGGCTCTATGTATGGACCTCAATACACAGGTTCTGGTGCTGCCTCAATATCGGCCGGTGTTCATGCTAGTATCCGTATAGGAAACTTTCGAGGCTATACGATGACATGGCGTAGTAAAACTGAAGCTGGTATAGCTAGTCTGGGTTCAGGTAACGGTAATAATGAGTACGGACAATATGGCAGCACGGTAACGACCTTCCTAAGACCTGTTAAAACAGATACCTCGGGAAATACCATAGTCTTTAGAGTCCATAGCCCTGATACTACAATAAGAACGATAGGGAAGATAGAAGAGACGGCTACTCAGACGAGCATATACGATCCTTATCATGCCCTAACAGCAGGAGAAAATGAATTTTTAGGACTCTATAAATACGCTAAGGCAGCTAGTGCTGATCTCGCAGAGTCTGAAGCTATGAGGCTTACATATTATAACTATGGTACAGGTCTAGCCTCTAACCCTGCAAGATTTGGACTTTATAATTGGTTTATTAATAATGGTAAATCTATAAAACAAGTCGTATTTAATACGGGAGACCCAAAACCAGCTGGAATAACTGAAAGAAAATGGACATTTTCAGAAGAGGGCGGTAAATATATCGTTAATACTATAGAAACTGGTAGTGGTAAAACTAGTTTAGGGGCTTACCAATTACTAAGTAAAGATGGTTTTGGTACTGGTGACTCTAGGGCTGTCTTTGCCCTATCAGGAATAGGATCCTTATCAGGCCATCATATAGGTTTGGTGCGTGACCATTTAAAACCCGCCTACATAGGTGTCGTTGTGAGAAAGGCAACTACTGCTGCAGAGCTAGATAGTTTGGTTAATGTAATTTTGGGAGTACCTTCTGATTCAGGAAGCATAGACTAAACCCATAAAATTTTAAGCTTATAAAAAAAGCCCCTTAGTTACACACTAGGGGGCTTTTTATTTAGGCTAAGGAGATAAAAATCTAGGGATAGCTAGATATTTAAACAAATATTGACAATTCTCCCTTTTATGCTATAATATTATATAATAATATAAAAAAAGAGAGACGAATATGCCTATTGTAGATATAAAAATCCAAGAAATGAAAGACCTCGTTCATGCTAATATAGGACTCATAGAAAAAATGTTACTACAGACGGTAGAGTCAGCCACCACAGGGAAGTGGGAGCTTGCTCGAGAAGTTATCGATGTCCTCGAACCTCAGGCTAACACCTTTAAATTAGAAATTGCTCAAGAATGTCTCGGTATTCTTGCCTTATATCACCCCGAAGCTGGGGATCTCCGTAAAATCATTAAGATGTCAGGCATAGGGGGAGACTTAGAAAGAATGGGCGACATGGTAACGAAAATCGCTTTTATTGCTTACACGTGGCGAGAAAATATAAACCTCAACGACTACCCCATACTCCTACAAATGATCACCGAAACCCATAAAATGCTTTCTAATGTCCGTAATGCTTTTGTGGAAGAGAGTAGCTTGGTAGCTGTTACCGTGATTCAACAGGACGATAGAGTGGACGCTCTTCGTACGAAAAGTATTAAAGCCCTCATTAAAGAAATGAATCTTACGGAAGACGTAGAGCCCCTCATTCAAGTCCTCAATATCACGAGACATATAGAAAGAATGGCAGACCATTGTACTCATTTCGCAGAAGATATTATCTTTATGAAAGAAGGACTAGTCCCCAATAAAGATAAAGTCGACCAATAAGACAGTGAAAGATTCTTTAAAGATACTCGTCTTAAATTGGCGAGACCCTCTCCACCCAGAGGCTGGGGGAGCTGAGGTGCATTTGGATCAGATTCTATCTTATTTGTCCCCTAAGCATGATATCACCTTAGTTAGCACTAGGATTTCTCCTAAAGAAGAGCATTTTGAATATCATGGCTATCAAGTGCATAGAGTGGGGCATCCTCACCTCTTTAACTTCCATTTCAAAAGACTTTGGAATAAAAGATATAAAAAAGAAAATTATGATCTCATTATAGATGATATTTCTAAAATAGGCTTACAAACACCCCTCTACATCAAGGATATACCAATTCTTGCAATATTTCATCATATTCATGGGCATACCCTCTTCCAATTACTCCCTTATCCTGTGGCACTCTATGTCTCTCTAATGGAGCGTTTCGCCCTAAAATCCTACCTCAATACCCCTATGATTGTGGTGTCCGATAGCTCTAAAGAAGAATTATTAAGTCTAGCCCCCTTTAAAAATCTCACGGTAATCCCTAATGGTATCAATCCATCCTACCTAAAAATCAAAAATCCCACTAAAATTCCTTATACGATATGCTCCATAGGACGTTTAACCTATGCCAAGAGGGTGGATTTATCGATAATAGCATTCGCCAAGGTGCTAAAGACATTCCCTGATGCTTGTTTTCTAATCGCTGGTAAAGGCGACGATAAAGAACGTCTGGAAGAGCTCGTCTATCAGCTCGATCTCGAAGATTCCGTATATTTTTTGGATTATATCACAGAAGAAGAGAAAGTAATACTTTTAGAAAGCTCAGAGGCGATGTTATTTACTTCGGAGAAAGAAGGGTGGGGTATCACCGTAATCGAAGCCTCAGCCCATTTCACACCAGTATTTGCCTTTGATGTTCAAGGGATAAGAGACTCCATTTCACAAGGCATCAACGGTTATTTGGTGACTCCTTTTGGAGATACGGATAAACTCGCTGACATGCTTGTAAAATACCTAGACGATCCCCTACAAAGATCCCTACAAGCATCCTCTTATTGCCATGCTAAAAACTACGACTACCAAAAAATAGCCCAAGAGTTTGAGCTATTCTGCTATAATCTAATCCCCTAATCATCTATGCCAATTTAAAACAATCTAATTATCTATAAAAAGTCGAAATATTCCAAATATATAAAAGCAATCCAATCATCTGTGCCAAGTTAAAAATCCCTACAAGCCTCCTCTTATTGCCAAGTTAAAATCTCCACAAAAAAAACAGCCCAAGAGTTTGAGCTATTTTATTTATAATCACTGTATTAAAACAATCTAATCGTCTATGCAAAGTCAAAATTTTTTTCAATCATCTGTCCCAAGTTAAAAAATTTCAAATATGTGCCCGTTATTTAGTGAAATTCTCCAATCGTGAATCTCTAGCCGAAATCCCCTAGACACGGAGCCTCTCAAACACGAACCCCAACAAACAGAGCCACCAAGTATGCCCCAGCCCCAACTGTGAGCCTGCCCCAAATACGAGAGCCCCACAGATGCGACCCAGCCCCAATTGCAAACCTCTCCGAAACAGAAGCCAGCCCTCCTAAGGACGATCCTGCCCCAAATACGAGCCCCACAGACACGACCCAGCCCCAATTGGGAACCTCTCCCAAATAGGAGACTTAGCCGAATTTCCCAGTGAGATATTCTTCTGTTCTTTTATCTTTAGGGACGGTAAACATTTTTTTAGTGGTGTCGTATTCTACGAGCTCACCGAGATACATAAAAGCGCTATAATCAGCCACACGACCTGCCTGAGCTATGTTATGTGTTACTAAAACGATAGTAACGGTATCCTTTAAATCTAAGAGTAGGGATTCTATCATAGAGGTAGACTTAGGATCGAGAGCAGATGTAGGCTCATCTAAGAGTAAAACTTCTGGGTTCATGGCAAGGGTACGAGCGATACAGAGTCTTTGTTGTTGTCCTCCAGAGAGGAAAGAGCCTTTATCGTGGAGTTTATTTTTCACTTCGTCCCAGAGAGCAGCTTTTTTTAGGGATTCTTCTACAATTTGGTCGCTTTCATTTTTAGTGAGTTTAGCTCCGTTTAAGGTATAACCAGCGACGACATTTTGATAAATACTCATGGTGGGGAAAGGGTTAGGGTGTTGGAAGACCATGCCGACCTTTCTTCTCAAATCAATAGAGTCCATGTTAAAGATATTTTGTCCTTTTAGGTAGACTTTTCCTTGATTATGACAGCCTTCAATTAATTCATTCATTCTGTTAAAAGTACGAAGTAAAGTAGATTTTCCACAGCCTGAGGGACCCATAATAGCAACAATCCTATTTTCAGGGATGTGCATACTTACGGATTGGATAACTTGAGTAGAGCCATAAAAGACACTCAGCTCTTCCACGTCAATAATACCGTTCTTTGTAATACGTTGAGAAGGGTTCAAACTGCTAATAAATTTTTTATTTCCTATATCCATTACTTTTCCTAAAACCTTATTTTTATTTTTTCGATTAAGGGTTTTACCATTAAATTAAGCCCAAGAATGATAACCACCAGCGCAAGAGACGATCCCCACGCATTAGCGATGAGATTGGCATTAGGCGAGGTGGCATTTTTGTATATTTGCATAGCGACTGTTTCCATAGGGGCTAAAATATCCATAGAAAAATAGGGGTTTCCAAAGGCGGTAAAAAGGAGGGGTGCCGTTTCCCCAAGAACACGAGAAACACCTAGTAATACCCCAGAAGCTATTCCTCCCCCAGCGGCAGGTAGGACGATCTTAAATAAGACCTTACTATAAGGCACTCCCAAGGCTAAAGCCGATTCTTTAAGAGCTATGGGAATGAGGACGAGGGTTTCGTAAGAGCTTTTAATAATAATAGGGAGCATCATAATCATCAGGGCAAAACTCCCTGACAAGGCGCTATAAGATTTGAAGGTTAAAACTACCCAAAGATTGGCTAAAATCCCAAAGATAATAGAAGGAATCCCCTGTAAGGAATCCACGCATAAGAGAGTGATTTTACTGAGGAGAGTGGTTTTATTTTCAGAAAGATAAATGGCGACTAATATTCCAAAAGGTATAGCCCCTAAAGACGCTAATCCCACGATTATAATCATTCCTACGAAGGAATTTCTAATCCCTCCCACAGCGCTATAAATAGTAGAAGAGGTTAGAGAAAAGAAATCATTATCTCCCATAGGAGCTGGAGAATCGAGTATAAAAAAAAGAGGGCTAATATAGGTAATTCCTCTAGCCAAAATGAAGAAAATTATTAAAAACAAGGGAATCAAGGCACAAAAGGACAATAAATAGATGAATAATTTAAATACACCTTCTTTGATACGGATTTCTTTTGCTGAAGTGAATTTTATCATTTTATCACCTCATTTTTTTGATGAGAGTCATTCATATATCTAATAAAAAATCGTCCTAAAAGAGAAAATACAAGGGTAATAATAATCAGTACAAATCCCGCCTCTATTAAGGCACTTTGTTTCAATCCACTAGCTTCGCCGTATTCATTAGCGATAAGACTAGCTATGGTTTGAGCGGGGTCTGAAAGAGAAGTAGGGATTTGATTTCGATTCCCTATAACCATTGTAACGGCTAAGGTTTCTCCGAGAGCACGTCCTAAAGTCAATAACATTCCTGCAATAATCCCAGACCTAGCATAGGGGAGCATTATTGTTTTTATTACTTTATAACGAGAAGCCCCTAAGCCAAAGCCAGCTTGTTTTAATTTATCAGGCACAAGAGAAATAGCCTCTTTTGTGAGGGAGGCAGCATAGGGCATTATCATTATAGCTAATACCAGAGACGCCGTCCCCAAATTAGCTCCGAATCTAGGTACAATAAAGAATAATCCCCAAAGTCCAAAAATAATAGAAGGAATCCCTGCTAAGAGATCTATTAAAATAGCGAAAGTTTTTGCAAATTTAGAATCAGGATGAGAAAACTCTGTAAGATAAAGAGCCACTGCCATTGCAATAGGAAATGCAATAAATAAGGCTATAATAGAGCTCAAAACTGTTCCCATAATAAAAGGAAGAATCCCAAAATGTCTTTCATTTTCATTTTGGGTAGGTCCCCTAATAAGGCCTGTTTGTGAGCCTAGGATTTTAGGCTTAATGAGTTTTTTGTTTTTTAAAGTGCCTGTCCAAGTAATATCTTGACCTAACTCATACCCACTTTCGTCTTTTAATTCAGAAGCAAGATTTATGGTATAATCTCCATTATCACTGATAGGATTTAGAGGAGTTAAGACTAAAGAATTTCTGGAGAGTAGAGAGCTATGTTCTATTTTTTGCCCATCAGAAGATAGGGACACAAGGGCATTAAAATCATCTTCTTGTAGAGCTACGGTAAAAGTAACATAAAAGGAATCGTTTTTTAATTGCACTCGTGATAATTCGAGGAATTTCACGTTCCAATTAGTACTAGTGAAAAATGATAAACCAAAACGCTGGATAGAAGAAGAGCTATTCCATAATAAAGAACTTACTAGAAGTACCACAAGAGCGATAAATAGAATGGTTGCACTTAGACTTAGAGAGTTAGTGATTTTATCGCTAAGGGATTTTTTTGACATATTTAAATCCATAATCTCTGTCCCTATAATTAGAGACAGAGATATTATTATTGTTGTTTATAGAGTGTCTACTACAGCTTTTCCATCATAAGTAATTTGACCTATAATATTGAGCCCTAGTTGTACTACATTTTTTGGTAATGGTGCGAAATAAAGCTCTGTATGACTAGCTTGCACTTCAGGCGTATACATCCATTGTAGTAATTTCACTAACTCTTGAGCTTGTTCAAGGGAGCGTTTATTATAGTTTTGTTCTTTACGTACTAAAAGATAAGAGAAAGTTGCCATAGGAGCAGCCTTTTGTCCTGCAGTATAGGTAAGAGAAACCCTAGTATCTTTAGGAATTTGAGCACCTAAAGCTGCTAGGGTGGCATTTTCTACGTCACCAATAACGTAATTACCAGCTTTGTTTTTGATTTTTGCTACGGGGAAACCATTTTGTCGTGCATAAACAAGATCAACATAAGCAATAGCTCCTGGATTTTCTTTAGCAAAGCCCATCATAGAGGAGTTTCCTTTTTGACCGACACCAGTGACCCAATTAATAGTTTTACTCGTTCCAAAGGTTGATTCCCAATCTTCGTTAGCTTTGCTCATGAATTCAGCCATAATAAAAGTAGTACCACTACTATCAGATCGATAGACAGGGATAATTTCTAACTCAGGAAGATTAAGGACGGGATTGAGGGCTTGAATTTTAGGATCATTCCAATAAGTAATATCTCCATTGTAGATAGCATATATTGTAGCGGGGTCTAAAGAAAGGACATCACCTTCCTCTATACCAGGGACATGGTAGGTGAAATTCACTGCAGCTAATACGCCGGGGATATGGAGGAGTTCGTTTGTTTGTTCTGCTATTTCTTGATCAGATAAGAAAGCATCTGTAGCTCCAATATCGACAATACCAGAGGCAATATTTTGAATACCACCACCAGAGCCTATTCCTTGATAACTAACAGAGACATCTGTTTCTGCTTTATAGTCAGCAAATACTTTATTATATAAAGGTGCGGGGAAAGTAGCTCCAGCTCCTTGTATAAGCTGTGTAGTAGATCCACCACAAGCGCTTAAAAACAAGACACTCATGATATACAAACCAATCTTTTTCATAATTTCTCCTTTGAAAAAATGTGTTTATTGTTTTATTTTCTGTTTGTTCTTTCAGGAGAAGGAGTTAATGCCTCTCCATTGTAGGTCATTTTGGCTAAGGTAGCTCTAGAAGTTTTTCTAAATTTAGGGGTAAGTCCTGCAAAAAAGATAGGGTCTAATTGTATTTGAGCGACAGGAGACAAAAGCCAACTCAATAAATCCACCGTAGCCTGAGCTTGTTCTTTGGTTCTATTATTGTAATTTTGTTCTTTACGGACAATCATATACATAAAAGCAGTAGCGACGGCTGCTTCTTTTCCTAAGCTTGGGTGTTGAGGGTAGGTAAGGTCTATTCTATTATCAGCAGTAGGTTCAGCGACTTTCATCGCCTCTAAAGACCTAAAGTTACAACCTCTTCCGTAAGTCCCTAAGAAGTTTCTAACTCTAGCAAGGGGCATATTATTTTGCAGTCCATAAATCATTGTTGTATAAGTAAAAGCGCCAGGGGTTTGAACATGGTGTTGCATAAGGTCTAGGGCTGTGTCCCCTGTTATACCTATTTCCCAGTCTAATTTACTTAAAACCTTTGTACCCACTTCTTTTCTCCATACGGGGCTGGCTTTGGAGAGAAATCGTGAGAGTAAAACGGTATCCCCAGCATTATCAGCTCTATGGATGATAACAATATCCAAATCAGGCAGGACACGATCTTTGTCTATAGCTACTTTCTTGTTAATAGCAACAATCTCAGGATCATTCCACTTTGTAATTTGTCCCAAGTACATTTTAGCGATGATATCAGGGGTGAGATATATAGGATCATCTTGCATAGAAAACCCATCTTCTTTTATATGATAGGCAAAATTAACACCAGCGACTGCTATAGGGATATGTAGAATTTCTGCTTGATCTTTTAATTGTTTATCATTCATGTAGATTTCACTTAGAGCAAAATCAGCAGTACCTTCGAGGATAGCAGTCATTCCGAGATAAGAATTATCAGCGGTATAATCTACAGCGATATCTTTTTTCTCTTGAAAATCTTTAAAAAGCTCGGAAGACATTGGAAGTACGAAACTAGACCCTACCCCTTTAAGAGTAGCGATGTTTTCTGTTTGAGCTCTTCTCATAGGGGGGGAGCAGGATACAAGGGTATAAAATATAATCAAAAAAGAGTAAAAATATTTCATTCTAAAAAGCATACTTTTTCCTTAAATATGTATTTACAAATACCAATAGAAGTATACTATTTTTCATAAAAGTTGTCAATCTTATACCCTTTTTTACTTTATTAGGGTTTTTACAAGACTTTATCTCTTTCCCTTTGTATGTTCTAAAGCCTTAAATATTAATAAAGTATTAAAATATATAATCTTACGATATCAAAAATAATAATCAAAATACAATGGATTTTTTTATAGTTATATAGTATAATAAGATATAAAAGGTGATAGTTATCAAAGAAATCAATCTAGTTACCATTCTTGAACATGTAGATGACACGGTGATAATAAAAATCAATGAAAATGTTTTGCAGGCACGTTTAGATAAAAGTATAAAAAAAATAAAAATTGGTGATTCTTTTCTTGCACTATTAGAAAAAAATGCCGATAGTATACTTATAAAACCGATTAATAAAAATGTGTTAGATTATAAGGCTAATTTAAATATTATTTCTTAAAGAGTTTTGTAATAATAAAATCTATCAAAACATGAGGTAATTATGGCCATACAAAAATTTATACCTTTGGCTGCTTTAAAAGAGGGTATGGTATTTGATGCTCCTCTCTATAATAAAAAAAAAGAATGTGTACTACCTCAATACCATATGATTTATAAAACCTATTTACTAGAATGGGAGATAGATAGATCAGAAGGGGTTTGGACACATGGTAAACCTATTACTAAGGCAGAAGATTATACTCCTAGTTTACCAGGGTATATGGATATAGAGCTTAGACAATTACTACAGCACTATTACGATAGTTTAGCCATCCTATCTGTACAATACACTAATCTTAAATCTCTAGACTTAGGCCAGATACAAAAAGTAGCTTCTTTTTGGGCTACTTATGTTAAAAATAATAACAATGCTTATATGCTTCTCAAGATCATACGCTACTCTGTTCCTAAAGCGGAATACAATTACATCCATCCTCTAGACGTGATGCTCTTATCTATTGGTATTTATACTAAATACGACCCTTCCTATACGACTGTATCTTTAATGCAGGTTGCTATGGGGGCTTTGTTATTTGATGTGGGAATGTTTTTACTTCCTGAAGAGCTTCTAACAGCCAATACCTTAAGCCCAGAACAAAGACGTCAAATAGAACGACATACCGTTCTTGGGTATCAATTTTTAGTAGATGACCTAAAAGTACCTAATATTTTTGCCATATCTTCTTTAGAACACCACGAAAGACCTGACGGCAGTGGTTATCCTAGAGCTTTACAACATGATAGACTCCATCCTAATAGTATGATTGTGGCCTTAGCCGATATGGCAAGTTCTCAAATTCGCCTAAGATCATTTAAAAGCAGTAGAGAACCTGCCGAAATATTAAAAGACTTTTTAGACAGTACGATGCCTGTATTTATCGACCAATTTAAGCAACATATCAGTGCTTTTGTTGCGTTTGTTACCGTATATCCTGTTACAAGTATTGTCGAATTGACCACAGGGGAAGTTGCTATTGTGGTGCAAGCTAATGAAGAAAATTCCAGAAGACCAGTAGTAATGCCCATATTAGACGCTAAGCAAAAACCCATAGTTATGGGGGAAATTCTCTACTTAACAGAAGAGGCGAATGAACATATTATGATTTCTAAGATGTATACTAAAGAAATGTTTGACAGTCTTCCTAATTTAGAAATTCCACTTTGCCTTGGTCACGATGTTGTATTATAGATTTTAAAGCATAAAATATAGTTATAAGGGTAAAGAATTGAGTGAGATTTCTTTTATCAACCATCAAGATTCTATTATTTTAGATTTTCCTCATAAAGATTCTGTACTATATGATGATATTTCCCACGAAAAATCAGAAAAAGCGTTTATATCTATCGAAAATCATAAAAATAGAGATAAACTCTTCTCCCCTAAACAATTTCACAATTGGAGCATAGTATCATCTGATACGATGCAGCCCATTTCCCAATTATCTATTGATAATAATTTCTTATTTAAAGGAAATAATTTAATAGTCCTTCATTCTATAGCCCCTATTTTTCAAAATAAAATTAAGCTCATTTACATAGACCCTCCTTATAATACAGGCAATACATTCATCTATAAAGATAAATTTTCTAGAGCAGAGTGGCTCTTGTTTATGAAAAATAGACTAGAGATTTCTCGTTTATTCCTCCAAGAAGACGGAATATTAGTGATACAATGTGACGAAAACGAACATGCTTATCTAAAGATTTTACTAGATGAGTTATATGGAGAAGAAAACTTTCTAGGTTCTATTACCGTATTAACGAACCCTAGTGGAAGAGACTATAGATCCCTTGCCCGTACTCACGAATATTTATTAGTGTATGGTAATAGACCTGAAGCTCAATTATACCCTCTTATCTTAGATAAAGAATTTAAGTTTGAGGATAATCTAGGTGGTTTTGATCTCCGCAGTCTTAGAAATGGAAATATTAGATTTCATGAAGGGAATAGACCCAATCTACATTACCCCTTTTATGTAAATTCTACCATAAAAGATTCCTTTGAACACCACCCTGTATCTACCACCCCTAAAAAAGGCTGGATAGAAGTACGCCCTAGAATGTCTCAAGGGATTAATACGGTATGGCGTTGGGGTAAAGAAAAAGCAGAGAACAATATAAAAGATAATACCTTGAATTCTAATCTCATCGCTAGAAAATCTAAAGATAGTTTTTTAATCTTCGAAAAATATCGTAATAATACGAGGTTAGCTCGTACGATATGGGATGAAAAAAGCTTTCATACCACTAAAGGTACCAAACACATAAAACAAATGTTCGGCGAGTCTGTTTTTGATTACCCTAAACCAGAAGAGCTAATTGCTCGTATTATAGATATTGCCACTAAAAAAGGTGATAGAGTAATGGACTTTTTTCTAGGATCTGGTACCACAGCAGCTGTGGCTCATAAAGCAGGACGTAAATGGATAGGTATAGAGCAATTGGACTATATAGAGACAGTGACCATCCCAAGACTCCAAAAAATGCTTTCAGGAGAAGAGGGGGGAGCTAGCAGTCATTATCACTGGAAAGGTGGTGGTGATTTTGTGTACACCTCTTTATTAAAACGTAAGGACGCTAAATTCCCTTACTATGCAGATAAAAATGATAAAGATGGGGTGGTAACGTCCTTTTACGAATTAAAATAAGAGGAAGATAAGATTGTCAGTCCTTTTACGAATTAAAATAAATTATATATAAATATTATTTATAGATTTCCGATTCATAGATAAGAATACAATTAAAATGAGGAAATAAAAAATGTCCTATAAACACTTATTTTTGATATTAACGCTAACCCTGAGCTCTTGTACTGTCGATCCTGGTACTAGTTATAAAAACAGAGTGAGAGGACGTCAAGCTCAAGATGTGACCGATTCCAAAATTATGGTCCTTTTTGATCAAAAAGCTAATGTAGAGACCGATAGTATTATCCAATATACGTACTTTAAAGAACACACTCCTAATAGTGCTATCTATCAATATACCGATGGGGGATACTATGGTTTTGTTATAAATCAAGGGGACGTTATTTTTCTCACGGCTCCTTCCTCTTCTCCGGGTGGAATCAATTTTACTGCTAGTGCACCAACATGGCAATTAATTCCAGAATAGTAAATTTATCTAATATTATAAAAAAGACCACCTAATTTTTAGGTGGTCTTTTTTTATTATCTATTTATCTATTATCTTTTCTTTCTTGTTCCAGCGCATCCACATCTACATCCATTTCTTGTAGAGCTTTTTTAGCCTCTCTTCTTACGATAGCTTCAGGGTCATTAAAGGCCTTATATTCCAAAATATCTTGAGCCCCCACTGCTTTCATACGCCCTAAACTTTTAATAGATTCTGTTCTAATCGCCGTATTATCACTTTTCGTTAATTGTTCCAAAATAGGCAAGAGTTCTTCATCCCCTACATAACCTAAGCCAGCGATACTATTAAGACGTACCGTTTGTTCTTCTTGCTCATCTGTAGCAATAGGAGAGAGGATGGTTATAGCGATAGGATTTTCTGTTCTTCCTATAGCGAGAGCTGCATAACGGCGTATAATACGAGATTCAATGGTATTAGTTAAAAACCCTTGTAAGAGAGGAATAAGCGTCTCATCTTGATACATACCAAGAGCGACTACAGAAGCACTACGAAGGTCTTGGTGATTGGTGATATTGGTAGCTAATTCTGTAATCATGGGCAAAGCTTCTGGTGCTTTTAATTTACCAAGAGCTTGCACAGCAGAGGCATTAAAACGCATCGCTTTAGGATCTGCCATATTATTGCTAAGGGCTGTGAAGACACTAGGAGCCACAGGAATATCCATTAATTCAACGGCATAAGCAGCTCTTTGGAGGACGATGAGATTTTTCTCATTAGCAAATAGAGTATCCCAAAAAGGAGTATTACCGCTATGTTCCATATCAATAAAAGTATAAATAATTTCTTCTTTTACCGTACTACTTCCATCTTCAGGAAAAGACTCTTCTAAGAGAGCCAAAGCATTAGTAGATTTATCAATACGTATTCTTTTTACGGTAGCGAGTCTTTGATCGGAGATTCCATACTGCATGGTTTCTGCCCACTGTTCTAGCTTTTTAGTTTCCATTTCAGCTGCTGCTGCTATATCTGCTGCTGCTTTCTCGTCTGCTGCAGCTTGTTCTTCTGGTGTCATCGTTTCTTCTGGTGTCACGGGATCTTCTGCTATCATCTCTGGAGTTTCAGCAGCTTCTACACCCTCTACAGCCTCTTCTTGAGCGTAGTGGTTGGTAACTAATAAAAAACTCATCAATAGTAAGCTTATATATTTCATGTCTTCTCCCTGATCTTATAAAAAATAGAATTCTCTTATATAAGAATCGGATTTTTTTCAAAAAAGATGATATATTATAACAGAAACATAGGTTTTTTACTAACTATTAAGCTATTATTATTATTTTATTAATTTATTATAACTTGGCACGATATTTGCTATATAAATGTTAAATAGAATAATTTGATTTTTCTATTTAGAAATAGTAATTTTAATGATATATTATATAAAGTAGGAGGGATAAGTGTCTCATAAACATAAATCTCAACAAGAACCAGTAGAATCTCAGGAAGAAGCAGAAGTTGTAGAAGTTGAGGGAAATATTCTTAACGAAGAAGAAGTTTCAGAAATAGTAGAAGAAGAGTTAGATCCTATTGCTATCCTCGAAAGAGAAAAGCTAGAGTTAAAAGACGCTTACCTTCGCCTCTCTGCCGAAACGGACAATTACCGTAAACGAATGCAGTTAGAAAAAGAAAATTTCAAAAAAATCGCTGTTAAAGACATAGTAGAAAGACTACTACCCGTCATAGATAATATGGAACGCAGTATTAATGTGGGAGATAATACTGATAATATTGCTTCTTTTCAAGAAGGAATACAATTAGTCCTTCAACAATTTGAAGGTGTGCTAAAAGACGCAGGTTTAGAGACCGTAGAAGTACAAACAGGAGACGAATTTGACCCTCAATACTGTGAAGCAGTGATGATGGAAGAAAGGGATGATGTGGAGCACTCTATGACCATAGTGGATGTTTTTGAAAAAGGCAGAAAGCTAGGGGGACAAGTAATCCGCACGGCGAAAGTTAAAGTAGCTAAAAAAATCTAAAAAATATAAATTAATGAGGAGACTATCATGTCAAAAATCATAGGAATCGACTTAGGTACTACTAACTCCGTAGTATCTGTTATTGAAAATGGTAAACCAGTAGTTATTGCTAACCTTGAAGGTGCTAGAACTATGCCATCTATTGTGGCTTTTACCGAAAAAGGAGAAACCTTAGTAGGTGCTCCTGCGAAAAACCAAATGGTAACGAACCCAGAAAATACCATTTACTCTGCAAAACGTTTTATTGGACATAGATTTGACGAAGTATCCAAAGAAAGAACCCCTTATGTGATAAAAAAAGGTTCTCAAGACCACGTTGCTTTTGCTACTCGTATTGGAGATCAAACTCCAGAACAAATTTCAGCTTTAATTCTTATCAAATTAAAAGAAGCAGCTGAAGCATACCTTGGGATGAAAGTAACGAAAGCTGTTATTACGGTACCAGCCTATTTTAACGACTCCCAACGTCAAGCTACTAAAGATGCTGGCACTATTGCTGGTTTAGAAGTAGAACGTATCATTAATGAGCCTACTGCTGCTGCTTTGGCTTATGGCTTAGAAAAAAACAATGAAGAAATTGTCGCTGTTTATGACTTTGGTGGTGGTACTTTTGATATTTCTATCTTAGAAATTGGAGATGGGGTATTTGAAGTTAAAGCGACTAATGGTGATACTCATCTCGGTGGTGATGACCTTGACAACGCTATCATTGATCATATTATTCAAAGCTACAAAAAAGATTCAGGTATTGATTTATCTAATGATTCTATGGCTATGCAAAGACTAAAAGAAGCTGGAGAAAAAGCTAAAATCGAATTATCCTCTAAAGCAGATACCCAGATCAATTTACCTTTTATCACAGCAGACGCTTCTGGTCCTAAACATTTAAATATCAATATGACAAGAGCAGAGCTAGAAAATATCGTACGTCCTATTGTTGAACGTTCTTTAATTCCTTGTGAAAAAGTATTAAAAGATGCTGGTGTCTCTAAAGCTGATATTAAAGAAGTTATCTTAGTCGGTGGACAAACACGTATGCCTCTTATTATCGATACCGTTAAACAATTCTTCGGCAAAGAGCCTTCTAAAGGTGTAAACCCAGATGAAGTTGTATCCTTAGGAGCTGCTATTCAAGCTGGTGTATTAAATAAAGAAGTAAACGAAATACTACTTTTAGACGTCACTCCATTATCTTTAGGGATAGAAACCTTAGGAGGAGTACATACGGTTTTAATTGCTCGTAATACTACTATTCCCGCTTCTAAATCACAAGTATTCTCTACAGCGGCAGATAACCAAACAGCTGTAACGATACAAGTACTACAAGGGGAAAGACCAATGGCATCTGATAACAGAGTATTGGCTAACTTTAACCTCGAAGGTATTCAGCCTGCACCTCGTGGTATCCCCCAAATTGAAGTTACCTTTGATATTGATGCCAACGGTATCCTTCACGTTTCTGCTAAAGATTCTGGTTCTGGTAAAGAACAAAAAATCACTATTGAATCCTCTGGTACCTTAAGCCCTGAAGACATCAAAAAAATGCAAGAAGAAGCCGAAGCTAATGCTGATTCAGATAAAAAAGTCAGAGAAACCATAGAGCTTAAAAACCAAGCTAGTTCTGTTCAATATGGAATCGAAAAACTTATTAAAGACGATGGCGATAAAATTGCTGAAGCTGATAAAACAGAGTTAGAAGAGAAGAACGAAGAGCTCAAAAAAGCTTTAGAGGGAGACGATGCTACAGCTATAGAAGCAGCTATGAAAGCCCTAGAGCCTGTATCTACTAGAGTCTACCAACACCTCGCTGCTCAAAATCAAGCCGATGCTGACGCTAAAGGTGATGCACCTTCCCCAGAAGAAGATGTTATTGATGCTGAAGTTGTTGAAGACGAAGAGAAAAAAGATTAGTAATAGCGTACAAGAATTCAATATAGGAGTAAGTATAACACTTACTCCTATATTTTATGAAAATTGGGATTACAAAAAATTAATTGACAAGTACTGTTAATTAAGTCATAATATTACTAAAAATAAAAGGTGGGTGTAATGGCAGATTATTATGGTTTGATCGGTGTAGGCAACTCTGCAAGTCAAGATGAAATTAAAAAAGCCTTTCGTAAACAAGCAATGAAATACCATCCTGATAAAAATCCAGGAGATAAAGAAGCTGAAGCTAAATTCAAAGAAATTGGTAAAGCCTATGAGGTATTATCAGATCCTCAAAAAAGACAAATGTACGACCAATACGGTGAAGCAGCCTTCCAAGGCGGCGGCGGACAAGGTGGTGGTTTTGAAGATGTATTCCGTGGCTTTGGTGGTGGTGGACAAGGCGGTGGCTTTGAAGACCTCTTCGAGAGTTTTTTTGGTGGACGTAGCCAATCTCCTAGAGAAGCAAGAGGCGCCGATATACAAACAGAAGTTTCTTTTCACTTAAAAGATGTTCTCACTAAACAAACAGCCGACGTAAAAATCCGAAGACAAGAACCTTGTGATACTTGTAAAGGTACGGGCTCTCAATCTAAAAAAGCTCCTATTACGTGTGGTACTTGTCGTGGACAGGGTAGAGTACAAGTTAGTCAAGGTTTCTTTGCTATGACACAGCCTTGTCCTAAATGTCATGGTGCTGGTAAAATGGTAGCAGACCCTTGCCATACCTGTAAAGGGGAAAGCACGGTAGTTAAGACCGTTCCTGTATCGGCAGTAGTTCCTGCTGGGGTAGATGATGGTATGAAACTTCGTGTATCTGGAGAAGGACATGCTGCTCCTTTTAACGGACTGAAAGGGGATTTATATCTCTATATCAGTATCCGTAATGATAGCCGTTTTATGAGAGATGGAGATACCCTCTATTCTAAACTTCCTATTTCCTACACCAGAGCTGTTTTAGGGGGAGAAATAGAGCTAGACACCTTGGACTCTAAAAAGAAGATAAAACTTCCAGAGGGAGTACAACCGGGACAACGTATAAAACTAGACGGAGAAGGTATGCCTAATGTCCGAAATGGACGTAGAGGGAACATCATCTTTGAAGCTCATATAGAAGTCCCGAAAAAAGTTAATAGTAAAGCTAAAGAGCTCCTCAAAGAATACGCTAAAGAAATGAAAGAATAATCAAATTAGTTACAATACCCCAAAAAAGCTAGTCCCATAAAGGCTAGCTTTTTTGATTTTATGAGACTAGCTTATGCAGTGTTATAAGTTTATTGACAAATAGCATAGAAAATAGTACAATAATCATTAGTGTAAAAGAGGGAGTAAGAAGATGAATGCTGTTAGACGAAGTTTTAATTACTTAATATTTATAGGAATTGTAATTAGTGTAGCATATTTTTTACGCTTTGATATTTATGAACATGATGATTTCTATAATTCATTTTTTTATACATCAGATTGGTGGGAAATTATTAAATCTGCAGATCATGGAAGATATTTTAGCTGGGTTTATCAGAAATTAGCAGTGCACGGATCTTCCCTATTGCTAAATACTCACCCTAATGACAATCTTGTTCTTAGATTTATTGTAGGTTTTAACATAGCCTTAGTAGTACTGTTTATCAGTCAATTTTCAACCAAACCCTTTCACAAAAAAACCTCTCCCGTAATGATGATTATTACTGCTTTAGTGTTATCGCATTTATATACTATTAGCATACAAAATATAACTCGTTACAATCAACACTTTGCTTATCAGTCCAATTTAATCATTTTTTTCTTTATCTGGGGAATTATAGGGACGTATTTTATTAATAATACCCTACCACAAGCTAAACATCTAGTGAAAAACAGTGTGTTGGCTCTTATATTAGGATTGTCAGCTCATTTTAATATTTTTTCTTCTATAGGATCCATAGGATTTTTGGTGATTTATGGGGGAGTTTCTTTCGGTAGAGAAGAGGCTTGGGATTTTATAAAGATTATCAATCGTTTTAAGCAATTAGGTAAGGGTATATATATTCCATTGTTGTTTTTTGTAATAGGGATGGTAGGATATTTTTCTGCTCCTCATTTCCAATACTTACTTGGAGAGAGGTCTCCTAGTGGAAACAATAGAATTTTAGAAGCCTTGAAATTATTACCTGAATTTATTCCTCAATGGATTATAAAAGTTTTCATTGGACAAAGTGCCATATTATTAGTGTTCTCAGGTATAATAGGTATATGGGTGATTATTTGGCATCATATTAGATATGGTGTTAAAGAAGAGTCTTTAGTTTTATCCTTGGACAACAAGGAAAATAGTGGAAAAAGCATAAGAGTGGTTGTTTTTGCATTAGCTTTAGTTGTTGGAGCGGCCTTTTTTAACGGGGCACTCTTGATGAGTGGCAAATCATATTATGGGCAAGATCTTTTTTGGCTTGTTCATCCAGATCTTGCAGTATTAACAAGGATGATTTTTTTTAGTGCTGTATTGATTTTAGTGGGGTATATTTTCACGATACAATCAAGTCAAAAAGAAATTAAAACTAAAAGAGTGTTGTTAATTTTAACTATTTTTTTAGCGTGTACTCAAATATCTTTCTATAAAAATGAATATAAATATATTATGGGGCAAAGAACACAGTGGTATCAAACAGAGAAGATATATCGATTTTATTCTTTACAAGGTAAAGAAGCTATTTTACCAGCTTCTAGTTATGATGAAGAAAGAAACCTTTTATGGCACAAGCAACTAGGGGGCAACTATCCCCAGGGTTGGCCAGGAGAAGGTTATGTAAATCTAAATTATCCTGTAGTATATTATAAAGATATAGATGATGTTGAGTCACGAATGGGTATTCCTGTGCCAAGACCGAAGGCGCTTATCCCTTATATATTAACGAATTCCAATATAGCCTTACAGCTATTTAAGGATGCTGGAGGCGAAATTACAGAAGAAGAGTTGAAAGATCCTGTTTTTGATAGACTTTTTGATGAAGATTTCGTGTTGAATAAAAAAGATTAATCTAGTTGTCTTAATCTATACTAAATCCCTAAGGAATAACAATGAAATTAAAATTTATTTATGTAGCTCCTTTGATAATACTACCTCTAATAATCTTACTAAAGGTAGCTATTTCTAGTGTACATCCTTATTATACCTACTGGGATTCTAGTCTTTTATATGCTACGGATAGTTTATTAATTAATGGAGGATTAACACCAGCCCATTTGTTTCATCCAGATATTGGAGCTTTGTGGTTTGAAAAGTTTTTCATATTTCCTGCAGCTAAGTTTTTTGGATTGATTTCTATATCCACCATACAAGAATTTCAAGCCTCCTACAATCCTTATTTAAATATGGCAGATGTCGTTTCTTTTCTCTTGTTATTAAGGGCTAGTTATGTTTATATAGGGTGTTCTTTTGTATATTTTTTCACCATAAAACTATTGGAACAAGAATTAATAACAGGCTCAGTGTTTCAGCGTTTTGTTTTGTGTTTGGGAGCTACTGTTTTTAGTTTTTCTAGTGCTGTACTAGTAAATACTATTAATATACGGTATGAGTATGTGGGCTTTATGTGGTGGTCTATAGCCTTAGTGTTGCTTCTAAACGCTGTTAAGACCAATAAAAATATTTATATTATAGCAATGGGATTTTTTGCGGGTTGGGCATTTCTTTCTAAAATCGTACTATTACCCAATGTTATCCTTCTTGTTTTACTATATTATGTACTATCTTCTTTTTATAATAAGGAGTCCTTAGAGAGCTCTGCACAAGAAAGAAAAACGAGTGCTATTTTAAGTTTTGTTTATTTAGTGATTGTGGGAATATCACTGGGCTTTATAGGGATCGTCCTTATCAGAGAAGAGTTGATTGGAAATATATTAGATAGGAGTGCTTTTTTAGGACATCTTCAGCCTGTGCACTTTTTATTGTTTGGAAGTATATTTCCTATATATTTAGGATTACAGACTTTACTAGGAATATATTTATATAAAAAAGATAAAACATTCCCCACAGTATCGTATTATTTCCATCGTTTAGTGTTGTTCTCATTTTCATTTTACATACCAATGCTTATCATTCTCCTACAAAAAAAGGGAACTCATATTTTTACTAATGTTTATATATTTTCTTTTGCACTGGGACAAATACCTATGTCTTTAAGCACAGGCTACAACAGTACAGCTGGAAGAGTAAACCCTAATACTATTATAGGGCTTTTAGGTACGGTATTAATTATTATAATCCCTTTAATTTTCTATCTATTTAAGCATAAAAAACACCCAAAATACATACCTCTTTTAAAGAGTATAATGATGTTGGGGATAATAATCTTGTTAAATAAAGTATTTTTACGTGGTAATGAAGCTCAGCTGCCATTTTATAGTCTCTTTATTTCTTTTCTTGTTATTATACATATTCTCTATAATATATATGGAGATAAGAAGATTAAAATATTAATAACGATTTTCGTATTAGGAGCTAGTTTTTATCAAATAAATACTTTAATAAAAATATGGAGACATCCTCCCAGCATAGGTGGGTCGACATTATTTCATTCTTTAAAAGACTGGTATGGTTTTTCTTATGGCGGGAATGGTCTGTTGTATCCCCAAACATTAACTAGAGTATATAAAAATCAAGAAAACTGGGAAAAAGCCTTTTTTTGGGCTAGAGATATTTACAAAACCAAAGGTTTAATACAAACACTACAAGAAAGTCCTAATCAATTACAAGATACGGCTATTCTTTTTCCTAATAGTCTCTTGTCAGGAGAGGAATCATTAGTAAATACCTCGTCAGAATTACGAAATGCTTTGAGTATTCCTATAAAAAATAACAGCACAATTTCTCTCCGATTAGATTACGATTTTTATATAGTCTCTTCTAAAAAAATAGAAAAACCTAATGATTTGCTTCAGCTTACAGATTTGAAATTTGAAACAGATAAAAATATTTTTTTTGTTTATAGTATTGCAAAGCCACAAGAAGATCTTAACTATTTGCACACGGTATCTGATGATAATGCGTATAAGTATCTTGTAATTCAAGATAGACTTGCAAAGTCATTATAAAGCTTAAAAAATAGAGTTAAAGAGAGCTAATAATAGGTATTCAAAAAGTACTGATTCTTAATGATTAAAAGATTAGCCCCTAAAATAGCTGTACTCACTCCTTAGCATATATTTCTACCTAGGAACACATGCTAGGGGCTACCGTATCAAGGGGGTGTTCTCAATTTCACCCATAAAATTAGTTATAATACTAAAAAAGCTAGTCTCATAAAGGCTAGCTTTTTTGATTTTCTATAGAAAAAATCTTTCGTTTTGTTCCTAGTGTCTAAATTTCTACTGTTTTTCAATTTTTCTAAGTATTCAAAAATTCTTTACTATTAAAAAATTTAAAAATGTACTTTATGAGGGGGATTTTTTGTGATTATTATAAGTTTATTGATTTTTTAAATAAAAAGCTCAATAAAAATGAGCTATAAAATGAGCTATTATTGAAAAAAAGCTCAAAAAAATGATAAAACAGTCAATTTAAATGAGCTTTTATGGCTTTTTATGATCATTTTTGTTAGAGAAAAAGTCTTTGGAAATATTAGTGGACGAAACGTCTGCTATAAATATTTAGTAAAAGGGCAGAGCTCATAATACAAGTGAGATAAAAAGAACCCCCATAGCTAATAAAGGGTAGGGGTAAGCCTGTAACAGGGATTACACCTATGTTCATACCTATATTAATCCCTATATGAGTGATAAACATTGCCAAAATCCCCGATGCGATATAGGCGCCTTCAAGGTCTTTAGCAAGGTTTATTGTTTTCACGATGAGATAACTATAGAAAGCGTAGAGTGCCATCACCACAAAACACCCTACAAAGCCTGTCTCCTCCGCAATAATAGCGAATATAAAGTCAGTATGTTTTTCAGGTAAAAACCCTCGAAGGTTTTGAGAACCCTTAAATAAGCCCTGCCCAAACATGCCCCCAGCACCTATAGCAATTTGAGATTGAATGGTATTATATCCAGATCCTAGGCGGTCAAACTCTGGGTTTATAAAGACTAAGAGTCTATTCCATTGATAAGGTTTTAACACATAGCTAACAATCCCCATCGTAAGAAAAGCCAAGCCTGTAACCATGGAGGCTCTCGTAAATTTATTGATCCACGATGCAGGCTGTATAAGCTCAATGATAAAAGTAATAGTAGCATAGAGTAATAGGATAGTAGCAATAGCAAAAAAGGTACTAGGGTGTAATAAGATATCTAGAATAGAAGAAGATTCTGGAGCTTGTACAATATAATAGAACTGGTAATAGGTATAAGCTAGCATCAATAGAGCAGTAATTATTCCTATCATAATGATATTTAACAAGATAGAAATATCTTTAAAGCCCATAAAACTCATAAAAGTGAAAATACTACAATATACAATGGCGGTACCCATATCAGGCTGTAGAAGAACTAGTACTAGAGGTACAAATAATACGCCTAGAGAGCGTATAAAAACGGATACGGTATGCTCATCCTTAGAGATGTTTTTCAAGAATTTCGCATAAAAAATAATGTAACAGATTTTCATAAATTCAGAGGCCTGTATTCCTAGTCCACCAATACCAAGCCAGCTTTTAGCTCCTTTGACTTCTCTTCCAAAAACCAAGGTGATCACTAATAATATAAGCCCTAAAACGTAGTAGATAAAAGACGTTTCTACAATGTAGTAATAGTCTATGGATAAAATAAATCCAGCAATGACGATCCCCACACATATCCAAAGGATTTGTTTTAGATAGAGATTCGTGTTGCCACCATTACTTAATTGACCTGTACTCAAAATGAAAACAATACCTATGATAGAAAGTACGAGAGGAACAATGATGAAGTATATAGAGTTGTTTTTAAAGATATCTTTCATTTATTTCTTCTTTCTTTGAGGATTTTTTTCGGGATAAAGTACATCGAAATAATAATTGAATAATTCAGCTGCAATACGCACGGCATTCCCTGTTCTTGACTGCTCTAAGAGTACAGTAATAGCAATGGCATCATCTACATGTTCCATACCATAAGGAGCGTAGGCTGTAAAAAGCCCATTATTTTCTCTCGTAGAGCCTGTTTGAGCTGTCCCTGTTTTCCCAGCGACAGAAACTGTGTTATAACGACCAAGCCATCGTGCCGTTCCCTTAGGTCCTGCAATAGTATCACGCATACCTTCTTGTAAGATAGTAAAAATTTCTGGGGATAAGTTTAATACTTTTAAAGGGCTAGGATCTTGCTTCCACATAGAGGCTTTATCTCTAATACGTAGTCTTTCTTTCAACACATAAGGTTTATAGATTGTCCCACCATTAGCTACAATGGCAGTCATCATATTAATTTCCAAAGGAGTCGTGAGAACATCTCCTTGTCCAATAGAAATATTTGCCGTATCTCCCAAGGACCAATTACGTTTGTGTGTTTGTTTAAACCATTTATCATTGGGTAAGAAGCCAACTTTTTCATCAGGTAAATCAATACCATAGGGCTGGGTAAAACCAAACTCTTTTGCTGTGTTAAAAATATTGGCACGTCCTACAGACTGTGAGTAGTGATAATAATATGCAGTAGCAGATACGGCAATAGCTTCTCTTATACCATCTACCATACCGTGATTTTTCCAATCTTTAAAGACACGATTTCCAATAGCATAAGAGCCAGTAGTAAGTAATTTTTTATCAGGGTCTACTCCGTTATTAAGAAAAGCTACGGAGCTAATAATTTTAAAAGTAGAGGCTGGTGGGTAATGGCCTTGTATTGCTCTATTGATAAAAGGGTGCAGAGGATCAAGGGTTAGCTCTCGGAAACGTTTTTGAGAATTTTGAGTGTTATCAAAAACTGCTGGATCTACAGATGGGGTACTAACCAAAGCTAATATTTCCCCCGTATTGACTTGACTTACAATGACTGCACCTGTAAATTCTTTAGAGAGGTCATAAGCTTTTTGCTGTAATAGTGCATCTATTGTTAGCACAAGGTGATCCCCTTGTACCGCTTCTCTAAAAATATCTTGCTGGAGAACTTGCCCTTTAGCATTGACAGTACGGATCAGAGTGCCTGATTTCCCTCTAATAGAGTTATCATACTGTTTTTCTATGCCTCTTTTCCCAATGGATGTTCCCAAGTAGTATTCGTCTTGATTTTTATATTGTTGATATTCTTCAGGGTTTAAGAGACCTGTGTAGCCCACTACATGAAAGCCAGATTTCCCATAAGGATAAACTCTTTTAGGGAGATTCTCCCAAAAAACACCAGGAAAACTGTCTATTTGTTCTGCAAATTTAGCAATTGTTTCTATAGAGGCGTTATCTTGTAAGATAATAGGGGTATAAGGATCGATACCTTGTTCTTCAATGATGGTATTAATAGCACTAGGAGTGGTTTCTAAAATATCTGCCATTTTTTTGAATTGATTGATTCTTTGTAGGGTATTTTCTGGGGGCAAGTTAGCTTCGATTACAGTAAGAGCTAGAGATCGTCTATTATAGGCCATTTTCAAATCTTTGTTTCTATCGTATATAATACTTCTATAAGAAGGGATGCGTAAAGCTCTTATTTGATTTTGTTGAGCACGATTTTTAAATGTACTTCCTTCTAAGACTTGCAAATAAAAAAGACGTATAGCAAAAATAGGAAAAATAAGAGATAATAAAATGATAAGAGCTGTAATACGAGTGCTAGGGATATTTTTTATATCTTGCATGGATTATCCTTATTTTTTTTGCACAATATGGTTAAAAACTTGATTGAGCAATTTAGCTCTGTGGTGATTACATTCTTCAAAATCCGCTATATGAGTGAAGATGGGGGAATGATTATGGAGTCTAAATATTTGTTCTTGCCATAGTTCAGGATTCAAGATAGTATAAATCTTATTGTTAAATAACTCAACAAGAGCTATAACTTGAATACATTCTGAATAATTTAACTCAGTTTGCTGTAGTAAGTCTATAATTTGGGTAATGAGTAGCTCAGATGATTCTGAATCTGAAAAAATTTCTTTTCGAGCAATATGTTCGGAGTTTTGAAGTTTTTGTAAGGTTTTATTCATATGGTCTATATGGTCTAGCTCACTAATTCCAAAAGAACCTATATTTTGAAGGTAATAAAAACTGTTATTTACTTGACCATCATAAGGAGATAGCGTATAGCCCATTTCTTTGAATACACCAGTAAAAGCAGGTAAGGTACCTTGCATCTCCAAACCTACAAGATTTACTAATAAAGATAAGTAGAGACCGTTTCCTGCATAAGAAAGATCTCTTGTGAGAAAACCAAATTCTGAAGAGTAGGCGTAGTGAATATGAGAATCTAAAGACAATAGAACAGAATTCAATCTTTTATATATTTCTTTCAGGGAAGAGCCGTAATCAATAGAAAATATTTGGATATGATCTTTATTATTTGGTAAAACAATCCAACTACCATCTTTTTTTGCAAAGTAGGATTCACCATGTTCTAAAAAGTGATTAGTAATAACTAAATCTGATTTTAATTGAAGACATTGAGTGGGAGTAAGGTTTTTGATGTTTATATGAGTTAATTCAGGCTCTATCTCTTGTAATAATGACAAAAGACTTTCTTCTATCATTCTTTTTTTAGAGGGCGCTAAAGTAGCAGGAAATACTATTGCGTCAATATTTCTTGCGATACAAACACGGCTTGATATTACGATGGTATCTTTAACAGGAGATTTTGCACTTCTGTATCGGGGTAAAACTATTCTTTCCATTTATACCATTTAATAAGAAATAAGAGCTATTTCAATTTTTTTTATTCGTTTATGAATTTTAGCTGCTTCTTCATAATTTTCATCTTTAAGAAGAGTACGCAATTTTAATCTCAATTTTTCTAGTTCTCTCTTCTTTAGATGGTGTTGTCTATAACGATCTGGTATTTGTCCAAGGTGATTTGGACCAAATTGGTATTGTAGTAGTTTATTTTTCAAGGTATCTTTAAAAGAATCATAACAAGCAGGACAACCAAGTACCCCATTTTTTTTTATATCGTTTAAATGAATATTACAAGAATTACATTGATGGGGAGCATTAGCAAAAGGTGTGTCAGGTTTTTGGGCAGCTTTACCGATGTGCCCTACAATATCTGTAAGAATATGACGCATTTCGTTTATCGTTTTAAGAATTTCATCGTTAGCCATACCAAAATTCATTCCATTACCTTCGGAGAAACGTTTAAGAGCACATTTTGGGCACAATCCTTCCTCTCCAACATGGTCTCCATTAAGAGTCCTGAAGAATAACATTGCAGGCTGAGTTCCACAAATATTGCATTTTTTAGAAAACATATCGTCGGACATAAAACCTCCATATTGTATGCTATATTATAATTTTTTTTTTTAATTCTGTCAAGTTATATTTCAACAAAACCCCTATAGTGTTTGGAGAATAAAAAGTCTCCTACCTTGTGGTAAGAGACTTTTTATTCTTGTTCGTTTGAGAGATAAGGGATATTTTTTACTGTTCTTCTACTTTTTTTATGATAAAAGTAGCTACATCATCAGCAAATTTTCCAGACCCAAATCCTGCGTCATAACCCAGTTCTTTAGCTAATTCATTGGTGATTCTAGGTCCACCAGCAATAATAATAAAGCGTTCTCTTAAACCTTCAGCTTCTAGTAGCTCTATTAGGTTGGTTAGATTGGCTATATGGACGTCTTTTTGGGTAACAGTTTGAGACACCAAGAGAGCATCAGCGTTAAGCTCTACAGCCTTTTGAATGAACTCTTCATTAGGAACTTGACTACCTAGATTGTAAGCTTCTATTCCTTTGTAACGTTCTAGTCCATAATGTCCAGCATAGCCTTTCATATTCATAATAGCATCAATACCGACGGTATGAGCATCTGTACCTGTACTAGCGCCTACAATGACAATTTCTTTTTTGATATTTTTGGCTATGTAGTCTTCACATTGATGCATATCCATCGTGTCAATTTCAAGAGCTTCAACGGTGATTTCGTTATAGTTAATACTATAGGATGAGGAACCATAGAGCACATAAAAAGAAAATTCTTTATCTAAAGATTCAGAGTAAGCTACGGCAGCATCAGCGAGCCCCATTTTTTTAGCTAATTGAATAGCGGTTTCCACGCCTTTTTCATTATTAGGAATGGGTAGAGTAAAACTAAGTTGTACTTTACCATCATTCATAGTATCGCCATAAGGCTTGATATTAGTAAGGTCTAAAGTTTTATCGAGTTCTTGACTACTTGTTGAGAGTGCTTTACCAGACATTATTTTCCTCCTAGCATTTTTGAGATAAAGGGATTTTGGTAGCTAGCGCTTTTTTCAAACACGCCATCTAAGCCTTTTCCACCTGTGAAAGGACGTTTTACCCCAGCAAAAATACCTTCTTCAATGGTTTTAAAGATTCCTTTTTGTTCAATGATTTTAAGAAGCTCTGTAGCTTTTTGAAGTACTTCACTAGCTCTGTTTACAATGAGTCCACCTTCTTTGAAGGTGATTTCATCACCGAAATCTTTCATGTTGTTGAAGATATATTTAGCATTTTCAATAGATAAAGCTCTATCAGACATAAGAGGTGTGTGAATAGCCTCTGTAAGCATTCCCAAAAGATGCACTTTTTGACCTGTCATAATAGTAACCATATTGAATAAAGTGTCTTGTATATGCCCTTTGAAGATATTACCTGTTTTGAATTTAGTAGGAGGCATATATTTTAGGGGAGCTTTAGGAAAAATTTCTCTTGCCAATTGAGCTTGAGATAATTCATAAAGGAACCCATTTTCTGTTTGAGGATCTATTTCAAAAGCATGTCCTAAGCCCATTTGTTCTTCAGGAAGACCAGCAGATAAGGCAAATTGCTCGTTGATAAATTGAGATGCCAATACGGTATGAGCTTCTTCAATGGCATCAGCCGTTGTAAGATAGTTATCTTCTCCAGTATTAATGATAACCCCTGCATAACCGTTGATAATACGGGAGAAAAATTGGTCAACGAGAGTTCTTTGCATATTAATATCTCTAAAGAGAATACCATATAAAGCATCGTTTAACATCATATCAAGACGTTCGATAGCACCCATAGCAGCAATTTCAGGCATACATAGTCCAGAACAATAGTTACAAAGACGTACATAATGTCCTATTTCTTCTCCGACTTTATCTAAAGCGGCTCTCATAATATTGAAGTTTTCTTGGGTAGCAAAAGTACCACCGAATCCTTCTGTAGTGGGTCCGTAAGGAACATAATCTAGTAAGGATTGTCCTGTCGTACGAATTACGGCAATAACATCAGCTCCCTGTCTTGCTGCGGCGACTGCTTGAGTGATATCTTCATAGATATTACCAGTGGCTACAATTAAATAAAGGAAAGGACCTTCTGTATCTCCGTATTTTTTTAGGTAAGATTCTCTTGTTTCTCTATTGCCTTTGATTTTAGATACCATATCTTGAACAAGGGGCTCTAAAACCTTTGTGGTGTCAGCAACATCAAACCAATCTAATTTTGTGATATCTAATTCACCATTAGATACTTTTTCGGCAATTTCTTGAGGGGAAAGTTTAGTATGTAACATTGCATTACCAATATACCTAGTAATACCTAGACTTAAATCACCATGTTCTTTAACATAGTCTACAAGGACGTTAGGAAGAGGCACTTCTACGCTATCTACTCCGTCAATTCCCAACAATCTACATATAGTTCTTTCTACGGTAACGGTACTATGCTTATCAATAAAACCCTGTACGTCGTTAGTGATTTTCTTGGCAGAGGAGCGAGCTTCGCTGACTAACTCCCAGTCGAGATTAAGCTTGTTTGTCATTTTTTACTCCTGTATATATTCTTTTTGTATAATTTCTTCTAGCTCTTTATCCAATCCTATTAATTGGGCTACGTGAAGGGCATCTCTAGGTACTATCTGACTATCTATTTTTTCTAGTCTATAATCCATATATTCTTGAATCACATTCAAAGAAGAAGAACCTAAAGAAATTTTCTTTTTCAGTTTCTCTAAATTGATATTTTTCAATCCCACTATTTGGTAATGGGCAGCTTTTGAATCAATAACACCATCAAAATGGCTGGTAATAACAGAGATAGACGAAAATTTATTGAGGAAAGTAATAAGACCTTTTACAAATTTTTGACCTTCTTGAGGGTTGGTACCTCGAGCAAATTCATCAAAAACAACAAAACATTGTTTTAGTCTAAGTAAAGGGTAGATTCTTTTAAGTTTATAGATTTCAGCTCCAAAAGAACTAATACCTTGAGTAACATCTTGCATATCATCAGATACAAATTCAATAAATTCCATGAGCGATAATTTAGCCTCTTCCACGGCGACAAAAAATCCATAATGAAAGAGTAGTAGATTTTCTACAATTGTAGATAAGGCTACCGATTTCCCCCCCATATTGGCTCCTGTAATTACCGTAGTACCAGCTTTTAAGGAAATATTAATAGGAGTATACTGTTTTTTTTGATTTTCTAGCATTTCTTTTACTCTAATATTTACAAAACCTGTTCCTTCTACGAGAACTTTATCGTGTATAATAGTAGGTCGTTTACACTGGTATTGTTCGGCGAAACGAACCTTAGCCATTGCAAAATCTAATTGAGCAAGCTGATTGATATTATGAATAAAGTCTTTAAGATGTACTTTCAGCTTTTCTGATAAACTTAGCCTAACTTCATATTCTTCTTTTTCTTCTCTAACAAGAATATATCCTCTTTCTTGAAGAAGGATTTTTTTAACATCCTCATCATCTGTTTTGAATATTTTTTGTTCTAAGACCTTTTTTTCGTCTCTAATCCCAGCTAACTTACTAGAATAAGCATTATAAAGATGGAAATGACCAATTTTTTCGTCATTCGGGTCTAGGATTTTAATAACTTGTTCTAAGGATTTTAGAAAGTAGGATGACAGTTTGTCACCTTTTATTTTTAGATCCAAGCCTTCTACTATCATGGCTTGACCCTTGATTTCAAAGAGATCTACCTCATCAAAAATATAATTTTTGGTTCCATTTTCTAGGAGGTTTTTAATATTTTTAAGGGCAGACAAGTCATGTTCTATTTCTTCAACGATACCTATATTTTCTTGTCTAAACAGAGATAGTTTTTCGAGTTTATCAAACTCTGCCTCTAACTTGTTTTCTTGACCTTTAATAAAAGGCTTAATATCAACAAGTATTTTTTTTCCATAAGGAGAAAAAGGTTCTACTCTATCAAGTAAATTCTGGAAGGATAGGCGATCCAAACTCTTTTTATCAATGAATCTCATGATTTCTCCCTCATGTTAATAACAGGTACAGAGATATTTTGTTCTAAAGAATCTTTAAATCCTTGATTGTCAAAATAATAATTACCTTTAGGACTGTAGGGGTTATAGCTGACAAATAATAGATTTAAGGGATTAATAATCTTAAAATGAATACCACAGGCTAGAGATTTTTTGTAGTTGGAGTGAGAAATGAAAAACTTAGTCCCATCTAAGGCAATACAGTCTATATCCTTAAAACTTTTCCTATGTTTAATAAGATTTTCTATGAACATATCTGTAATAGCAGATTTAATGGCTATAGCTTTAGTATTTTCGCTTAGTACCAACTTTATTTTATTTTGCACGTCTATGATTCCTGTGACCTCAATAGGGGTACAAGTATTATCGTTATCAATGACACATAAAGAGTGTTTTTCAAATAAATCTAGTATAGAATCTCGCAATTTCGGGTCTACTTTGGGTAGAGATAGTGTTTCTACTAGCTGAGTGGTTTTATCGACTACAGTATGCATATTCTTAGAAAGACTAGCTCCTGTCGCTAATATTGTACCATCAGATACAATAGCACTAGAACTTCTACTTAAAGCACCATCTAAAATCATCAATTCACAGCCCAATTTTTTCATTTTTTCTAAGACTTTTTTATTTTGACTATTAAAAGAAGCCCCCGCCAAATCTATATATCCAGCAGATAAAGCTCTTACGATAATAATTTCTCCCATAGGGGTAGTAAAGCCTGTAGAATAAAGAATTTCTTTAGTAATATCACAAGATTGAAGACAATCTCTTGCAGTAGCAATAATGGTATTAGGATAAACGTAAATACGGGGTTTGGCTGTGCTAGTAACAACATCAACTTCCTCCCCGTCTCTACCTATAGAACTTAACCCTATAATTTTTTTATCACCGATTTCCTCGATGAGTCTATTTAAACTAGTAGTTTTGCCTGTATTTTTATCCATACCAATAATTGAAATGTACTGACACTTTTCAATTAATTGATAAATGGTCATCTCATCCCCTAATGGTGTGATCTATCTCTTCGAGCTAATTCTGTTGGCTCAAGATTTAACAATGCACCACTAAGAAGTTTAGATACCCCACCGTTTGTTTTATGAGCTTTACAATCAGGACATGAACATTCGGATTTATAAGGTTCTGGCTCTGTATATGTTGCAATAACACCTTCAAAGTTTCTTAGGACGACTCTTTGAGTTCCTTGAGAAATGATATATTGAGGCATTACAGGGATTTTACCACCACCACCTGGTGCATCCACCACAAAAGTAGGGACAGCATATCCAGAAGTATGACCTCTTAATCCTTCTATGATTTCTATTCCTTTAGATACTGTTGTTCTAAAATGTTCTAATCCATTAGATAAATCACATTGATAAATATAATAAGGTCTTACTCTATTTTTAACAAGTTCATGTACTAAGTTTTTCATGATATGGATACAATCATTTACTCCTCTGAGTAAGACGGATTGATTTCCTAAAGGAATACCTGCATCAGCTAATAATTGGCAAGCACGTCTTGTTTCAGGAGTTATTTCATTAGGATGGTTGAAGTGCATATTTAACCAAATAGGATGATATTTTTTAAGCATATCTGCAAGCTCTGGCGTAACACGTTGAGGACATACAATAGGAGTTCTAGTACCAATACGGATAATTTCAACATGGGGAATAGCACGTAATTTAGAAATAATATCTTCTAAAATTTCGTCGGATACCAATAGAGCATCTCCACCAGAAAGAAGAACATCTCTAATTACAGGTGTTTTTTTAATATATGCTATAGCTTTATCGATTCTTTCCATAGGCATTCCTGCATCTTGTTGACCTACTAGACGTCTACGGGTACAGAAACGACAATACATGGAACACATATCTGTAATAAGTAATAAAACTCTATCAGGATAACGGTGTGTTAATCCTGGGACTGGAGAATCACCATCCTCATGTAAAGGATCGTCAATATCAGCTTCGGAATGATGTACTTCAGCTTTTGTAGGGATTGATTGTCTTCTAATAGGACAATTTTTATCTGCTGCATCAATAAGAGAAAAATAATATGGTGTTACTCCAAATTTCAAAGTTTCCATTGTTTGTGTAATACCCTCAGCTTCTTCTGGGGTAATATTAATGCGACTAGCAACATCTTCTACTTTACTAACTCTATTTTGTACTTGCCAATGCCAATCGTTCCATTGCGCATCAGTTACATCTGGGAAATATTTTTTTCTAGACATGTTTGTCTCCTTGTTTGTAGTATTTTTTAATCAATCTGTATTTTAAAGATATAATTCATGAAAAATATCTCTTAAAGCTTCGTTTTCAACAAGCTCGGAAAGGGTGATTTCAGCATGGTCTTTGGTATAACCATTTCCCATAATCATAGTTACGTCTTTTCCAACGCCTTCTGCACCAAGAGCTGCCTTGGTAAACATAGTAGCCATAGAGAAGAAATATGCTACACCATTATCCTTAACAGGCAATATAGTAGACATTTCGGTATTTCCTACGTTTACACAGTTAATAGCAAGATCAACTTCTTGACCGTTGTTATGTTCTAAGACACTGTTCAACACATCAAGAGATTTAGTAGCATCACCAATAATAATAGTAATACGTTTATCAACACGAGCTAAAAGAGCTCTTTCTTGCTCGTTTCTTACGAGAGCGAGAACTTTCCCTGTAGGACCAACTCTTTTAACAGCTTCATAACAACAAAGCATACCAGATTTGCCTGCTCCACCTAATATAAGGACGGATTGGCTGGGTTTAACCATTTTGGCGACTTGTGCAGGAGCACCAGCTACGTCAAGAGCTGCTAGAGCAAGGTTTTCAGACATATCTTTAGGAAGGATAGCATAAATACCACTTTCAAAAAGAATCGCTTTACCTTTAATCTCTACTCTGTCAATATCAGGTTTAATATCGATAATTTTTTCTATTTTTAGAGGGGTAAGAGATAGGGATACTAAAGTAGCTATCTTATCACCTTCTTTTAAGGGGATTTTGCCTTTCAAATCAGCACCAATTTTTTCTACCGTACCAATAAGCATTCCACCAGATCCTGTGACTGGGTTTTGCATTTTGCCTTTTTCTTCTACAATTTCGAGGATTCGTTTTTTTATTTTTTCGATATCCTCATGACACTCTTCTTCTATTTGGGTAAAAGAAGCTGAGTCAATATTGAGAGCTTGCACATCGATTAATATTTCATTGGAAAAAATTTCCATGTTGTTATCAATCTTTGTGGCAGCTTGAGGAAGAGTAGAGCTAGGGGTAATAACTCTGTGAGTCCCATATTTACAAGCTTTTTTCATTATATTACCTCTTTAATATTATATTATTTTTTGAGTCCTAAAATCTCTCTTGCTTCTTTAGGAGTAGCAATTTCTCTTCCTAATTCTTTGGCAAGACGTACGATTTTTTGAACTAATTCTCCGTTGGATTGAGCAAGTTTTCCTTTTTCTATGTAGATATTATCTTCTAAACCCACTCTTACATGTCCACCATTAATAATAGCAGCGGCAGCAAGAGAAAATTCAAATCGACCTATCCCAGCCACAGAAAATGTAGAATTAGCAGGAAGGCTCTCTTGTAGAAAAATAAATTCTCTAAGAGTTCCACCAATACCACCATTGATTCCCATAACAAAACTAAAATGCATAGGGCTATTAATATAACCTTTTTTAGAAAGACGAATCGCCGTATCGATCATGCTTTTATCAAAACACTCAATCTCAGGTTTCACCTTTTTTTCTTGCATTTTTTTAGCAAATTCAATGATTGTATTTTCAGAATTGACAAAAATCTCATCGCCTCCGAAATTAAGGGTGCCACAATCTAAAGTAGCCATTTCTGGAGATAATTCCACAGGCTGTAAGCGTTCACTACTGGACATACCTACAGCACCTCCTGTAGAAACTTGTACAATTGCCTCAGGACATTTTGCTTGAATAGCTGTAATACATTCTTTATATCTTTCTTTAGATTGAGTGGGGGTGCCATTATCTTCTCTTACATGAAGATGGATAATGGCTGCCCCTGCCTCATAAGCAGAATAAGCTTCTCGAACACATTCTTCTACGGTATAAGGTACAGCAGGAGAATGCTCCTTCGTAACTTCTGCCCCAGATATAGCAGCAGTAATAATTAATTTTTCCATGTAACCACTCAAATTTATTTTTTTCTTTGTTTGGCTTTAGGAGTAACACAAGTACCACTAGCACGACAAACAATAATAGGCGCATCTAAAACATCAGCAGCTGAATCAGAAATGTCAGGTCTAGGGACAATGACTTTTCTTGCTTCAAAAACCATTTTTCGGGAGGAATTGCCTGTTTCGACAATCTCTCCGACGGCTTCAATAAAATCTCCAGCATAGACAGGGGCCATAAACTCTACAGAGTCATAAGCTTTGAATAAACCCTCGTCTCCGTCTTGTAAAATGAGTAATTCTGTAGCTACATCTCCAAATAATTGGAGCATTTTAGCTCCGTCTACAAGATTTCCCCCATAGTGAGCATCGTGTAGGCTCATACGCATTCTTATCATTGATTTCATTGTATCTCCTTAAATAATTATTTTGCTAAAGAAAGTTTTTCTTGTTCTGCTTTCTCTTGATCTATAGTAGTCATAGTCCATCCAATATAAGCAACAAAGATAGAGAAAATGGGCATTAAGATGTTAAAGAAAGAGTAAGGGATATAGGTCCAATTTGCTAATCCTAAAGTAGCGATAAAATAAGCACCACAAGTATTCCAAGGAACAAATACAGAAGTTATTGTAGCAGAATCTTGTACGGCACGGGATAGATTTTTGGATGCTAAATTGTATTTTGCATAAGTTTCTTTGAACATTTGGGAGTCCATCAAAATAGCAACATATTGATCAGGAACAAGGAAATTTAGGAGGAATCCTGTGAAAACAGTAGCTCCAACCAAACTACCTACACCATGTACTAATTTAATAATAGCTTCGGTAAGAAGGGTAGTTACTTTTGTAACTTCAAAGATACCACTTACAAATGATACGCCCATAATTAAAGCAATAGTATTAGCCATACCTGCAAGTCCACCACGGGAAAGAAGGTTATCGATCATTGCATTTCCTGTGTCAACACTAGTACCGTAATGCATAGCACCGATAATCTCAGACATGGTAATTCCTTCTTGGGCAAAAAGAGCCGCAACTCCACCTAAAAGAGCACCACAAAATAATCCTGGGATAGCAGGAACTTTCATCATTACAATACCAATAACAATTACGGGAACAAGAAGTAACCATGGGGAAATGTTATAGTTAGCTTGTAATACTTCTAACATGGTTGTAATAGTATCAGTTTGAGCAGCTCCTCCTGGAAGATTAAATCCAAGTATAAAGTACCCAATTAATGCTATTATAAATACAGGAATAGATGTTTTAAGCATGTGTTTGATATGTTCGATAAGGTTAGATCCGACAATAGCACAACAGAGGTTGGATGTGTCAGAAAGAGGGGATAATTTGTCTCCGAAGTATGCTCCAGAAATAACAGCACCACCTGTCATGTAAAGAGGAACACCTAATCCTTCTCCAATACCTACCAAAGCAACACCAACAGTACCAGCAGTAGTCCAAGAAGACCCTGTAGGAACGGAAACACAAGCACAAAGCAACATAGCGGTAGCTAAGAAGTATTGAGGGTGGATTAATTGTAATCCATAGTAAATCATAGCAGGAACAACACCAGACAAAATCCAAGTGGCAATTACCATACCAATAATATAAAGAAGTATCATAGCAACAGAAAGAGAGCGAATAGAATCAAAGATGGCTGATTCCAATACTTCCCATCGGTATTTCATAACAAAAACGGTATAAGCAGCAATCATCATTCCTGCTACAAATAGCAAGGGGTGAACTTCTACTTTAGCAACAACTAGCCCGTAAGCGAGACAGGCGACAAGAATGCCTAATAGTACAACCACATCGAGCATTGTCGTGGGTCTGGGGGAATTTTTTTCGTGATTCATAATTGAATCCTCCTATAAATAGTATATAAAATCAAATTTTAATTTTTATAACTTGTAGTGGCTTTTCGAAAATGATTACTATTCCAAGCCTCTTATTGAACATTCTAAAATTCTCCCATAAGGAGAGGCTAGTATTATTGCTAAGATAAATTCTAATTTTTCACAGATTTCTTCCTGAAAATAAAAAAACTTTAATCTTATTTATACAGGACACTAAATTTAAAAATAAAATACTCAATCAAAAACAATCTAAAATACCTTGAAATAAAGTTATAATAGATATTTTGACTAATATCAAATTTTATAGGCGGATGTAGTTAGAAAACAACTCTAATTTAAAATACTACTTTACTGAGGTCTCCCCCTATGTGTATACAAAAAGCACCAAAATCTTCAGGAAAAGCCCCGATATTAATTTTATTAAAACCTCATTGTTATTAATTATAAGGTATTTTTTATTTTTGTCAAGCCTTATTTGCTTATAGGTGAAAATCCCTACGTGGCTTTATTAATCCTATCTATAAACATGTTTTTATTAAAAACCCTGCCTATTTTATAGGCAGGGTTTTTAATAACTAATAATTAGTATATTATCGAAAAAATGAGCAAATAATTAAGGAATTTTTCTTATTTTTGAGTATCAGAAAAACTAGTAAAGGCATCTATGACATTGTATTCTGTTTGTTCTAAGATAATAAAAACAGAATCTAAAAGAGTAGGGTCTTCAAAGGCTTTAAGGTATAAAGGTTCGTCTTTGATCTTTTGCTGGAGTTCTACCATAATACCTCCTACCGCTTTCTTTCTTTCTGTAGGATTTAAGGCTAAAATCTCAGCTTTTTGTTTTTGACTATTTTGATGAAATTCTTCGCTCATGTCTTTAAATAGAAGACCTTTTAGGGTAATATTAGTGGTAGAGAATCCTTTAGCAAAGGCTAGGGGGATTTGGAGGATACCTGTTATCAATCCTAGAGCATAGCCCCTATAAACAAAGTCTATATTAGGAGGGATATTTTCTAAGTCGGCGATAATATCTGGAGCCTCTTCACTTTCTTGAAGGAAGTCAGCTGTAGTCACTGTTTTACTAAATAATAGAGCTAAAAGCAGGATCTCTATATTGATTTCTGTGGTTAGTGTTTCTGCATAATTAGTATTTTCGGAGACGGGAGGAGTTTGTCCCCAAGTTTGGGTGGAGATAAATAGTATTGCTAACATTAGTATTTTCATTGTATACACTCTTTTATAGGAATTTTATGCCATCATTATATACGATTATATTAAGATAAGTCAATAGTAAGCTATTACTATTATTGTAATTAATGATAAATTAAAACTATCTATGTGTTTTTTTAAAGATAAAATTTCGTACGCTTATCATATTCTTTATACTTCTAATTATTGGTTATTTCAATCAAAATAGTCCCAATCACGATATATAAGTATCACAAGGGGATTGATATTGGGAATTGTTTAAAATTAAAAAAAGCAAATCTTGATATTTTCAAAATTTGCTTTTTTTGTACCTTGATAGGCAAGCTGTACCCGGAGTGGGACTTGAACCCACACACCAAAGGCGGCAGATTTTGAGTCTGCTGCGTCTACCAGTTCCGCCATCCGGGCTCAATATTTTATATTATAAAGGAAATTACTCTCTTTGTCAAGATTAACTTACTCTTTCCCTATAAAATAATAAGCTGCTCCAAGACTGGAGCCACCTACAATATTTCCAAAAGTAGACCAAAAAAGGTTGTAAGAAATCCCCACTAAAGAGACTTCGGTGCCCCCTGAGAGAAGGTAACTCACGGTAAATAAGGACATATTGGCGATACTATGTTCGTAGCCAGAAGTGATAAAAGCAAAGAGACACCAAAAAATCATAATAAGTTTAGCTCCCTCCTCTTTTAGACGTATATAACAGAGAGTTGCTAAACAGACAAAAATATTACAGAGCACTCCTTTAAAGAAGATAGCAGTGGGGGTAAGAGATATTTTCATTTCTGAATAAGAAACCATAAAGTCGCCTACATCTCCAGCCCCTGATTGAGAAAGTACAAATAAAGTTCCAATGAGTATAGCTCCTATGAGATTGCCTAAGTAACTGGTACCCCATATTTTGATGAGGTCAAGGATAGAAGTCTTTTTACTAAGGGTGCTAGCTATCATAACAAGGTTAGTTCCTGTGAAAAGCTCAGAGCCAGCCATAACAACGAGACTTAAAGCCATTCCAAAAGATAAGCCCATAAAAATACGGTAATGTCCCGCTCCACTTATTTTAGTGATAGAGCCTACTATCATAATGAGGAATATTGCTAATCCTACATAGGCACCTGCTAGTAGAGATGCCATAAGATATTTTGAAAAGCTTGTATTGTAGAGATTGGTCTTTGCTAGAGCATTATTAATGAGTTTTTCTAGAGTTTCTGAATACATAATTTATTCCTTCAATAATTTTAAATAGGGAGACCTTGAGCCCTAAAGATAGCCTTGGCTTTTTCTAGTAATTCAGGGGAAGGAGGCAAAGTATCTTTCAATGGGTAAGGAATATTCAGTTGTTCCCATTTAACTTCCCCCAATCTATGGTAAGGGAGGATTTCTACTTTTTCTATATTTGTAAAAGGGCTTAAAAATTCGGCTAATTTTTGTAGATCTTCTTCTTTATCTGTCCACCCAGGCACTAAAACATGGCGAATCCAAATAGCTTTGTTAATAGATTGAAGATAGTTAGCAAACTCTAGAATAGGAGCAAGTTCTACTTCTGTTAATTCCAAATGAGTTTTAGGATTGATTGATTTAATATCTAAGAGTACCAAATCAGTATATTCAAGGGCTTCTTTTACGGTATCATTAAAAATGTACCCTGAAGTATCTACTGCAGTGTGTAGTCCTTCTTTTTTACAGAGCTTGAAGAATTCTAAAGCAAAGGTAGCCTGTAAAAGCGGCTCCCCTCCAGAAAGAGTGACTCCTCCATTTTGGATGTAGGGTTTATAACGCAGTACATCTTTCATGAGCTCTTCAGACGTTTGGGTGAGTTTATGGTCGTCATGATTCCAAGTGTCGGGGTTATGACAATATTTACAACGTAAACGACAGCCTTGCAGGAAGATCACATAGCGTAGTCCAGGCCCATCTACGGTACCACAGCTTTCGTGAGAATGGAGCATTCCTTTGAGTTTACTCATATTTTCATCCTTTAATAAAAATGTAAAATAAGGAAAATCACTAAGGATTTTCCTTATTTTAATTAATAATGTGCTTAGAATTTAGATTAGAATTTTTCGTTAATAGTACGGGAAATAACATCTAACTGTTGTTCTTGAGTAAGTTTAGTAAAGTTTACAGCATATCCAGATACACGAATGGTCAATTGAGGGTACTCTTCTGGTTTAACCATAGCGCTTTCAAGTAAAGCACGATCAAATACGTTCACATTAAGATGTTGTCCTCCATTAGGAGTGAAATATCCATCCATTAAGCTGACAAGGTTTTTGATTCTATCTTGTGATCCTTTACCAAGAGCTGCAGGAGTAATTGCAAAAGTATAAGAAATACCGTCATTTGCATCTTCAAATGGCAATTTAGATACAGAAGAGAGAGAAGCAATAGCACCTTTGGTATCTCTTCCGTTCATAGGATTAGCGCCAGGAGCAAAAGGCATACCTGAAGGTCTTCCACAAGGAGTTGCACCTGTTTTTTTACCATAAACAACGTTAGAAGTAATTGTAAGAACAGATTGAGTAGCACGGGCATTTCTGTACATTTTATGGGAACGAATGAAGTTCATAAATTTTTGTGTATATTCTACAGCAACCTTGTCTGTAGCATCGTGGTTATTTCCGTAAGGGATCCAGTCGCCATCAATTTTATAATCAACAGCCAATCCGTCTTCGTTACGAATAATACTTACTTTAGCGTCTTTAATAGCAGTAAGAGAGTCAGTAATGATGGATACTCCAGCAATACCAAAAGCTTGTGTTCTTTCGATTTCTAAATCGTGAAGAGCCATTTCAAATGCTTCGTAAGCATATTTATCATGCATATAGTGGATAATATTGAGAGAACGAACATAGACACCAGCTAACCATTCAAGTGTTTTGTCAAATTTAGCTTTAACTTCGGCATACTCAAGAACGTCTCCTGTTACTGCTCCGAAATCAGGACCTACTTGGTCTCCACTTTTTTCGTCTTTACCACCGTTAATAGCATAAAGCATAGCTTTAGGTAAGTTTACACGAGCTCCGAAAAACTGCATTGCTTTACCGACTTTCATAGGAGATACACAACAAGCAATAGCATAGTCGTCTCCAAATTGAGGTCTCATAAGGTCATCATTTTCGTATTGTACAGCAGAAGTATCAATAGACACTTTACTACAGAATTCTCTCCACCCTTCAGGGGATTTAGTAGACCAAAGAACAGTAAGATTAGGCTCAGGTGCTGGCCCTAGGTTGTAGAGGGTTTGGAGGTAACGGAAACAAGTCTTGGTTACAAGAGTAGTACCATTAGTAGCTTCTCCACCCAATACTTCTGTAGTCCATGTAGGATCTCCAGAGAAGAGTTGGTTATATTGCTCTGTTCTTAAGAAACGAACAATACGTAATTTCATAATGAAATGGTCAATAAATTCTTGAGCTTCTACTTCGGTAATAAGTCCAGCTTGGAGGTCTCTTTCGATATAGACATCTAAGAAAGTTGAAGTACGTCCTAAGGACATAGCTGCACCATCTTGGTCTTTAATAGCTGCAAGGTAAGAGAAGTATACAAATTGTACAGCTTCATGAGCATTTTTAGCAGGCTGGGAACAATCAAAACCATAAGAAGCAGTCATAGTACCGAATGCTTTAAGGGCTTTAATTTGCTCAGAAACTTCTTCTCTAGCTCTAATAATGTCTTCTGACATTTCTGCCACATCTAAGCTTTTGAGCTGAGCTTTACGATCTGCGATAATATAATCAAGTCCGTAAAGAGCAATACGTCTATAGTCACCTATAATACGTCCACGTCCGTAAGCATCAGGTAGCCCAGTGATAATACCACTACGACGACAGTTTTTAATCTCATCTGTATAAGCAGAAAACACACCATCATTATGGGTTTTTCTATATTTAGAGAAGATTTCGGCTGTGGAAGCATCTAGTTCATAACCATAGCTTTTAAGAGAGTTTTGAACAGTTGTGAGTCCACCTTTTGGGAAGATAGCTCTTTTGAGAGGTTTATCTGTTTGAATACCAACGATTTTTTCAAGCCCTTTATCTATGTATCCAGGTCCATAGGCATCGATTGCAGAAGGTATTTTAGTTTCAGCATCGTGAATACCTCTTTCTTTTTCTTCTTTGAACAATACTGATAGTTTATCCCAAAGCTGGATAGTAGCGGGTGTAGATTCCACTAAGAAACTATCGTTTCCTGTATATGGGGTATAGTTTGTTTGGATGAAGTCACTGACATTAATTTCCTTTTTCCAAAGGTCACCCTTAAATCCTTTCCAAGATTCAGACATAATTGCCTCCTAATATTACTCCGTAGAGAATATTTATAAAAATTCTATATAGTTTGAAACTCTCATTGAATTAGTATCAATAAAGGGTTGTTAAACAAACATATTATACTAAAATTATACCATTAAATTAAAAGAAAGCAAATCAAAAAATGCTGTTTTTTTAAAAACAGCATTTTTTGATTTTAATACATATAAATTATTATGTATTATATAATTAAAATCAGTGAGGAGTAGGGAATTATTTTTGGAAGAGATTCCCTTTTTGGTAAGTGTTTTTTAATTCTAAGGTGGATTCTTCTAAAATAGAAAAATCAGCAAAAGCATAAGGAACAAGAGATCCTATCACATCTTGTAATTCTAAAGCTTTAGCAGGGACAGAAGAGTAAGAAGAAATAGCTTCACTGAGACTGTACTCACAGTGCCAAACAAGATTTTGTAGGCACTCTATAGGGGTAATCATAGATCCTGCTAATCCACCGTAATCCCCTATGCAGCGATTTAGTTCATCAATATGTACATTTTGAAACCCTATTTTGAAGGTTTTCATATCTGTACCCATAGCAATAATTCCATCGGTAATAGTGATCAATCTATCTTTCAAGAGCGTGTGAGCCATTTTTACAGATTCAAAATCACTATGATTGCCATCAGGAATAATAGAAGAATACATCGTTTTACTGGTAAGTAAAGCCCCTACAACATTAGGTTCACGAGAATTAAATCTACTCATCCCATTGTATAGATGAGTTCCTAAATTAGCCCCGTAGCTCTCTGCTTTTCTAACTTCTTCGAGGGTAGCATTGGTATGGGCGACAGACACGTGGATACCAGAGTCCACAAGAGTAGAAATATATTCATTTGGTGCCACTTCTGGCGATAAAGAAACGATAGCGACCTCAGATTCACAAATTTTAGCTAAAAGATCCTCACTAATGACTCTAATTAATGCAGGATTGTGAGCCCCTTTGTGTTCTTGGGAGAACATAGGCCCTTCTATATGTAATCCTAAAATTCCTAATTGGTTGAGATTATCCATGGAGTTAACAAGGTCCAAAGCTTTATTGATATGCTCGTCTGTACTGGTAATAAGGGTTGGGCAAAAAGAAGTACACCCATAAGATGCTAAAGTTTTAGACATTTGGGTGAGGGTAGCTTCAGAAATACCGTCTCCATAGAAATCAGCAGTACCAGCTCCATTAACTTGGATATCTACAAAACCTGGGATAATGGTGTAAGGGGTGGTAATAATATCAGTAACATTATATTTTTCGAGAAGGTTTTTATGACCTACAGCAACGATATATTGATCTTCCCATATAAGAACAGCCTCTTCTATGAAATAAGAACCTGTATATAATCTTTTGGCTTGTATAGCTTTCATAGTAATTATCCTTAATATAAAAAATAAGATAGAGGATGTAAAAACACCCTCTATCTATAAAACTTAATGGTTTATCATGCTTATACAATTCCAAAGAAAGAACAGACAAGACTGAAAGCAATAATTGCCCAAATCATTGTAGTAGGAGCAACTCCTTTTTTAGCAATGAAATGATAAATAGTAAGAGTAAGCACTAATGGTAGTAAGTTTGGCATAATGGCGTCAATGATTTCGGTTTGTACATTAACGACTTTTTCACCGACATTAAATTCTAATGCTAATTTGAATCTTACGAAAGAAGCAATAAGAGCACCAACAACGGTAACACCAATGATGTTAGCTGCTTTTTGTACATGTTTTGTTATATTTTTAAGGGTATCAAAAGCTTGTAGTCCAAAACTGTAGAAATAGTGCATCAGACCAAATCTTAATGGAAGGTGAACTAAATTAAAAAGAATAAGGAAGAGAATAGGCCCAATGATATTTCCTTCTAAAGCGAGTCCAGCACCCAAAGATGCGGTAATAGGAATTAAGGTAAACCAAAAAATAGCATCACCGATACCACCCAAAGGTCCCATAATAGCTACTTTAATAGCACGGATAACTTCTGGATCTTCTTTTTTTTCTTCCATAGCAATAATAATACCTGCAATAGCAGTTACAAGGAAAGGGTGGGTGTTGAAGAATTCCATATGACGATTAAGGGCAGATTTCATACCATCTTTATCATCTTTAAAGATTTTTTTCAAACCTGGTAATAAGGTAAATGCCCAACCACAAGCCTGCATTCTTTCGTAGTTAAAAGAAGCTTGTAAAAACATAGAACGAAACGCAATAGCGTTTAGATCTTTTTTATTGAGAAGTTTTTTAGATTCCATCTTCGTCTCCTTGTGTGTTTTTAACAGGTGTAGCGCTTTCTATTTCTTGAGCTAGATAAAATTCTATTCCAGCAACAATGACAGCAATACCTGCTACAGGTAAAATTTGTGCATTAAAGAAGGTTACAAGAATGAAACCTAAAGCAAGATAGATAGCATAACGAGCAGAAAACATGACTTTTAAGAGAATAGCAAGTCCAACAGCGGTAAGCATACTACCACCGACAGCTAAACCGTCTGTGATCCATGCTGGGAATTGAGAAACAATATTAGCGCTATGGGTTCCCCCGACTGTTAACAATCCTGCTACAAATCCGTACATGATGAAAAGGGTAAACATTCCGAATAAGTTAGCTTTAACAATAGCGTCTTCTCCATTATAAGCTTCGATTTGAGTGTCCACTTTGTGCATAACAGGTACAAAAATAGTGAAGTATAGGGTAATAAGACCTTGCATAAATACAGCAAAAGGTATAGCAATACCTACTGCAGCCATGGGATCTAATCCTGACGTGATAGCTAGAACTGTTCCAGCTACACCACCGATAACAACGTTGGGAGGCTGAGCTCCCCCTACAGGCATAGCTCCAAGCATAATAAGCTCTAAGGTAGCCCCTGTAATCAAACCTGTTTGTATGTCTCCAAGAATAAGTCCAATAACCATTCCTGACACAATAGGTCTGTGGATATGAAGTAATCCATCAAAAAGATCGATCCCAGCAATCCCTGCCCATATAACAATAAGGGCAATTTGAATAATAGTCGGTTCCATAACACTCTCCTGTAATTTTTAGAATTTCAGTTTTATATAATTTATAGCTCTTCTACAACTTTATTAATGTTTACAATAGAATCCACAGGGAGTTGTTGAAATTCTAGCTTGACTCCTAATGAAGATAATTCTTTTAAAGCTGCTATTTCAGCATCTGAAGCATAAGCTGCTTTTGCGAGAGCTTTTTTACCATCACCACCGTGCATATTACCAATGTTAATATGTTCTATGGGGACTCCATTTTTTTTAAGCCATAAAGCGTCAATAGGGTTTTCTACCACTATCAAGATATTCTGAGATGAAGATGCTTTGTGGATAACCTCTGCTGTTTTTTGTAGGGAGAAAAAACGAGATTGAACATGTCCAGGGATGATTGTTTCCATGAGGCCTTGTCTCATAGTGTTAGTAGAAACTTCGTCATGTGCAATAAGTACGAGATTTACTTTAGAGTGGGGAATCCAAGAAGTAGCAACTTGACCATGCACAAGTCTATTGTCTATTCTCACAAGATTGATATTTGGCATATATAGCTCCTTAAATGTTTTTTAATATTTAATAAGGGTAGATATTAACCCCTTGAACAACTCTATTAATGGTACCAGAAGCACTAGGAGCGTCTGGATTAAGGTTTAAGGAAAGGCTTTTGAAAAGCCCTAATAATTGTAATACAACAATAGCTGGAAATAGTCGATAAAATTCTCCTAAGCCCGTTGTTTCGATAGCAACAAGATTAGGAAGAGCAACACTGTTAGAGCCTTTTCCAATAACAATATAAGCATAGCCCTGTTTTTTAGTTTTCATTTCATTTAATAAATCAAACTCATATTGACGTATATAAGTATCTTCTGATAAAATAGCTACAACAAGAGTATTTTTATCAGTAAATACTTGAGGTCCATGTCTTACACCTAAGAAAGAATCCACTCTGGTAGCTGTTTTTCCATCTGTCATTTCTAACATTTTAAGATGTCCTTCGGTGAGAAGTCCCTTAGCATCAGATGTCCCTAAATAATGGACCCTATTAACATTTTGAGCTGCAATAACTTTTTCTATAGAGTCGGCATGAGTATTTAAAACTTCTTCTGCATAATCACATGCTTTATTTAAAAAGCTAGATGCTTCTGTTTGTTTTTCAAAACATAGGACTGCAGCAAGAACCATAGAAGAAAAAGAACTAGTCATCACAAGGGAAACATCGTTAGTTTCTTCTGGTAAGAGAACAGCATAGATATTACTGTCTGTCTGAGCATTTTTAGCTAAGGAACCATCTTTATTACATGTGATTATAAGATGCTTAGTGGAAGGAGAAACTTGTTTTATGAGTTCCACAGATGCCACAGATTCGGGGCTATTCCCAGAACGAGCAAAAGATATCATTAGGGCAGGAGCATTAGGGATATTATATTTAGTAGGATTAGTAACAATGTCCGTAGTAGGGGCATTAAGAACACGTCTATTACTTTTTTTACTAAGAGTATCTAAAATACTTTGACCAACAAATTCGGAAGATCCAGCTCCAGACACAATAATGGGTCTATTTTCATCAGCAAGAGCAGATTGGATAAAAGACTGTAAGGTTTCATCTTTGAAAATAATATCCAGGGTTTTTTTCCAACAGGAGGGTTGCTGACGAATTTCTCTTAGGGTATGCACATATTTTTTATCTTCAGGTGCGTTGATTATTGTTTTCCACATAATTTTGAAACCTCTATAATATTATTGATTTTTTGTAGCGTTAAAATATTTTTGAATAATACGTTCTACAGACCATATTAAAATCTCTTGAGCAGAAAAATTGGTCTTATTGTTTTTTTCGTTGTATTCTAAAACCCACGGAAGGTATTGAGACACAAGAGAATAACTAAGAGCCTTGTTATAATTAGGTATCGCTTTATCGACAGCTTCTGTGAGTGTAGGGCTAGCCCAATAGTAACGAATCCTATCACTTAAGCTATATATTCTTTTAAAAGAAAGCTCTACATCAGTTCCTTTGTAGTAAGGAGCCCAATTGGTAGGATTTTCCAACATTTCTTTATCTACCGTATCTCTAAGATTGCTTTTCAAGGAAATAGCAGGGTTTTCTTTTTCTATCATATCAAGAGCAAATAACGCTTCTCTCCATGCGAAAGTTAGCTCTGGACCTACTTTTAGGATACCAAAATGGTCTTGAACAAGCCCATTTAAGGATAAGGTCGTTTGGTAGTCTGTAGAATGAGCTTCATAAACGAGGTTTGGGTAAGGGGTAATAACATCAATAAGAGCCTTAGCATTGTCTTTTTTATAAAGGAAGACAAAATCATCTCCAAATTCAACACCAGGTTGAACAACAATCCCCCGCACTTTATTCCAAATAGGGGATAGATTGTACTGCTCAAAAGCTTCTTTAATAAGACGAATAGTTTCTTCAACTTCATGGGGTGGAGTAATAGAAATATGGTCTTCAAATTCTTGAGAACCACCTGGTACAGGTACTTCTGTTCCTACAACATAGAATAAACGGTCAGAGTTACCAAAAGTAGCCACAGCTGTTTTTTCAGCGACTTCTACCATCATAGCTGTTCGCTCAGCAATAGTTGCTATAGAAAGAGGCGTGGGGTCATCACTACAAGACATACTTGGGTCTATATGGATTTTAGTATACCCAGCTTTAACATACTCCTCCACAAGAACGAGGCTTTTTTTCATAGCCTCTTCAGCCGCAAGGTGTTTCCAAGCATTAGGACCCAGATGGTCTCCTGCTAAAATATAAGATTCTTTAGGGATATTATATTTTTCTGCTATTTTATAAACCATAGCCACATAGTCTTTTGGTACCATGCCTGTGTAGCCTCCATCTTGGTTTACTTGCTGCACAGTACTCTCTATGGACAAGCAGATAGTAGGATTTTTTTGTAAAAAAGAAAATGCTGCTTTGATAACATCTTGATGAGCAGAACAAATGCAAATAAGAGCATTTTCCTTGGACTGACGGTTGGTAGTGACAATTTTCGCTATCATATAATCCCCTTTAGTATTATTATACTAATATTATAATTCAATTTGAAATAAAATCAACACTATATGGTTTTATTTTCAAATTATATATAAATTGTTGTATTACAATTGATTATGTTGTTGAAATGTGTGTTTATATTTCTATTTGTTTTTAGTTTGACTTTTTATATTTTTAATGGTATACTTATTGAAACAAGAGGTTTTTATTATGCCTAAAAAAGTCTTAAATATTGATAATGAAATATTAGATCTCCTTAATAAATATGATACTATTTCCTTTATAGAGCTGAGTAAATATTTTTCTTATAGCTTACCTGTAATTAGAAAAATGTGTCAAAATCTTGCAGAAAAACACAATATAGAATGTTTTAGAGGCTACATTAAGTACTTTGATAATACTCACTATAATAGTAATCCTATTTTTAAAAAAAAGAATAAGGAAAAAAAGGCAATTGCAAAGAGGGCAAGTGAATTTATAAAAAATGGCGATACTATATTTGTAGGGGCGGGAAGTACAACTTCCTACATGTGTCGTTATCTTCGTGCCTTTAAATCTCTTACGGTGATAACTAACTCCATCCCAATAATGAATGAGTTAATGCATATGCCCCATATTACAGCGATTATCATCGGTGGGATACTGCAATTACAGGACCAGGCTATTGTTGGAGAATTTTCTGAAATATTTATCAGGAATTTTCATGCAAGTAAAATATTTCTAGGAACAGAGGGTTTGAGTATTAATAAAGGGGCTTCACGTTCTGTAATACAGAAAAATATGACAGAAAGCACTATTAGTACCTTAGAAGGACAGAAAATTATTCTTGCTGATCACACCAAATTTGGTCAGATAAAAACGTGGGCATGGCTCCCTATAGAAAATATTGATACTGTCATTACAGATAGTAACATAAGCCTTGATTTTAAAAAACAATTTTCAAAAAATAAAAATTTTCTAGTAATTGCTCCTGTAGATCAAGAGGATTAGACTTCAAATAAGATATTTGGGAGTGGTTGGTGTATATTTTTATAGTTTGGAAAAATGGTAAAGGTATTGAAATAATAGCTTGAAAATTATGTGATTGTATTGAGGGGTTTGAAATGAGAATTTCATCAGTAGTAGTATTACTGCTATCATTACCCACTTTATCATGGTCTGTATTGGACTATGATAAGCAAGTGACTATGATACAGGCAGTGAGTAATGATAATAAAATGTTGATATTGGAAGAATTGGCTAAAGGAAAAGACATAGATGAGGAAGATGGCTGGTTTAAAAACGCTCTTCAACATGCCATTGTGCTGGAAAAACCTAATATGGCAATGCTTCTAATAGAAAAGGGTGCAGATGTTAATAGACATGGTATTATAAATATGATATTACGTATGGGCAATGAAGATGTTTTAGAAACAGCACTAACAAATAAAAATATTACTCAAGAAACCAAAGATATTGCGTTGATTGAATCAGTAGAAATAGGGAATGAAAAGCTTATTAATAGGTTCCTAGCAAATAAAAATATTACTCAAGAAACTAAAGATAGTGTGTTGATTAAATCAGTAGAAATGAGGAATAAAAAGCTTATCAATAGGCTTTTAGATTTAGGAGCTAATATTAACGGATATAATTATACAGAATCTCCTTTATCCAAAGCTATGTATGGCTTAGAGCAAGCAAAAGATCCTAAAATTATAGCCGAGTATTATGAATTAATCGATTTTTTAGAATCTAAAGGAGCAAAGGGGACCCTTAGGGTTTTTCAGATTGCACTATCGATGGATATAGAATTAGTTAAAAAATATCTTCCTGTCGTGGTGGATACGGGAGACATATACAAGGTGAGAATTGGTACTCGTATTGATCATTCTCCAGAGGGCTTGGAAATAGCTAAAATACTTCTAGATAATGGAGTAGATGTAGATGCTTTCAGATATATAGATGAATACGACGAAGAAACGGCTTTAATGACAGCGTCTTATTGGGACGGTGGGATTCCTTTTGCTCAATTACTGTTGGATTACGGGGCTGATATTAATAAGCAAAATTACCGTGGAGAGACGGCTATATATTATGCAATATATCATAAACAAAAAAAAATGATAGACTTTCTCTTGAAAAATGGAGCTGATATCCGTATTGATAACACATGGGAGCCTTTTATCCTAAGAATGATAGTACGTAAAGATATAGAATTTGCTGAATTTTTACTAGAGAGAGGCGCTAATATTGATGCACAAAATAAAGATGGTAGGAGCGCGCTGCACTACGCCGTATCTGAAAGACAGACAGATGTAGTGAAATTTCTTTTAAAAAATGGAGCAAATAAAAATGTCTCTAACAATAAAGGGGACACTCCTTTAGAACTTGCAAAGAAACTTACAAGGAAAGAGATTATAAAACTATTAGAATAGAATATTTTTCATTAGTATTATAGCCTGAAAGCATATAATACACCTTATGTTTCCTAAGTAATACAAAAAACCCTCATAGCATTACAAAACTATGAGGGTTTTATATTTTTATAAAATGTTATCATAAAATAAAAAGTTCTTTATATACCATCATCATCATTATTAGAACTAGCTTTCGACGTATCTTCACCAAAAATTTTAATATTCTCAATAGCTATTTCTTTGGCTTCTTTTACGATTTCCTTCAGGTCTGTTTTTTCTTCCATTAGATCAAGAACCGTGAAAATGTAGGGGATATTAATGCCCCCTACTACAGCTCCATTTTTCCCCTTAGTGTGGAGTAGTAGAGCAGATTGGTTAAAAGGAGTGCCCCCAGCAATATCCGTCAAAAAAATGACTCCATCAGGAGATATATCATAAATCGCTTCTAGTTTTTTATAAAGGGTATCAGAGTTAAGATCCTCTGTAAAATCAACAAATTTCAAATGATCAGGGACACCTAGCACTAAATCTAACATAGATTTTATCCCTGTGGCATAATTCCCATGCCCAGTAATTACCACAGTGGTCATAATAATTCTCCTAAAACAGTATTATATCTATTATTATAACGGATTTTGTAATAATGTCTAGTGTTTATTTTAGTTTTTTTGTGATACAAGAATGGGAACACATTAATAAATAATATGATTAGGATAAGTTTACTAACTCTGTTAGATTTCCACTTATTTTAATACTTTCTATAGCTACTCTTTTAGCATCTGATACGATGTACATAGGGTCAGATTTTTCATTGAGCTGTTCTAGTATTCTTATAATAAGAGGTATATTGACACCACCTACAACAGCCCCCTTTATCCCTGTAGCAAGTAAAAAAAATACTGCTTGATTGTAAGGGGTACCTCCTGCTATATCTGTAAGGAAGATGATACCTTGTGGTGAAGTATACTCTATATGTTCGTATTTATTATAAATAGTAGCAGCTGATTCCCGTCCCTTTAAATTAATAAAACTTACGTTCTTTGGAATCCCCATAATGGTATCTAAATTTGATTTGATTCCTCGAGCAAAATTTCCATGCCCCACGATGATAATTTGTATCATGATACCCCTCTGTAAGATATATATCTAATTCAAATTTAATATTGTATCCCTTTTTTGTCCATTTTAAATAGATTTTCTAGGGCAATTTAGGATATAAAAGATGAAAAATATAAAAAAAGATTGACAAATAAATTAAAATAGACGATAATAAAAAATCGACAGAAATAGGAGTTTGATATGAAGTTATTACATTGGAGGTATCTTCGCCCTTTCTAAGCTACCCATAACAGAGTTGTTTTGGAGTTCTTGGAGGTGTCTTCGCACTATCCTATTTTAATCTCCCCCCACCTTTTTCTTAATATTGGTCTTAAAATTAGTGTCTAAAAATATCAGTTCGATTGTGAAATCGTTTTTATCAATATAGGAGAAATAAGATGAAAAAATTAATGTTATTGCCATTGTTATTAGTAGTGGTATCTTGTCAAAGCGGAAAATCAAATAAATTAAAAGTAGGAATTAATGCTGAATATCCACCTTATGAGTATGTTGTAGGGGATGAGTTAGTGGGATTTAATATAGATGTTGTAACGGATGTTCTAAGTAATGCGGGGATAGAGTTTGAGTTTGTTAATATGGGATTTGAGGGACTTTTATCTGCTTTACAAAGTCAGAAAGTGGATTTAGTAGTAGGAGTGTCTCCTACGCCGGATAGAGCTAAAATAGTGGATTATACAGAAAGATATTCTTTCCCTAACGATGAGGGACATTCTCTGATAGTACATAAAGAAGAAACTGCTAATATCTCTATTGATAATCTTCAAGGAAAATCAGTAGGAGTTTTACTAGGAAGTATGCAAGAATCTATTCTCAAGGATATAGGGGGGATAGAGGTAAAACTTTATAATAATTATACAGGGGCTTTGTTGGATCTTAATACCAAAAAACTGGATGGTGTGGTGGCTTCCCAAAAACCTGCAGAAGAATATCTTAACCAAAATCCAGAATTAGTATTTATGGGATTAGTTAAAGATACTACAGGGGGCGGTGGTTATGCTGTGGCTCTTAATAAAGGAAAAGATGAGCTTAAAGAAAAACTAAATGTAGAGATTCAAAAACTCCTAGACAATGGAGTGGTACAAAAATATAGAGATAAATATAAGTTAGACGAATTAGAGAAAAAAGAATAAGGGGAAGAATGATGAATATTTTAGATAAAGTTTTAGAACAAGAACAGTATGTCATCCAAACGAGACATTATTTACACCAAAATCCAGAACTAAGCATGGAAGAAAAAGAAACTTCTGCCTTTGTACAAAAAGAGTTAGGTAAATTGGGGATTCCTTTTGAAGTAGTAGATTATGGGATACTAGCGGTGATAGAGGGACAGAATAAAAACCAAATGGTCATGTTAAGAGCAGATATGGATGCGCTTTCTATTACAGAGAACAATGACCACCTCCCGTTTACTTCTAAAAATACAGGAGTTATGCATGCTTGTGGGCATGATGCTCATACTGCTATGTTGTTGGGAGCTGCCCATATCTTAAATAATATGAGAGAAGAATTAAATGGTTCTGTTTTATTATGCTTTCAACAAGCAGAAGAAACAGGGGAAGGAGCTTTGAAATTAATTAAACCCATGGAGAAATACCCTGTGAAAAGCTGTTTTGCGGTACATGTAAGTTCCAAATTAGAAACAGGGCTCATTAATATAGGAATAGGGACTACCCATGCTGCAAGCGATACTTTTACAGTAACTGTAAAAGGTAGTGGTGGTCATGGGTCTAGACCTGATCTTTGTAAAGACCCTTTACTCGCTTGTGCTGCTATGGTAACAGATATTGCCAGAGCCAGAGCCAATGAGACGAATCCTTTTATACCAGTTACTATTAGTGTGGGTTCTCTCCATGTAGGGAATCAAGACAATGTTATAGCTGATTCAGGGTACTTTCTAGGTACTATACGGTCTGTTTCTAAAGATTCTCGAAAAGAAGTGTTAGATATGCTTGATCGAGTGGTACAATCTGTGGCTAGTGCGCATAGAGTGGAGGCAGAGATTGTTATCTCTAATAGTACCAAAATAGGCTATAATACTCCAGAACTTGCAGAGCTGTGTCAAAAGTCTGTTCTAAAATTCCTTAGTGAAGATAAACTAGGAGTAGCAGAACCGAGCTTAGGGGCAGAGGATTTTTCTGAATATACGGACGTTTACCCTGGGGTATTTGTTAATATAGGCACAAAAAACGAAAAATTAAATACTCATTATCCCCATCATCATCCTAAATTTAATCTAGATGATGATGGTATGAAAAATGGGGTAGCACTTCATGTCCAATATGCCGTTGATTACTTGAATAGTCTTGAAAAATAAGCTAAGAGAGATTGACAAAATAATAGAATCTTTCTATAATGAACGAGTTATAAAGGAAAGATTTTTGGATTGAGTTAGAAATGATTAAAAAAATTAGTATATTAGTTATGGTGGCGTGTTTTACGGACATAGATAGCTACACACAAGAAACAAAAACCCATCATATAGGGACAGGTTTTAATTTACAGTATGTTCCCGATAATATTTCTTTTATGATAGACGCTTATTTTTTCTTTAATTCAAAGGGCGATTCTTATAATAGAGGCTTGACGAAAATAGGAATGGGTTTTAATAAGGATCTATCTTCTTCTGATATGGGCTATCGGACCAGTATAACGATAGGTATAGGGGCGATCAGCATTATTCCTGTGTATAGTTTGTATTTAAAGAGTTTTGGACTAGGAGCCAGCGTAGATTATTCCATGGTAGCTTTCAGTGATCATGGAATAGGCGGCACTTTTTATATGCTTTTTGATATGTATTTACTAGGCTTTGGAGTGGGTGCTGTACTCACGGAAGAAGTCATTATAGGTTCTGAACCAGCTAAGGTCTATGGTCGATTTAGTTTCGCTATTGTATTTTAATGATTTTAATAAAAATTAAAAAAGCTCTAGGTTTTAAGCCTAGAGCTTTTTTTTGTGAAAAATTATTTCTAAAGTAGAAAAGAATATAGTAGTTATCCCCATACATTAGGTAGGTTGAATGACCTGATTCTCTAATAGCTTGAGGGGTTTATGGTAGAATTTTCCATAAGAGCGACACCAGAGCTAGTACCCAAACGCATCACACCCATATTAATATAATCTTGTGCTGTTTGAATATCTCTGACTCCCCCAGCTGCCTTAACAAGGATTTTCCCTTGTACTTCTTTAAGCATGAGAGTGAGATCTTCTGGGGTAGCACCATTACTATTAAATCCAGTAGATGTTTTGATATATTCTGCACCTGAATCAATAACGATGTGACACATTTTACGCTTTTCATCATCAGTTAGAAGGCATGTTTCTATAATGACTTTGAGAAGATTGTTTCCTATTGCTTTTTTGATTGCTGTGATTTCTTGTTGGATGAGATCATATTTTTTGTCTTTTAGAAAGCCAATATTAATAACCATATCAATTTCTGTAGCACCATCTTTGATACATTGTTGAGCTTCAAAAACTTTGGATTCTGTGCTCATAGCACCAAGTGGAAATCCAATAACAGCAGCGATTTTGACATCACTACCTTTTAATAATTGTGCTGCTAAAGGAACATAAGATCCATTAATACAAATTGCATAAAATTGATGTTCTAGGGCTTCTTTACATAGTTGTTGGATTTGTTTTTCTGTAGTATCAGCTTTGAGGACGGTATGATCTATATATTTATTAATAAGCATAAATAACTCCTTTATTATTAATTATAGAATAATTAGTTAAAAATAGCAATAATGATACCAAAAAAGCACAAAAACTTCTCGTCTTTTTTGATAAATATAATGATTAATTACTCCGTAGCTCCAGCATCTTTAAGAAGTTTAATCATCTCTTTATTGTCAAAATCAAGAGATGCCCCTAGTGCTGTTCGTCCTTCACTAGATTTATAATTAACATCTACCCCATTGTCTATTAATAATTTTACGATAGCAACATTTTCTATAAAAATAGCACTATCCAAAGGATTATCATAATTTTCATTTATAGCATCAGCACCTTTTTCAATTAAAACCTTATAGATGATAACAAGATAATAACTAACAAACTCTTATTGTCTTAAGATAACTTGTTTTTAATCCAGTCTTTACCCTCTAGTATTCTTGTTACAAGCATAGAGGCAACGGTATCTCCTGTTGCATTAATCATCGTTGCAGGGGGATCTACTAAATAACCTATAGTAGCTATGATAGGGAAAGCCTCTGGTGGAAAGCCGTACATGGAAACAATAAACATCTCACCTATAAGTCCACCCCCAGGTACTCCAGACATTACAACTCCGCCTGCTAGAGATAAGAACAAAGCTGTTATAATGGTTTCTGGGCTAGTAAAAGGAATCCCGTAGATTCCAAAAAGAAAAGATATCTTAAGGATGGTACTAAAAACAGTCCCGTCCATGTGAGCGGTAGCTCCAATTGGGAGAACAATATCTCTAATATCTTTGGGAACTCCTATTTTTTCACAAGCTTCAAGATTGACGGGGAGGGTAGCTATACTACTCTGAGTAGCTAGAGAAGTTATAGCTGGTGGTATAATATGTTTTAAGGAACGAACGCCGTCCATACCTCCTGCTATATAGGCATAAATAGGGAAAGCAATAGCGAAATACAAAAAACATAGAGGGTAATAAATAAGCATAGCTCTAGCATAAGAACCAATTAAATCTTGTCCATATTGTCCTACTAAAGCTGCGAAGTATGCTCCTAAACCAATAGGGGCGTAAAACATAATAATATGTACCATTTTTAAGAATACAGCTGCTAAAGAATCCAGAGCCTTTGCTATGGGTTTACCTTTATCTCCTGCGAGATTGATACTAAGCCCAAATAATAAGGCGAAGATAATTAAAGGGAGCATGTGTCTTTTAGAGATTAGATCTGGAAAGTCTGTTACGGTAAAGGTAGCAACGATTTGTTCCCCTGTGTTGAAGGTTTTTAAAGCTTCTGCTGGCGGGATGTTTAACTGCACTCCTTGAGCAGGGGGAAATATTATAACCAAAGCAATAATCAGGATAGCTGCAACAGTCCCTGTCCCCACAAATACAAATAACAAAGTCCTTAAAATATTACCCAATCTTTTAATATTACTCATACTAGCGATAGAGCTACTGATAGTGGTAAATACTAAAGGCACCACTATTGTAAACATCATGTTGATAAAGAGGTCTCCTAGGGGTTTGAACACGGTGGCGTCTGTTCCCATCATTAGACCAATAATACTTCCTAAAAAGATAGAACATAAAAGAATAACAAGAAATCGATAAGATTTCCATAGCTTGTGTTTGTTGGATACTTCAGTCATTTGTGTCTCCATAATATATAAATATGACTTAGTATAAAATGAAATAGTACTAAAGTCAATTTAATTATTAAGTATAAATCTATCTTGACAAAAACAGGTCTTAAGTAATATAATATTATGATAAGTATAATAAGGAATTGTTATTATGGATAATAAATTAATCTCTCTCGTTTTACCCTGTTATAACGAAGAGGCAGTCATTAAAACCACATTAGATGTTTTGGCAGAAAAGATGAAAGAATATCAATTTGATAATTATGAAATTGTTTTAGTAGACGATGGCTCTAAAGATAAAACACTAGAACTTATAACAAGTTACGCTGAGAAAGATAGTAAAATCAAAGTCGTTTCTTTTGCATCTAACAAAGGGCAACAAGTGGCTTTTTATGCAGGAATGTGCTATTGCTCTGGAGAAGGGGTCATCTTAATGGATGCCGATTTGCAAGACCCACCAGAATGTATTCCTGAAATGTATCGTTTATGGCAAGAAGAGGGCTATCATGTCGTCTACGGCAAGAGAGCTCAAAGACAAGGAGAAAGTTTCTTGAAAAAATGGACCGCTTCTCTCTTTTATAGAACCTTAAATTTTCTTTCTTACACATCTCTTCCCGAAGACGTAGGTGAATTTCGTCTTATGGACAGGGTAATTGTAGATATTGTAATAAATATAGAAGAAAAGAATCGTTTTAACAGAGCCTTGGTGGCATATTTGGGCTTTAAACAGACAGAGCTTCTTTTTGAAAGACCAGAACGATTTGCTGGGGAGACTAAATTCGGCTGGAAAGAAATGATAGGTCTAGCGAAAGATGGCTTATTTTCTTTTAGTTACGCTCCTATTACCATAATACAATTTTTGGGTGTATTTGCCCTGTTTTTATCAGGAGTACTCTTGATTTATACTATCATGTCAAGATTTACAGGGCACTATTCGGAAGGGTGGTCTTCTTTGATGATAGTTATTACTTTTTTTGGGGGAGCAATGCTTTTTGCTTTAGGTATAATAGGGGAGTATATAGCACGTATTCATACAGAAGTTGTAAAAAGACCACTATTTATTACAGCTAAGACAGTAAATTTACAAAATCATAAATTACCAGAGTATATGGCTCAATTTATAGGTAAGAACAACCAAAATCTCAAGTAAAGGTGGAATATTATGAAAACTATTGTTTTAGCAGGGGGGTGTTTTTGGGGAGTGGAGAAATTTCTTTCCCTAGTACATGGGATTACATTTACAGAAACAGCCTTTGTTAATGGAAACACGGAAACGACCACTTATGAAGAGGTTTGTAAAAAAGATACAGGGTATGCGGAAGGGGTTAAAATACAATACGACCCATCTTTTATTTCTTTAGAAGAAATCTTAGATTTGTATTATCAGATTATAGACCCTACCTCACTTAATAAACAAGGAAATGATGTGGGTACTCAATATAGAACAGGGATATATTATGTAGATGTAGTAGATGAGCCTCTTATTAAAGATTCTTTAATAAGATTGCAATCACAATATAAAACACCTATAGCTATTGAATTAGAGCCCCTTAAGATTTATGTTTCTGCAGAAAAAGTTCATCAAAAATACTTAGATAACAATCCTAATGGCTATTGTCATATAGGTCCTAAATTTTTTGAGCTGGCAAAAAATTATAAAAAGAAATAAATATAAAAATTATAGAATATTATAAAAAAAGAGTGAAGTAATTATTACTTCACTCTTTTTTATTTTTTAGACTTCTACAATTTTGAAGTTAGGTGACACTTCTATATCAGCATCGATAGTACCTAAGACAAATTCTTTGGTATAGGGAGCGAAAACTTCTTCTAGCACAAATTTCCCATTATTGAATGTGAAATAGGCAGCATCAGTAACGATAATACTTACTTTTCCTACACCTGTTAAGGGTAAGGTACATTTTCTTTTTAGTTTACAATCCCCTGTTTTATCAAGGTGATGACCTACTGCAATAACACATTTGGCTCCAGCTACAAGATCCATAGCACCACCCATTCCTGGTACCATTTTACCAGGCACTTTGTAATTGGCGATATTGGCAGTTTGATCTACTTCTAAAAAACCTATTACGGTATAATCTAAATGCCCACCTCTCATCATACCTAAGGCAATAGAAGAGTCAAAGAAACATCCGCCAGGAAGGATAGAAGAGGGGTTCCCACCTGCATCGGTGAGGTCTTTATTGATGTTTTCTGTGGGGGCAGGTCCCATTCCTAAAAATCCATTTTCTGAATGTAAAATAATAGTTCTATCGTTAGGAATATCCCCAGCTACAGCAGCAGGAATTCCGATACCAAGATTTACAACATCCCCATGTTGGAATATTTGAGCAACTCTTTTAGTGATAATTTTTTTATTGTTTTCGTATTGCATTAGTTTCCTCCTAAAACAAGGTAATGAACGAAGATAAAAGGAGTTTGAATATGGTTAGGGTCCAGTTCTCCAATCTCGACGATTTCTTCTACTTCGGCAATGACGATTTTGGCAGCCATGGCAAGGATAGGATTGAAATTTCTTGCAGCAGCTTCGTAAATGAGATTCCCTGCTTTATCAGCTTTTTTAGCTTTGATGAAAGCTACATCTCCACTCAGAGCTTCTTCGAGGATGTATTCTTTTCCTTGAATGACTTTGATTTCTTTTCCTTCAGCTACTTCTGTTCCCAATCCAGAAGGAGTATAAAATCCTCCTATACCGAGTCCAGCTGATCTGATTTTTTCTACAAAAGAACCCATTGGAAATAAATTAACGTCCATTTCCCCTGATTTCATTTGTTCTTGAGTGAAAGCATCTAATCCTATATGACATGAAATACATTTATTAAATAATTTAGCCTGTACCATGTGGGCTACACCGTTGATTCTTCCTATATCGGGTTTCCCCCAAGAGTGGTCACTGGCGATTAGGGTAAGATCTTTATGTGGGCAATGCTCTGCCATTGCTTTAGATAGGGTTTCGGCTGCACCGGCTCCCATAAATCCACCACACATAACAGAATTGCCGGCTTTGACTAAAGCGACAGCTTCTTTGGGAGTAATAATTGGTTTTTCTATCATTATGTACACCTCATATCCTTATTTTATTAGACTTATCATAGTAATAAGTTTGTTATTTTTATAATAGATTATTATAAATGATTTTAAGATTTTGTCAAGCAAAAATAGATATTTAAAAGGTTTTAAGGATAATAATGGTTTACAAAAATTTTATAGTATGCTATGATATAAGTATAACAGTATATTTTTAAGGAGTTGTTATGAAATTTTTAGCGGATATTTTCACAAGATTTATGAAAAAATACATGCCAGATGCTTTTATTTTTTCTATCTTATTGACAGTCATAGTCATTGTGGCGGCATTATTTGTCCCCAATTCCAAAGGTACCAGTAATTCTATCTTCGATATTATTACCTATTGGGGTAGTGGTTTTTGGGGGCTTTTAGGATTTGCGATGCAAATGGCTCTAATCGTAGCTACAGGGACAGCCCTAGCTAGTAGTAAACCAGTAAATGCTCTTTTGGGTAAGATAGCAGATCGTTTAGATACGCCTGTTAAAGCTATTGCAGGGACTGCTATAGTTGCTACTATTGCTTGTTGGTTACAATATGGATTTGGGCTTATTGCTGGTGCTCTTTTAGCTCGTAAAGTAGCTACTCGTACCAAGGGAGTGCATTACCCAATCTTAGTAGCTGCTGCTTATAGTGGTTTTCTCGTATGGCATGGAGGACTTTCTGCCTCTATTCCTTTAAGATTGGCTACACCAGGGGTAGATGCTGCGCTCAATCAATACTTGGGAGCAGGATCTTTTATTCCTGTTACTGATACTATTTTTAGCCCTTTCAATCTTACCCTCTCTTTAATATTATTGATCACTATTCCTATAACCTTTATATTGATGATGCCTAAAGATCCTTCCGAAATCGTTGAACTATCTGAAGAAGTTAAACAAAAATTTCTTGAAGAAGAAAAAGAAGTACCAGCACCTACTGGGAAGTTGAATTTTGCTGAATATTTAGAGCATACCCCCTTAATTACAGTCATTGCTTGTGTTTTAGGGTTTGTATATCTCTTTTTATATTTCAAAGCTGGAAAAACTTTATCTCTTGATAGTGTTCTTATTATCTTCTTGTTTTTAGGTCTAGCCTTGCACAAAACACCTCATAATTATTTGGTAGCTTTTAAGCAAGGTGTGGCTGAGACTTCTGGTATCTTAATGCAATTTCCTTTCTATGCTGGTATCATGGGGATTATGATTCAATCAGGATTAGGGGCTACAATTACAGAATTCTTTATTTCCGTAGCTAATGCTAATACCTTGCCTGTGTATACCTTTTGGGTATCAGGTTTGATCAATCTCTTTGTTCCTTCTGGAGGAGGACAATGGGCTGTTCAAAGTCATTTTATTCTGGATAGTGCTGTGAAACTAGGTGCTGACATTCCTAAGACAGTTCTCGCTGTGTCTTGGGGTGATGCTTGGACAAATATGATACAACCATTTTGGGCTTTACCTTTATTAGGGGTAGCTCGTATGGACGTTAAAGATATCATGGGTTATACTGCCGTGATTCTTATCGTAAGTGGCGTGATTATTTCAGGGCTTATTTATGTATTTTAATCTTATAATATAAAATAAATATTATAAAAAAGACACCTTTTAAAAGGTGTCTTTTTTTTTGACCTTTATTGATTTTTATTCAATATCTCAAAGTTTTAGCTCAATTTATTGATTGTTTTTATCACTTTTTTGACCCTTTTTTGATTTTTAATCATATTTTAATCACTGTTGATCATCTTTTTTTAGGTTTTTGGGCTTATTTTTTAGATTTTTTGATAGGATTTTAAAATTTTGGGATTGGAGAGGAGAATTTGCTTTGTTAGACTTTTTTTTGGGGAATATTTTAGAAAGATCTTTGTTTTGTCTTTTTGAGAAATTTTGGATGGTGATAATGGTTTTATGATTTTGGGGAGATTTTTAGATTTTTGCTCAGGGGGTATTTTAGGGAGAGGTATTTTGGATAGGGGTTAATTTTTTAGGTTTTTGGGTGGATTTCAGATTTTTTGATAGGATTTTAAAATTTAAAAAATTTGGAATTTAGAAAAAGCTGTACTATCTTTTATTCAATCAATAAAAGGAGAATGTCATGAGTCAAGATAATAATAAACTGGGAGTCGTTGCTTTAACGATGGTTATTATAAGCGCTATGATAGGGGGAGGAGTATTTAATATTCCCCAAAATATAGCCGCAGATGCTGGAGTAGGCCCCTCCCTTATAGCGTGGGCTATTACTGCTATAGGAGTATGGTTTTTAGCCAACACCTTTCGTATTTTATCTGCCGCTAGACCAGAGGCTAAGGCGGGGTTATTCTCGTATGGGCAAATAGGCTTTGGACCTTTTGTAGGATTTTTCTCTGCTTGGGGGTATTGGATAGCTAATATATTCGCCAATGTAGCTTATGCGGTACTATTGATGGGTTCTTTAAATTTTTTCTATCCAGGAATGTTTACAGGGGGAAATAATCTCAATTCTGTGATAGGGGGCTCTATTGTTATATGGGTGATGTATTTCATTGTGCAAAGTGGGGTCAAGAACGTTTCTTCCTTAAATACCATAGGTACGATAGCCAAGATTGTTCCCCTTGTTCTTTTTATTATTATTGCAGGCTCATTGTTTGATCTGCCTCAATTTATGACTAATTTTTGGGGTACTCAAGATATACCAGCTGCCCATGAAAAAAACCTTGGCACAATATTCGATCAAATAAAACATACGATGCTCGTAACTTTATGGATGTATCTAGGAATAGAAGGTGCTGTCGTAGTCTCTGATAAAGCAAGAAACCAAAAAGACGTAGGAAGGGCAACAAAATTAGCTTTTATTATTTCCACCTCTGTTTATGTGCTTATTTCAACCTTGTCTTATGGTATTTTTTCTCTAGGAGAATTAAGTGTGATGCAAGCTCCTTCTACAGCAGAAATTTTATTAAAGAAAGTAGGCCCTTGGGGTGAGTACCTCATGAATGTAGGAATGATAGTCGCTGTATTGAGCTCTTGGCTTATTTGGACGATTATGCTCGCAGAACTACCTTATGTAGCGGCAAAAGCTAATACCTTCCCTAAACGCTTTGCTGAGAGTAATGATAAAGGAACGGCAAGTTTCTCTATGATTATCTCTACTATTATTATGCAAGGAGCAATGATTCTCGTTTATTTTTCTCATAATGCTTGGACTTTAATGCTTTCTATGACTAGTTTTATGTTTGTCCCTTGTTATATTGTTTGTATTCTCTATCTCATGAAAATCAGTTTCTCTTCTAAAGAGTCTTATCCTGATGATATTTTTGCGAGTAGAACATATGCTAAAATCACTTCTGTGTTCGCCTTAATCTATGGACTGTGGCTTATTTATGCAGCAGGGGTTCAATATATGTTAATTGCTTGTATTGTGTACGCTTTAGGGATTCCTATCTATTTTATGGCGAGAAAGGAAAATGCTGAAAATAAAACAATGTTTGATACAAAGGGAGAGGGTATTTTTGCTCTAAGCCTATGTTTATTAGGAGCAGCAGGTGTAGTGTATCTAGGATTTAATTATAAAACGTTCTTAGGATAGGAGATAAAAAATGAAAAATAAAAAAAACATTCTATTATTAAAAGATTCTGTCATTCCCAATACAGAAATAGAATACCGATTAAATCAATTGATATTTCAGTTGGAATCACAAAATTTTAATGTTCGTATTACGACTTCTTATGAAGATCTTAATGACATTATGATTTTAGATAAAAATTGGGATTGTGTCTTGCTTTCTTTTCCTCTAGCAAGAGCTCAAGAAAGCTTAGTGCAGGCTATAACAAAAATACATCACACTCAAGAAAATCTCCCTTGTTTTTTACTTTGTCATGATAGAGAGTCTTTACTCCATTTAGAAAGAAGTACCTTAGAAAATATTTATGAGATTATCTGGGTGCTTCAAGAAGAAATATATTTCTTAGGGGAAAGAATAGAAAAAGCTGTTAAAGAGTACGATGATTTTCTTCTTCCTCCTCTTACTAAAGCGATGCTCTCTTATAATAAAATCGCCGAGTATTCTTGGTCAGCTCCAGGACATCAGGGGGGGGTAGGTTTTAATAAAACAGCTCTAGGGCAACGATTTTTTAATTTTTATGGGGACAATATGTTTCTTTCTGATATAGGAATAGAACGTACTAGTATAGGTTCTCTTTTAGATCATACAGGAGCTTTCCACGATAGTGAAGAAAAAGTAGCAAAGATTTTTGGTTCAGATCTTTCTTATAGTGTTTTAGTAGGGACTTCTGGCTCTAATCGTACGATTATGCAAGCGGTATTGACGGAAGATGATGTGGCTTTAGTGGATAGAAACTGCCATAAATCTATAGAACAAGGATTGATTAATACAGGGGCTACACCTATTTATATGATTCCTTCCCGAAATCACTATGGTATTATAGGTCCTATTCTTCCTTTGGAGATGACACCAGAAAAGATTGCTCAAAAAATACAAGACTCTCCTTTAATCTCGAAAGAAGATAAAAAAATACTACCACAATATTCTGTGGTAACAAATTGTACCTATGATGGGGTCGTCTATAATTCTGCTAAAGTGGAAGGTATTTTAGAAAAAAGTATTCCCCATATGCACTTTGATGAAGCATGGTATGGCTATGCTCGTTTCCACCCTGTCTATAAAGATCATTATGCAATGAGAGGAGATAGTAAGGACTACAAAGGAAAATCTACTATTTTTGCCACTCATTCTACTCATAAGCTTTTGAATGCCTTGTCTCAATCTTCTTACGTTCATGTAAGACATGGAGAAACTCCTATTTCGGAAGAGCGTTATCTTCAATCTTATAATATGCATGCAACAACCTCTCCTTATTATCCTTTGGCAGTGTCTAATGAGATAGGGGCTGTGATGATGGAAGGAGATTCTGGTTATACTCTTATGAAAGATACAATCACAGAAGCTGTTTATTTTCGTCAACAAGTCGCTAAATTATATAAAGAATACCAAAAAAATGGGGAATGGTTTTTTAAAGTTTGGAATAATCCCAAAGTAACAGATCCTGCTACTAATAAAATCTATGACTTTGAAGAAGCTCCTGTGGATTTATTAGTTAATGAACAAAGTGCATGGGTTTTAAACCCTAAAGATGAATGGCATGGTTTTAAAGATCTCCCTGAAAATTGGGCTATGTTAGATCCTATCAAGGTTAGTTTGTTGAGCCCTGGTATTTCTGAAAAAGGAGAGATACAAGAACAAGGAGTACCTGCAGAACTACTATCTTATTACTTCTCTAAGCTAGGCGTGGTGCCTACAAGAACTACAGATTTTCAGGTGATGTTCTTATTCTCTATGGGTATTACGGAAGGCAAATGGGGTAGTCTCCTCAATGCCCTTGTGACTTTTAAAGAAAAGTACGATCGCAATGAACCATTAACGAGAATATTTCCAGAATTAGTCGTCTTAGCTCCTGATAATTATAAAAATTTAGGGATTAAAGATTTAGGAGATAAAATATTACTCTTTCTTAGAAATAATAATCCTGAGCATTATTTGGATATGGCTTATTCTTCATTACCTACGCCCCATAGAACGCCTAGAGATGCTTATAAGCAACTCATCAAAGATAATGTGGAATTAGTCCCCTTAGATGAGCTCTATGGACGAGTAGCCGCTAATTCTATTATCCCTTATCCTCCCGGTATTCCTATGATTATGTCAGGGGAGAATTTTGGCGGGAAAGAGTCTCCTCAAATCGCTTACTTAAAAGCTTTAGAAAAATGGGACTTGTTGTTTCCAGGATTTGAACATGAAACAGAAGGCGCTGTTATAAAGGGTGGTAAATACTATATTTTATGTATTAAAGAATAATTTTCACCTAATAAAAATTTTATGATATAATAAAAATTGAAAAAAAACACACTCTAAGGCTAGAGTGTGTTTTTTATTGCCTATAGTAGGTCTATTATTTTAAGATGCTTTTCTTTTCTCCACTACCTAGAGTGATACCAATAGTTATAGCTGTGTTTATTCCTATTGACAAAAAATGGCTGGTATTTATTTCAGCTTTGTTTCTCCATCCTATCGTAAATCCACTATCTGTCATATATTGTATGCCTGGAAGTATATAGTAGGTTCCGAAAGAGAAGTCATTATCCCCTTCGAGAGCAGGTGCTCCATTAAGATAATATTTATTATCAGTAGCTCCAAAAGCTACACCAACTCCAAGTATATCAAACATTAATCTCCCTGATTTTAATTGACGTCCTAGGGTGTATGCCATCGCAAATTCACCGTACATTTTTTCGAAATTTTGATCATAAATCTTGTCGTAGTCGCCTTTTAGAAAACTCATGGAAAAACTAGCTCTCATGTCAAAACCGTGTACCGTATGATTTTCACGAACACTATGAAAAAGATAGCCTACTTCTGCTGTAAACATCCCTCCACCCAAAGATACTGCTGGTCGTGCAGGGTGGTGTAAAGGTAACCCAAAGAAATATGTTGTAAAGGCAGATATTTCTCCTCTATCAGATGTTTGGTAGCCACCACCGATATTGATCTGTAGATTATGTCTTCCTATTTTAGCATAGGATGTGGTACTCATTAAGAGTAAAGCACATAATAAAGTAAAATTTTTCATTCAAAAACCCCTTTTAAATAATTATATTATTCATTAGTATAGCTTATATGATAGGGGGCTGTCAATAGTAACAAATGATGTCTGTCATTATAATTACTAAGGAGGGATTTATTTAATAATAATCTATTGACAATAAAAGGATATATGAAAGATAAACCACAACGTAAACAAGTGATTACAAATGGATTGATTAAAAGCGTTGGTAAGTATTAATTTTAGTCTTGCTTTTTTTTATGTGTGTGGTATAATAATTCATAGGACTGTTACTATATTATAAAAAATAATATCGGTTTGTTTTGTTCTGAGGGGTCATAATTTCCTACACCCTGCAGGATATACAAACTGCTTTATCCCCCTATATTTCGATTTTGAAGTATGGGGGATATTTTTTTTGAATAATTAACTTATAAGATTGTAGTAAATGATGTGGGACTTGTTACACAAAATAAAATACCCTAACTTATGCTAGGGTATTTTGATTTAATAGTAGAGAAATTATACGACGCTATAGAGTAAATCTTCATAGGTGGGGAGACTCCATTGGTCTCTAGGAATCCATGTTTCTAGGGGGTCTAGGATAGCTCTTAGCTCTTCCATAGTGCTTAAAACACTATCTCTATAATAGAAAGCTCTTTCTTTATTTTTATGGGTGTTTACGGTGATTAATTGCTCTTCTAGTAGGAGGAGGAGCTGATACATATCTTTAGAGTAGTGGGTGAATTTTAGTAAGAGGGTTTCTTCTAGGGAGAAATCTAGGGATAGAGATTTTTTGAGGGAGATACTTTCTGCTAGGCTTTTTTGGTAGCGTAGGGTATCTGGGAGGATGTTCTTTTTAATCATTTCTAATAGGGTTAGAGCCTCTAAACGCACGGTTTTACAATAGGTTTTAAGGAGTAATCCATAACGGGATTCGCTCTCTAAACGGGAAAGAACATGATGTTTTTCTAATACGGCGATATTATCTTCTTTTATAAGAGCTTGGAGGGCATCGGGGGCGTTTTTATTGATGGAGAGGCCTCTTTTTTGAGCTTCTTCTTCCCACTCTTTAGAGTAGTTGTTGCCGTTGAATATGATTTTTTTATGGGTTTTAATGGTATCTTTAATGAGTTTTTGTAAATCTTCGGTGAAGTTAGTGCTTTTTTCTAACACCTCGGTAAAAGATTCTAGGGATTCTGCTACAATGGTATTGATAATCCAGTTAGGGTGAGCGATGGATAGGGCAGAGCCTACCATTCTGTACTCAAATTTATTGTTGGTGAAGGCAAAGGGGGAGGTACGATTTCTATCGGTGACATCTCTAGGGAAATGGGGTAGGGTAGAGACGCCGATTTCTAATTTTTGTTTTTTATCGCCACAATAAGGGGTGTCGTTTTCTATGGCTTCTAAAATGGCTGTTAATTCATTTCCTAGAAAGATAGAAATAATAGCGGGGGGAGCTTCGTTCCCTCCTAGTCTATGGTCATTAGCTGCGGTGGCTACGGAGGCTCTTAAAAGGTCTTGATAGCTATCCACGGCTTTAATCACTGCCATAAGAAATAGTAAAAATTGAGCATTGTCTTGAGGGGTGTCACCAGGGTCTAGGAGATTATGTCCTGTATCTGTAATCAAAGACCAGTTATTATGTTTACCACTGCCATTGATTCCTGCAAAAGGTTTTTCGTGAAGAAGACAGGCTAATCCATGTTTATCAGCGATATCTTGCATGAGCTCCATGGTGAGCTGATTATGGTCTGTGGCAATATTAGCCGTCTCAAAGAGAGGGGCTAATTCGTGTTGGGCAGGGGCAACTTCGTTATGTTGCATTTTAGATAGTACCCCTAATTTTAGGAGTTCCTCTTCTAATTCTTGCATAAAGTCTAAGACTTTGGCTTTAATAGCACCATAATAATGGTCTTCCATATCTTGCCCTTTTAGAGCCTTAGCTCCAAATAAAGTGCGGCCACAATGCAAAAGGTCTGGGCGAAGGAGAAAGAGCTCCTTATCCACTAAAAAGTACTCTTGTTCGGCTCCTACGGTGGGGATTATTTTTTGTACGTCTTTATGCCCAAAAAGTTTTAGGATACGTTGAGCTTGTTTATCTATGGCTTCTAAGGATCTAATGAGGGGGGTTTTTTTATCCAAAGCTTCGCCAGCATAAGAACAAAACATTGTAGGAATACAAAGGACATTATCTTTAATAAAAGCATAGGATGTAGCATCCCAAGCGGTGTATCCTCTCGCTTCAAAGGTAGTTCTCAAGCCTCCGTTAGGGAAACTAGAAGCATCGGATTCTCCTTTTACTAACTCTTTTCCTGAAAAGGATAGTAAAACGCCGTGATCTCCATCAGGCACAATAAAACTAGTATGCTTTTCTGCTGTAATACCTGTCATAGGCTGAAACCAGTGGGTGAAATGGTAGGCTCCATTTTCTATAGCCCAATTTTTCATTGCCTCTGCAATGATATTAGCCATATCTAAACTTAAAGGAGATCCCATTAGTAAGGTTTTTTTGAAAGAGGCAAATATCTCTTGGGGGAGCATTTCTTTCATTACTTTTCCATTGAAAACGTTAGTCCCATATAATTCTGTGATATTTTTAGGCATAGAATCCTTATTTTCACTCACTAGTAGTCTCCTTGATGGTTTTTCATGTGATATTATAGACGATTGTTTGTTTTTTATCAAGGAAATACATTGAAATAGTGAATATAATTTTATGCCTGTTTTTTAATCAAAAAAAAGACTCCCTATCATCTAGGGAGTCTTTTTTTTGATTAATGGATTATTTTTTTTGACTAATTAGTCCTGCGTGAACTTCAGGGGTGCGGACACCTGCTTTGATTTCACCAGATACATGCCATACCATACCATCTTTCACAAGAACAGGGAAAGGACCAGCTCCTCCGTAAAAAGGAATAGTACCTACGCTATACCACTGATTTTTAGTGGTATTGTAGACCATTTGATTGGTACTGAAGTTAAATTGTTCGGGGCTTCTGTTGAAGTAGTCTTGTCTGAAAGCTTCTAATTCTGCTCCTTTTAGGGAACCTAACTGAGTTATAGCATCATCAAAAACTTGTTTATTAACACCACCTAATATAAGGATTTCGTCTGCAGATAGAGGTACAGCTGCACCACCACCAACAGTATAAGGTATGTTTTCCAAGGAGGAATTAGCTAAAGCAGACCATGTATTATTATCCAAATCATAAGCGTAAGAATCAACAAGAGTTAGACTGCCTAATCCATTGAAAATATAAAATTTATTATTCGCTAGTAGGTAAGGCATTTGTACTCTGGGTTCTCCAGGGATATCTGCTAGAGAAATGGATTCTTTAGTGTTTAGATTGAAAGTGTGAAGTTTATTAGAAGATTTTTTGTTCTGGCGTCCTCCAGCTAAATAAAGCACATTATCTTTAACAACGGCTGCGCCTGCTGCAAAAGTGAAAGGCAGTGTAGCGACTTCTGTCACAAGAGGTGTGTTTTCGTTAAGAGTAATAGAATAAATGGTAGCAGAATCTCCGTCTTTATTTTCTCCTCCTATAAAGTAAAGAGAATCTCCCACACTTACGGTATGTCCCGTAGCTAGTTTTTTAGGTAATTGCCCAGATCCTACATGAGACAAAGTGTTATCGCTATTAATGTCAAAGACAAAAATATCACGGTAGAACTCTTTAGCTCCTCCCTCAATGACAGGTGCGTAAGGAAAATTAGCTCCCCCGGCGATGATTAGTTTATCCCCAATAAATCCAGAAAAAGCTCCAGAAACACCGATAGATTCTGTGAATCCAGCAGGTATGGGTAGTAGTCCAATGAGTTTCCAATCAGCCACATGGTTTTTGGGCTTAGGGGTGCAGGCTAGGGTAGTGGTAAGTGCTAGTAAGATAAGTGTTAATTTTTTCATTTTATCCTCCAATGGGATTTTAAATATTTCTTCATTATATAGGGAAAGCTATTTTTTGTCAACATGAAAAAGGAATTAATTCTGGGCTTTTTTTTTTGATTTTTCAATTTAATTTGATATATTTAATTTGACATGTATAATTTGACATAGCTAGGAATAATAGTGTATACTTTGGGTATATTAAGTTAAATGGAGGCAATACCGTGTCTAAAAATAGAAGTTTAATAATGGCAATGAGTGTACTGATATTGGGAGCTTGTGCTAAAACAGATAACAATAAACTAATCGTAGGAATGGAATTGGCCTATCCTCCTTTTGAGACTAAAGATATCGATGGTAATCCTTATGGAGTTAGTGTAGATATAGCTTACGCTTTAGGAGAATATTTAGGAAAAGAAGTAGTCATAGAGAACACGGGGTGGTCAGGGCTTATCCCCGCTTTACAAACTAAGAAAGTGGATCTTATTATCTCTTCCATGGGAATTACAGAGGATAGAAAAAAACAAGTAGCTTTTTCTGAGCCTTATTCTAAAGCTTCTATTGCTATGCTGGTTAGTGCCAAATCTGATGTGCTTTCTGTAGAAGACCTAAACCAGAAAGGTCGTGTTGTTGCTGTAAAACAAGGGACTGTTCCTTTTTTATACGCTCATCGTGATTTGACCAATGCTACCATAAACTCTTTTACCAGTGAAAGTGCTGCTGTAACAGAAGTTATTCAAGGGAAAGCTGATGCTATGTTATACGACCAACTCACTATTTATAAAAATTGGCAAAGTAATCCTGATACCACTAGAATGGTGGCTATTAAGTTGGCAGATGAAGATATTGATTTTTGGGGAATAGGTATTAATAAAAATAATACGAATCTTATTACTAATGTTAATGCTTTCTTAAAAGAATTTAAAGAAAAAAATGGTTATGAACCTATTATAGAAAAACATCTAAAAAAAGAGAAAATCCTTTTTGATGAATATGGTTTTGACTTTTTCTTCTAATAAAAACAGGATGATAGTATGTTCAAAAAACTTTTTTTAGAAAAAAAGGAAATTACTAAAACTCAGAGTATTGTTAATGGTATTTTACTCATTTTCATCGTTTCTTTTTTCTTATATATTACAATACATAGACTGCAATTAGATTTAGATTTTTCTATTCTTTTTCAGTATCAAAATCGTTTTATTTATGGGCTTATGATGACTATCGTTATCAGCTTTTTTGCTCTTATTTTAAGCACGGTGCTAGGTACTCTTACGGCTATGGGCGTAAGGTCTAAGATTATTATTATATCTTACCTTTGTAAAGCTTATATTCAAATTATTAGAGGGACTCCTCTATTGGTGCAGATATTTTTCTTCTACTACATTGTAGGAACAGCTTGGGGTATAGACAATCGCTATGTAGCTGGAATACTAATTTTATCTCTCTTTGAGGGAGCTTATATTAGTGAGATTATTAGAGGGGGCTTGGCTTCTATTGAAAATCAGCAATATGAAATCGCAAGAGCTATAGGCTTAACAAGAGGGCAAACTTTAAAATTAATAGTAATGCCTCAACTAATCATACGCATTATGCCTGCATTGGCAGGGCAATTCGCTTCTATTATTAAAGACTCATCATTACTATCTGTGGTAGCGATTATAGAGCTTACCCAAACTACTCAAGAAATCAGCGCTATAAATTATTCTTTGTTTGAAAACTATCTATTCTTAGGGGCTTTGTACTTTGCTTTAACTTTCCCTATCATTTTACTAAGTCAATATTTGGAGAAAAAGTACTGCTATGTATGTTAGATTTGATAATTTAGGACACTCATTTTCGGAAGATGTCAAAGTTTTAAATAATATTAATTTAGAAATAGATGCTTCTTCTATGGCTATCATAGGCCCTTCTGGAGGCGGGAAATCTACCCTTCTTCGTGTTTTAGGCGGAATGATATACCCTAGTGAAGGGGCTTTTTATTTTGATGATAAGAAAATAGATTTTCGTAAAAACCCCGAATGGCATAAAAAAATAGGCTTTGTTTTTCAAAGTAATGGCTTATTTCCCCATTTAACAGGGTCACAGAATATTACAATGCCCCTAACAGAGGTATTTGGGTACTCTCTAGCAGATGCTAAAGAAATGGCTTTTGAATTGTTGGAGCGTTTTGGCTTGGAGCAAGATGGGTGTAAATTTCCCCACCAACTGTCTGGGGGACAACAGCAACGTATTGCCATAGCAAGAGCAGTAGCATCAAAACCTAAAATACTCCTCTTAGACGAACCCACGTCAGCTCTAGATCCAGAATTCACCTCTGAGGTGTTGGATATGGTGGATGAATTAAGGACAGATGGGCTAAAAATCATAGTGGTTACTCATCACATGGGGTTTGCTCGACTGTCTTGCGATAAAGCAATGTTCCTCTATGGGGGGAATGTGATGGAAGTAGGGGACAGTAAGGATTTTTTCACTTCTCCCAAAAATCCAGAATTACAATCCTTTTTAGATAAAATTTTAGAATGGAATTAAAATATAACTAAGTTTGATAAAAATTATTTATTGAACTTAGTTATATTAGTATATATTGTAATTATAGATTGACATAAATTGAAAAATCGTTCTATAATTAAATTAAAGTAAAAGTGTTATATAATGACGGAGGATATGTTGAGTAATATTCAAATCACCGAAACAGTCCTTAGGGACGGGCATCAATCTCTATTGGCTACAAGAATGCCTACAGAGGATATGCTACCTATTATTGAAAAGATGGATGAAGTGGGCTATAGGTCTTTGGAAATGTGGGGTGGAGCGACTTTTGATGTCGCAATGCGTTTCCTTAATCAAGACCCTTGGGAAAGATTGAGAGAGATAAAAAAATTAGCAAAAAAAACCCCCTTACAAATGTTATTAAGAGGTCAAACCCTTGTAGGGTATAGACATTATGCTGATGATACTGTAGATTTATTTGTTCGTAAATCTATAGAAAATGGTATTGATATTGTTCGTATTTTTGATGCTTTAAATGATGTCAATAATATCAAAAACCCTCTCAAAGCAGTTAAAAAATATGGGGGTATTGCTCAGGTAGCAATGTCTTATAGTATTAGCCCTATCCATACATTAGATTTTTATCTAAATCTTGCAAAAGAATATCAAGATTTAGGGGCTGATGAAATTGCAATTAAAGACATGGCTGGTATTTTATTACCAGAGCGTGGTTATGAATTAGTAAAAGCTCTTAAAAAAGCTATGCCCAATATGCCTATTGTTGTACATACCCATGATACGGCAGGTACAGGGTCTATGTTGTATCTTAAAGTGATCGAAGCAGGAGCAGACGTTATAGATACCTCTATTTCTTCTTTGGGGGGAGGATCCTCTCAGCCTGTTACAGAAAGTATTGTTAAATCTTTAGAAGGTAGTAAATATCCTACTAATTTAAATCAAGAGCTACTCTCTGACATTGCAGAATATTTTAAGACGATGAGAAATAAATACTTGGAACAAGGTTTAATAGATATCCAATCTTATTTTACAGAACCTAAATTAATTGAGTATCAATTACCTGGGGGAATGCTTAGTAACCTAGTGTCTCAACTTAAATCACAAAAAGCAGGACATCGTTATGAAGAAGTGCTCAGAGAAATTCCTAAAGTAAGAAAAGATTTTGGTTATCCTGCTCTTGTTACACCTCTTAGCCAAATCGTAGGAACACAAGCTGTTATGAATGTTCTTTTAGATGAACGCTATAAAATTTGTTCTAAAGAAGCAAAAGATTATATTCAAGGTTTTTACGGAAAAAGCTCTGTGCCTATCGATGAAGATATAAGAGAAAAAATCTGTGGAACTAAAGAAGAATATAAAGGGTCTCCTTCCGATTTAGTTAAGCCTGAGCTCGAAGATGCTAGAAAAGAATTTGCTGGAGTGGCTGATAGCGATGAAGAATTACTGTCTTGTATTCTTTTTCCTCAAGTAGCTAAACCTTATTTAGAATCTAAAAAAACAAGTGCTCCTATAGAGATAGAAATACTACCATAAACGAAGGAGATAGAAGATGTTTGGAAATGAATTGACCTTTGCTGAAGTTATGACGGTAACAGTTGTAGGGATGGGTGTTGTATTTTTTGTACTGATACTTCTTACGGGGATATTATCGTTATTTCGTTTTATTCCTAATATGGAAGAAGCTCCTGCTGTTACGACTTCACCATCAGCAACTCCTTCTCCTGTTTCTTCGGTAAATCCTTTACATAAAGCTATTATCGTAGCTGCTATTTTCGACAATGAAGATATCAATGAAAAGAAAAATTACGTTCGTATTAAGAATATTCGTAGAATATCCTAAACAATAATAAAGATATATAGGGAGATAATGATGACCAAAATTTATAAAGTAAAAGTTGAAGGAAATACCTACGAAGTAGAACTAGAGTTAGTGTCAGAATCTTCCGCTAGTATGAGTGCCCCTGTTGTAGCAACGCCTTCTGCTACTACTCCTGCAACAACAGCGGTTACTGGCACAGGTATCCCTGTGACTTCCCCTATGCAGGGAAATATTTGGAAAATCCTTAAAAAAACAGGAGAAACAGTAAAAGCTGGAGAGACTATTTTAATTTTAGAAGCCATGAAAATGGAAAATAATATTGTAGCCCCTAAAGATGGAACTATTACTGCTATTGCTGTGAAAGAAGGGGATACGGTTGATAGTGGAGCACTATTGGCTGAGTTAGCGTAGGAGTTAATAATGCAAGAATTATTATTAAATCTATACCAAACTACGGGAATAGCACTTATGACCTTACCAGGGCTTTTCATGATATCTATTGCTTTAGTGTTATTATATTTAGCTATTAAAAAGGGCTATGAGCCTTATTTGTTACTTCCTATTGCATTTGGAATGCTATGGATAAACCTCCCCGCTGCTGTAGGGGAAGGCTTAATGGAACCTGGTGGTTTGCTCTATTATCTTTATCAAGGAATCAAATTGGGGATTTATCCTCCTCTGATATTTTTAGGAATAGGGGTGATGACAGATTTTGGTCCTTTGATTGCTAATCCAAAAAGTTTACTATTAGGGGCTGCTGCTCAATTAGGTATTTTTGTAGCCTTTTGGCTTTCTATACTCTTGGGATTGACAGGACCTGAAGCTGCGTCTATTGGTATTATTGGAGGAGCTGATGGCCCTACTGCCATTTATCTAACTTCTAAACTAGCTCCTCATTTATTGGGTCCTATTGCGGTAGCAGCCTATTCTTATATGGCATTGGTCCCCATTATTCAACCTCCCATTATGAGAATGCTTACGACTAAAGAAGAAAGACTTGTTAAAATGGAACAATTGAGAAAAGTATCTAAAACAGAAAAAATATTATTCCCAATTATTGTAGCTATCGTAGTAATTTTATTAGTACCATCTGCTACTCCTTTAATAGGGATGCTCATGTTAGGTAATTTATTCAAAGAAAGTGGAGTGGTTCCTAATCTTGTAGAAAATGCTAAAAATGCTCTTTTATACGTTATTACTATTTTCTTAGGGGTTACGGTGGGTGCTACGGCACAAGCTGAGACTTTTTTAACGGTGGCCACTATTAAAATTTTAGTAATAGGACTGATTGCTTTCGCCTTTGGAACTATTGGTGGAGTGTTGTTAGGAAAATTGATGTATATTCTTAGTGGTAAAAAAATCAACCCTCTTATTGGGGCAGCAGGAGTTAGTGCTGTGCCAATGGCCGCTCGTGTGGTACAGAAGGTGGGTTCCGATGAGGACCCTACAAACTTCTTATTAATGCATGCTATGGGACCTAATGTAGCAGGTGTAATTGGATCGGCTGTGGCAGCTGGGACTTTACTAAGTCTCTTTAAATAATGGATGACTTCTTAATATAGGAAATACAATGGAAAAGCCTTATCTATTTATTGATACTTCTGTATGGGAAAAATATGATCATAGAAACTATATGACTCTATTAAATTTAGATACGCGCTATCGTATTATCATAACAGAAGTCCAATTAGAAGAAATTAGAAAAATATTTTTTGGCGATGATTTTAAATTGATAGAGTTTATAGGTGAAGATGATGAGTACAGTTATCATGTATTTAATGATTTGCAAAAAAGTAACCCTAAGCTAATAACCTTATACTATAATTTTCATATTCATCTCATGGATTATATTGACGTTATAGTAAAAAACAATGAAGGTGATACAGATAGTGCTTATGATAGGCTCTATAATAATCATCCCCCTTTTGAAGAAATATCAAATATTATTTCTTGGATTAATATTATTTCTTCTTCAGAAATTGAGAATGGCTATGATTTATATTTATATACAAATACAGCTACGTTCAATTTTAATGGAGAACTGCACCCTGTACTGAAATTCGATTGGAAAGTACATAAAAAAGGTTTATTACGTTTTTTCAATATATCAAAACCTCCTGTAGAATATGTTGTGGGTGCTGTATCAGAGAAAAAAACACTTATCAAAAAATATACTCCCCATTATATGCAGGAACGCTTTAATAGCCTCATGAATCTCATTAGAGAAGACTTGACTATCCCTAACGTAGATATAGAAGATATACAAGCTATGCTGAAAGAATCAGAATATTTACTACAAAGGTTACAAGCTGGTATTCCTAAAGAAACGATACTAGATTTAAAGAGAAAGTTTTCTATTGTTTACTCTAGGTATAGAGAAGTATTACAAGCTCAAGAAAAAAATAACAAAAATAGAATATAAAAAAGAAGCCCTAGGGCTTCTTTTTTATATTCTATTTTATAAGTTTAGATACATTTTTAGCTTCTGGGTGAGCAAAAGTCCTCATTAGCTCAAATAAGATACTTTCTACAGAGCTAATAATAAAACCTTCTTGTTGATAGCGATCAAAAGCAAGCTGTTTATTAGTAGGGAAGCGAGAGGATAGGGCATCTAATACCATAATAGGGGTATAGCCAGCCTCTTTTAAGTCTAGGGCAGTTTGGAGGACGCAGATATGTGCTTCAATACCACAAATAATCACATTTTTACAAGGATGGGCTTTAAGCCAATCTTTATAAGGCTGAGCATCATAGCAACTAAACTCTATTTTCTCCATTGCTTTATTGTTTGGGACAATGTTTTGAATTTCTGGAACAGTAGCCCCTAAACTTTTGGGGTTTTGTTCGGTAATGGCTATATCTAAATCTAGTAATTGCAGTCCTTGGACTAGTTGTCCTGTTTTTTTTAGAAAATTAGTGTAATCATCAATATGAGGAACAAATTTTTCTTGAATATCTACTACCAGTAGACTAGTTTCTTTTAGGTGGATTCTCATAGCTAACTCCTTGTTATTTTATTATATTTTCGTAAAATTCTTTATCATCATCGAATAAATAAAGAGATAATTTGGATGGGCTAATAATTTTACTCATCCTATAGAGAACAATTTTCATACGGATATATTCTTTTATCATCATTACTTGTACAGATCTCATACTTTGACAGGCTTTTCCAGCATCCATATCAGCCATGATAGAGTATTTACCATCTACTACTATTAAAATTTTATCATCAGCACTATGAGGTATTTGGGTATCTTTATCTATATTAAAGGTGTATAATTCTGTTCCCGGTAGCTCAATATCTCTATAGGAAAATCCTATTACCTGTATTCCAGAAGCTACTTTTTTAGAAAAATCTTTTTTCAAATAAAAGGCATCGGAATTGCTGTTTATATAAAATAAAATTTCGCTTTTGGCTTTACTCGTTATCTCTAGGATAGAGGCAATAATACTATCTCTTTGAGAGATATTCCAAAAATCATCATTGTCGTTTTCTATATCTTGGTAATGGCTAAGCCCATCAATAAGCGAGGCTCTAGCATCTGTAAATCTTTTTTCTAAACTCATTAAAAACTTTTCAGGGCTTATGGGGCTGTACAAATCTGTTTTATCTTTTACAATTTTCACCCCACCTTTTTCGACCAATCTATTGAGCATTTCATAAGCAACAGGTCTTAGAATACCACTATCTTTAGCTAATTTATACCCTGTAGTAGGGTGATTGTTTAGCAAGGCAAGGTACACTGAAGATTCGTTTCGACTAAGTCCTAGTTCTTCAAAGCGATCTAAAAAATGTGATGAGGTGTGGTCTAACATCATTACTTCCTGAAAATTATTGATTTCTATTGAAAAATCCTTGCCCTCCGCCAAGAATTTGCATGTTATTGGATTCTACATTTACAACAATTTCTGTTCCAAATACTTCGGACCCATCTTTCTGTAAGCGAGGGCTACCATACATATTTATGATGTCATTAGAACCATTATAGCGAGCCCAACGAGAAAAAGCTTTTTGGGCACCACTATCTTGTACCGTGATAACATCTCCTACAAGATATCCTATTTTAGTAGGTCTTGTATACTCTATTATATTAGCATAGGAAACTGAGTTTTGTTCTTGAAAAAAGAGAAGGGGGTCCATAGTAGCTCTAAAAAATTCAGTTTTATTATCATATGATAATAAACCAGACATAATAGTAAATTTATCTTCAGGATTTACAGCCTTAACATTCCCTCTTGCAACGTAGTAAGAAAGCCCTCCATTGGTAAATTGTACACTAAGTCTATCTGAGGCTAATTTTTGTTGACCAGAAAGTGATTGAACATTACCTGTTACAACCATTCTATTTTGTTTATTCCATATTCGAACTTCTTCCCCTGTTACGAAGGTAGAGCCGTCGTCTATTTGTATATTACCTTGTACATGGATATAAGAATCATCTGGGTAAATAGTAATAACACGCCCCGTGATTTTAGTGGAGATATCATCATCTTGCTCAAGAAGAATCTCTGGGGTTTTTCGAAGGACTATTTTGTTTTCTTTTGTGAAATAAGTGCCTTCTTGAGCTGAGAAAAAAGTCCTATTTCCCAAATCAGCAAATCGTAAATCTCCATAAGCATAGCCAATTTTTTTCCCTTCATCGTAGATAATAGTATCAGCAATAAAAGCAACAGGCCCTTGACTAATAGTAGGCCTTCTGTTGTTAGCAGTTTCTAGAATGATGAGCTCTTCTACGGTCCTAAAAAAACTCTTTCCTGATGTTACCCCAACTGCTTGACTATTTAAAATAGTATATCCTAAAAAAGATGAGCCAATTAAAGCTAGAATATAGTATTTTATGCTTTTTTTCATCTTGTTTCCTTTTTATTCAGAACTACCAAAATCTAATCCGAAATTTTTAAAATCTTGATCAGGGTCAGGGTCATTATCGGCTTCCTCTTCTGTAGTTTCTGATGCAGGGTCATTATCGGTTTTCTCTTCTGCAGGATCATTATCGGTTTCGATTTGTCCTACACTGTTATCTAATTCTATATTTTCTAATAAAGAATCTGATACCATATTATACCCAATAATTTTATGTTTAGGTCTAATATAAGTTACTAATTTATTGGTCTCGGAATAAAACAATTCTCTTGTTTGATCCCAGTAAATTTTTTCTGTTTGTAATTCGCTTTGATTGGAAGAAAATATTCTCACTTCCCCTTCGGCAATTAAATTACCGCCCGTCTGCCCTATTTGACCTTGATTGGCTACAAGGACTGTTTTTATCTGATTACTTTCAGAAAATAAGGTCATTGTGAGATTGAATAAATATACAACATCACTATCTTCATAAGTGTTAGCTTGAGCTGCTTTTACTTCCCACTCTCTAAATCCACTTGTTTCTGTAAAAGCGTAGAGAAAATCTTGCATCGAGGAAGCGGGGAGATTTCTTACTTCTCTATCATTCCGACCTAATTTAATACCACAAGCATTAATAAATAGTAGTAGAATTAATAATATATAATGGGATCGAATAATAGACTCCTAGAGGGGGATTAAATATAAAAAAAGTACCTAGTGTATAAACTAGGTACTTTTTCTTACCCCCTAGGAGAATCGAACTCCTGTTCCAAGAATGAAAATCTTGTGTCCTAACCACTAGACGAAGGGGGCGGGTTATTAATGTACTGTTATTATACACTATTGAAGTTTTACTGTCAATAGTTTTAAGATATTTTTTTATTTTTATTGTTTATAAAAACGCCTTAGGCATCTTCATAAACGGCTGCTTCATCGTATTCGGCATACTCTTCCTCATAAACAGCCTCCTCATCGTATTCAGCGTACTCTTCCTCATATACTTCTGCATCTTCAATTACTGCTTCTGTACCGTCTTCTACAACTAAATCTGTGGGGGTTTTAGCAACGTCCTCTACAACATTAGGGGTTTCTCGCCCTAGAGCGCCTATTTGTTCTTCTGCGTATTTCAAAGCTAAGTACCCAATTATATCACTATAACCAAGTATATAAGCAATATCTAAAGCTGTTCTTCCAAGCTCATCTACCGCTAAAATAGAGGTATCAGCTAGTTCTATAAGGTATCTAACGCTACTATATTGTTGATTCATTACGGCTATATGTAAAGGGGTAAGCTCTTGCATGGCTGGGGTGAGAGGATTCGCTCCTTTTTCATGGAGCTGGGCTATAATATCTGTATAACCTTGTTCTGCTGCTAAATATAAAGGTGTTTTCCCTTGATAGTCTGCTAAATCATAGGAGGCACCTGCTTCTAGTAAATCTCTAACGATAAACTCGTACCCTAATCGAGCAGCCTCGTGTAAAGGGGTGCGACCTATAGCCGTTCTAACATTAGGAGAAATTCCTTTTTCTAAAAGATATCTGACTACTTCATGATTGCCTAAAAAGGTAGCCTCAAAGAAAGCTGTCCATCCACCCTTATTACGTACGGTGAGATCACAACCAGCATTAATGAGGTGTTCTAATAGTTCTGGAGATGCTTTTCCCGCAGCTGTATGTTGTGGGGTAGCTCCGAAGTTATCTGTGGTACCTGTTTTGAAGAAAGGAAGACTCAATAAATACTGCATGGCATCAACATTATCATAAAGAGCTGCAATATGGTAGGCATTCTGCCCTTTAGAGTCTGTAGTATAGACATCCATTCCTAATTGTACTAATTTCTGAGCTTCTTCATAGCCAGGTGCATATAAAGCCTTATGCCAAGGAGTATCTTCTATAGGCCCATTTTCTATGACATTTTGGTTGAAACGGATATATAAATCAAAATTAGAAGGGATTGTAACGAGCTGATTGTTTCTTTTATTCAATCGAGAAAGTGCAATTTCTTGGACATCAGCAGGTACAGGCTGTTGAATTTGAGCAGTGGCTAATAATTTTAGCATTTGAGGGTAGTTTTTTATATTAGCAATCCATACAGGAGAATGACCAAATCTATCTTTGACCCTAACTAAAGCGTTACCAAGCAATAATTCAGATGCACCTGCAATATTATTAAATTGGGCAGCTACATGTAAAGGGGTGCGACCTGCATTATTTCTATAGTTGGGATCTACTCCCTTTTCTAAAAGGTATTTAATAATTTCAATGTTAGAGCGTGTAGCTGCTACATGTAAAAGATTGTTTCCATCTCCTCTTATATTAGTAACAATATAAGGATCTCTTTCTATGAAGAGTTTTAAATCATCGAAACGATTTTTTAAAATAGCGACACAAGCGTTGATAGAAATAGGGGTAATATTAGGGAGAACGAGTGTATTAGTAACGTATACGGGAGTTACATTCGTGACATTGATCGTATTCGTTAAGATATTAGTAATGGTCGTAATAATAGTGGTTTCATCATATTGATATTCTTCCACGGGAGGCGCAATCTCAGCATCTTGGGAAAATGCAAGAGAATTAATAAAAAGTACACATAGTACTAATAAGTATTTTTTCATCGTTCTTATCTCATATATTATAATATATAATAGTATAATATATTATACTAAAATAATCAAAGATTAATCAAAAAAAGTAAGAAATTTAGGACTACTAAATTTCTTACTTTTTTTGTTAATTTTTATATAATTTTTATTGTCTGTTAAAAGACTTTAAAGCTTCTGATAGAGGGATGGTAGAGCTTATATTGAAATTTAAGGTAGTTAGTAAATGTCCCATTGCTTTTTCTCTGAGAGCATCCCCTTTTATGGATTCTCTGTTTTCAGCAGAGATATGCTTTTTATAATCACTCATAGGTAAGCGATTGCTTTGAGCGTATCTGTAGTAGTGGTACTCTAACTCTTGCTCTTCTACGGTGATATTTTCTTTTTGAGCGAACTCTTCTAACCAAATAATAAAGGCCAAGCCACCAATAGCATCTGTAGGGATATTTTGGAATTTTTTGGAAAGGTCTTTGTTATCTTTGAGGCTATCTAAAGATTTTTCTTCACGAATAACGTCTTTTTCGGCTGTTTTTAATGCTAAATCTCTAACATTATTGAGCCATAAGCTTTTAGGAATTTCAGCTTTAAGCAATGTTCCTATTTTTTCGGACAATGCTTCTGCTTTTTTGGAGTCATTGTAGGAGTTCATTGCATTTTCAAATTGTTTGAGGGACTGCTCTTTGTACTCATTTTTGGTTTTGAAAGGTGTTTTTTCTTCAATATCTTTATCTGTTAAGGTAGCCCAATCTTTAGCTCTTAAGATATCTACTAATTTTATTTCTAAAGGATTAGATACTTTTCCTATAAATTCAGGTAAATAACCAGATAGGTCATCAAAAGCTATAGAGATAGTTTCGTCTGTTTTCTTACCAACTAATAATTCTAATTTTGCAGAATCTAAGGAAGAGGTTTTTGTGTCGCCGTTGTAGTTACTATTGAGGATTTCTATATTAACTAGGTCAAAGTCTTGGATGGTACCTGTAACTGTTTGAAATAATTGAAGCTGACGACACATGGTATCTTCTACAAATTTATCTTCAATTTCACAAGCTATATAATCAAATTTTTCTTTACTAAGGTCAACTTTATTGGTGATAGAAGGGTATATTTCGTATACAAGGGAGAATAAAAATTCTTTATCCTTGGATAGTCCACTCATAGGATTAAAACGAGGTTGTCCATAGAGAGGGGTATTTTGTGCATCAATATAGTCATAAGCTCCTTTCATTAAAAGATCAGAAACAATATTCATGAGTTCGGGGGGATTTGCCTTAGCGATAATATCTGTAGGCACTTTTCCTTTTCTGTATCCCGCCATAGTATAGCTTTTTTGTAATGTTACTAGAGCTTGATCGAAGGCTGTATTAGTTTCTTCTACGGAAGAGGAAACGAATAATTGTCTTAAAGCATCTGGGTATGTTTTCAAATGAAAGGTCATTGAAATCTCCTTTGGTATTTTATATGTTTTATATGTCTTCTAAAAGGATTTGATCCTGTATCGTAGTATCAGAATCAAAAGGTCTAAACTCAAGAATAAAAGTCTCTTCTACTGTTATATCATCACTATTGGGGGAGCTGGTATTATTAGAAAATTGAATTTTTTCTAAGCTAATATGTAATAGTGGTTTTTGGGTAATTTTTTTATTTTTATTGGTTATTTCTAAGTATTTAGTGTAAGAATTTATGGTAATAGCACTATTTAATGTAGGGATAGACTGAACCTTAGGCTTTTTATATTTTAACTCAAGTAAATCTAATAAATCTTGGTAGAATAGGGAATCAGGGTTTTCAGCAGTCCATACATAGGATAAGCTACCAAGTCTTCCTTTTCTAAAACGGTATAAAAGATCCATTTTTTTATTAAAAAGAGTACCTTTATACGCTAAGATGTGTTGATTGGTTTGGGAGGCGTTTAAGGTATATTCCTTTTTTTTAGCTTCTGTTATCTGGACATAGGATCTCGTTTCACCAAACTTATACCCTCTAATACCTTCTAGCTCTTCCAAAGTATTGGCGACAAGAAATAGGGGATTTATTAAGAATAACAGTAATAGTATTATTTTATAATTCATATTGTTGTATTATGAATGATTATTGAGCTTTTTGTCAAGTATTTTCAATTAAGCTTAATATTTAATTGATTTTTTGAGTTATTTTAGATATAATATTGTTTACAAATAAGGAGAATTGATACAAATGTTTCAATATATATTATGGTTTTCTCAATTTTTATGCACCTATGTGCTCATTATTTTCTTATTTCGATTTTGGAAAAAAGAGGGGCTTTTAGTTTGGGCTGTTTTAGCTGTGGTACTGGCTAATATGCAAGTGGTAAAACTTATTAATATCTTTGGCTTAGATGCTACTCTGGGCAACATTCTCTATGTATCGTCTTTTTTTGTTACAGATGCTATTAGTGAATTTTATGGTAAAAAAGAAGCTCAAAAAGCCATGTACATCTCTCTCTTAGCTTCTTTTTTATATTTAGTATATGGACAATTCGCTGTAGCATTTACTCCTCATGTTTTTGATACTACGGGGCATGATGCTCTGAAGAGTCTCTTTTATTTCTCTCCTCGTATTGTCCTCGCTTCTTTTATTTGTTATTGGTTTGCGCAGACGGTGGATATTCATATTTTTCACCAAATGACTATTAAAAAATATCCTCTATGGAAAAAAAATATATGGAGTACTCTCCTTAGTCAAGGGGTGGATTCTTTTTTATTCGTATTTATAGCTTTTTATGGAGCTTTTGATGGGTCTCTCGCTGAGCAACTTCCTATCGTTCTTCAAATTGGTCTTTCTACTTATCTTATTAAATCCCTTGTGAATATATTAGATGTGCCTTTCTTGTATTTATTGAGAAAATACCACAATGAAGAGGTAGCCAATGGGTGATTTATTTCAAGATAGCCTTTTCCCTACAGAACCTGAACCAGAACAAAAAGAGCAAAATATCCCTAAGCAATCTTTTCAAGATTTATTAAATTCTATTGATTTAGTCGAGGAAGAGGAAGAAGGTGAGTCTCCTTTTGATGATGATCAAATATACACTCCTTATGATGCTGCTTATAATACTTCCGAGCAGAAACATCAATTAGACCCTAACTTTCTTGATGGTATGAATCCTGAACAAAAAGAAGCTGTATTATACGATGAAGGATCTCTTCTAGTCCTTGCAGGCGCGGGGTCGGGTAAGACAAGAGTTATTACTCATCGATTTGCTCATTTAGTACAAAAATATGATCTTTCAATTTATAATATTCTCTGTGTAACTTTTACGAATAAAGCAGCAGGAGAGATGAAAGAAAGAATAGGGCATCTCTTAGGGGTGTCTACTAGGCATGCTTGGGTAAGGACTTTTCACTCTATGTGTGCGATGCTCTTGAGAGAACATGCTCCAAAAATTGGGTTTTCTAAAGATTTTACCATATATGATACGGGAAACACTAAAAATACGGTAAAAAAAATCATGGAGCGATTGAAAATTGATCCCAAAGAATACGTAGATAAAGCTATAGTACGTGTTATTTCTTCTGCTAAAGAAGAGTTGATTTCTCCAGAAGAATTAGAAAAGTCAGCTCGTAGTGATTTTGATCAAGTGTGTGCTGAAGTTTATAAAGAATATCAACTTACTCTAAAACAAAATCAAGCCATGGATTTCGGTGATTTGATTACTAATACTATCTATCTTTTAGAGAAATGCCCTGATGTTAGGGAACGTTATCAAAGACAATGGCATTTTATTATGGCGGATGAGTTTCAAGATACAAATAAACCCCAATACCATCTTCTTAGCCTTCTTAGCAGGGATAAATCAAATGTTTGTGTTGTAGGGGACGATGACCAGTCTATCTATGCTTGGCGTGGGGCTAAAGTGGCTAATATTAAACAATTCCATGAAGAATTCAAAGCTCATATTATTCGTTTAGAACGTAATTATCGTTCTTATGGTAATATTTTATTAGCAGCAAACTCTGTGGTAAAATCCATTAAAGGACGTATGCCTAAAACGCTCAAAGCAGAAAGAGAAGAGGGTGAAAAAATCATTTTTAACTGTCTTAGTGATGATAGAGTACAAGCTGCCTATCTTTATGAAGAAATTAGAAAACAAATAGATCAAGGTCTAAAATATAAAGATTTTGCTATTCTCTATAGGACTAATGCCCAATCTCGGGTCTTGGAAGAAGTTTTAACGAGACATAATATTCCTCATCGTATTTACGGAGGACAACGGTTTTTTGATAGATCTGAGATTAAAGATATTTTGTCTTATCTTCGTATTATCGTTAACCCTTATGATGTAGAGGCCTTTGATAGAATTGTTAATGTGCCTAAGCGTAAAATAGGGGATGTGGGTAAAAAACGTATTCAAGAATATGTAGAAAACAATCAAATATCTTATCCTGTAGCCTGTCTTCAAGCTGAGCACATGGAAGGGATTAATAAACAAGCTCTTCTAAATCTCAATAATTTAGGAAAAATCTTACAAGAGTTAAAGGATGCTATTACTAGTGAAACACCTACTCAAATTATAAAAATATTAGTAGAATCTATACGGTATTTTGAGGATTATCTTGTTCCAGAACATGGTACCCATGAGGCTGAGGAAAGATTTGAAAATATACAAGAATTAGTCAATGCGGTGAGAGTCTTTGAAGAAGCTAATCCTGGGGCTAGTATAGCAGATTTCTTAAGAGAGGCAAGCTTACTATCCTCTCTTAATGATGAAGATATAGATGAAGATAATATGGTGTCTCTAATGACCATACACAGTTCTAAAGGATTAGAATTTCCTATTGTCTTTGTGGTGGGGCTGGCTGAAGGGGTTTTACCTTTGTCTAGTTCTACGACAGAAGAAGAATTGAGCGAAGAAAAAAGACTTCTTTATGTGGCTATTACAAGGGCTATGAATAAATTATATCTTACCTATGAGGAGAGATCTTTACGTTATGGAGAATTTGTCTTTAATGAAAAATCTAGTTTTTTAGACGCTATTCCTGAAGAGATTCTTGCTCCTGTAATAAAAAAATCTTATGATACCTACGAATCTAAAAAAGATAATTATAGAGAACGAAACACCTATACTAAAAGTAGGCAAGGTAGTTATTCCACAAAGCAAACAACAGCTTATAAACCTAGATCTAAAGGAAAAGATACTGTTCAAGAAATCTTAGGGATAGAAAAAGAAAGTGTGAAAACAGAATCTATAAACTCTATGTCTGAGTTAGAAGTAGGGCAAAAGATCCTACATAGTGTATTTGGGATAGGGGCTGTAGAATATAGCTCTGATGCTATGGTGAAAATCAATTTTGATCGTTTTGGTACTCAGGTATTAATGGGTAACACTATCTTAAATTTAAAAAAAGTAATGGAGCAATAATATGGGTACGAAAAAAATGCTATTAGGGTCTGCTTTCTATTCTATAGGGAGTATGACAGGAGCTGGGCTGAATATGATATATCAATTTGCCCTTATGCTTTTTTTAACTATTGATGACTATGGAATTATACAGCCATTGCTTCAATTAGTAGGATTGCTACTACTACCAATTACAGCTTATCAATTCGCCTTAACGAAACACTATGCAAGCTTGACCCCAGATGAGATTCAAAATGAAACCCTAGATACCTCAAGAAAATCAACACTTGTCACTCTTGTAACAACTGTTATTTGGATAGCTTTAATTCCTTTTTTTAAAAATGTTTTTCATGTTGATGACACGGTGATTTTTATTTTATTATTAATATCTATTCTTATGCATATAATACAGGTGCCATATGTTAGTCGTTTACAAGCAGAGAATAGGTTTTTTACAGCTGGTTGCGCTCAAATAGCTCAGGGTGTGGCTCGTATGTCTTTGGGGTTACTGTGTGTTTGGAAGATGCCTTCTGTTTGGGGAGCGATGATAGGGGTATTGATAAGTAATCTTGCTTTTATCTCAGGAAATATTTTTGAATATAGAGAGAAAATGTTCCAAAAACTTCCTGTAAACTATAAGCCTAAGCCTTTTTCTCTAAAGCTATTATTTGTATCTTTGGGCTCCGTGGGCTTATTTTCTTTACTTATTTACTCTGATACAGTTTTAGTGAGAGCGATACTTCCAATGGACTCAGCATTATTTGCAAGCTCTAATCTTCTAGGAAAAGGAATGATTTTTTTAACAACAGGGATTTCTTTTGTGGTATTACCTTTAATGGCAAATAAACTACATGATTCTAAAAAAGCTTTATGGGTGGGTTTTGCCTGTCTTTTAGCTTTGGTTATCTTCTATAACCTATTCTTTTTTATTACAGCTCCTATCTTAGCTACAGTACTGTTCAAAGATGAACTTACGATATTTGAGCAATTCAAAGTGTTTATGCCTTATTATAATTTGATGTTTGTACCCTATCCTTTAATATACTATTTTCTTAACTACTACCTTGTAAAAGAAAATCCTTTTTATCCCTTTCTATTAGCTATAGGTACGGGATTTTTGTATGGAGGGGTTTTCTATTTTCATGATACAATTTATACAATAACTAATGTTATAGGGGTAGTAGGATATAGTCTACTGGTAATAGTGATAATCCACTCTCTTATCTCTAAAGATGAAGGAGCAATACACGAAGAAAGGGTAGACGAAAGTGCTATAGAAAATCTAGTTTAGTATTTTAGCAGGAGAGTGAGTGACTTGTGCTTCTGCTAAAACTTCTTGAGCAAATTCTTTAGAATATTCTTCTGTTAGTACTTGGGTGAAAAAATCAATAAGATAGCTTAAATCCGAAGATAAAAAAAAGACACTAAAATCTTCTACTAAAGATTGGTAAACTTTAATACCATGAATATCTTTGAAGTGAAGTTGTAGTGTGGGTGATTTTATTTGATGAGTGATAAAAACATCTGCGATGACTAAGGCATAGAATCTATCCCAAAGAGATTTTCTGAATAACATTTGATTGCTCCTTATAATGACTATATTTAATATAGTCATTATAAAAAAGGATGGCAAACTTATTTTAAAATATTTATTCTAATATTTTATTAAAATCCTAATTTTTTCAAAGCACTTTCTGTGGCATTATAGCCATCTTGAACTAGATCGTCTTTAATATCGGCTATATTAGTAATACTAGGGTCGTAAGAGCCATGAAATTCGATATCTATATCGGGAGTGTATTCTTGATATTCTAAGATAGACATATGAGATTGCATAAGGTAGAAAGATCGTAAAACAAGATCAGATACAGGGAGAATCTTATAAAAGATATTATCAGAAAAATGTTTCATGATTTCTTGAGCATGAGTACTGGATATATTATTATAAGAAATAAGGTTAGAGGCAAGAGTAGGGCCTTTGAAGTAAGATTTTAATAGTTTTAGAGGAACAGAACCTAAAACTCCACCGTCTACTAAAACTTCTGTTTCTGTTTGTTCAGGCACAAAAACTCCAGGTATGGTACAACTGGCTTTTATAGCTCTTCCTATATCACCTTTATCAAAAATAACTTCTTTAAAATGCATAAGATCTGCTGCTCTACAAACGAAAGGAATTTTTAATTTTTCTATAGGCTTGTTACCTGCTAGTTTATTGATTTCGATGACTAATTTATCACTACGTAAAAATCCCTTTTTATCTAATAAAGTAGGAGACAAAGTAGCTAATAAGGTAGAAACATCAGCGTATTTAGACATAAAATCTAAAACTTCTTTGGCTGAATAGCCCATAGCGTATAAGCCACCAACTAGAGAGCCTATACTAATACCAGCGATGTGTTTGATAGGGATTTTATAATCTTCAAGAGCCTGTAGTACTCCTATATGAAAAAAACCTCTAGAAGCACCTCCCCCTAAAGCGATACCTAATCCTTGATTTTTGATTCTATTTTTTATCAATATTTCTTTAATCATTATCTATCCTTATCTATTTTTCAGTATCAATCAAAGTGCTAGAGACCACTAGAAAGATCGAAAGAAAGATCAAGGTCTTCAGAAAGAGAATCATCTATTATGTAAGGGTCATTACTAATCACAGGAGCCTCTACTAATTGCTCAGCGAGATTAACGGATTCTCCAACGACAGTATACTCTGTTTTTTGAGAAAGCTGGGCTTGAATTAATGCTATTGCATTGGGGTTTCCATAAGTTTGTGGTGTAGTTCCAGCTAAGAATAACTCAGAATAACCCATAGGATCATCTACTGTAGTTAACAAACCTGTATAAGGTGAAACGTAAGCCGTATGCAAACCAGATTTATTAATGGTGTAGGGCAATGCTCCAGGAGGGTCTATTTTCCCAACTTGATTCATATATTTAAACCATGCTGGCGCTGCTACTAAGGCACTAGAACGACCTCGTCCTAATGATTTAGCAGAAGAGTCTAAGCCTATCCAAATAATAGAGGTTGTTTTATCTGTAAATCCAGCGAACCAAGCATCTGTCCAATTGGCAGATGTTCCCGATTTGCCACCTGTTTTAGCTCTATATTGGTACCCAGCTCTATTAGCAGCACCAGCACCTGTACCACGCACTACGACGTCGTTAAGAAGGCTTTGCATTAGTTTAGCTGTAGACTCTTCTATAATTTGTTTTTGAGGGAGGGCAGCGTGGGAGGTTTGGAAGTCATCTAGTAATTTTCCATTTCTATCATATACTTTTAAGATACTAATAGGGGTAACACCTTTTCCACCATTGGCAAATACACTGTAAGCTTGTGCCATTGCTAGGGGGCTAGCCGTCCCCGTTCCTAGGGCTGTAGCCATTTCGTTAGGGATACGTTTTTCTAAGCGAGGACTAGTTCCTTTTTCTCCTAGGAATAATCCTATACGTTCTATAATACGGCTATAGCCCATTTGTTTTAGCATACGTTCCCAAATCAAAATAGTCACAATATTAACACTAAGACGTAGCGCTTTACGGACTGTTATAGCTCCTTGATACGTACCACTATAGTTACGTGGTGTCCATGCTCCTCCATTAGGGAGACGATAAGAAATGATCTCATCTACAAAAATTTCGGAAGGAGTGATGATTTTATTATCTAAAGCAATAGCAAAGAGAACAGCTTTAAAGATAGAACCCATTTGGCGTTGCGCCTGAGTAGCTCTATTGAACTGATTGGCGACGTTAAAGGTACGTCCACCCACCATAGACTGTATATATCCATTTTTAGGGTTAATGGATATTAAAGCTCCTTCTACGGAGTCTGTTTTTCTGTCCACAAGATTTTCTACCTTGTATAATTCATCTATTTCTTTACTTACGGGATCCATCCCAAGAGTAGATGCTACTAAAGATAATAAATCTTGATCAGCAACGACAATTTCTTTAACCAATTTTTTTACACGGGTATCGGAAAAGGTGAAACTTTCCATCCCAAAACCTAATCCTACAAGGTCTAAAATATCGATATACTCTGCCCTAAGACTATCTGCATTTTGATTGTAATGGCTAGAATAGAGAGCTTGTTCATTAGATAAAACTAGTTCCATTTCTTTATTGGCAGCTAATTGGTAGTCAAGGTCTAACGTAGTGTGGATTTCTAAGCCACCAGAGTAAAGAAGATCTTCTCCGTATTTTTCTAGGACTTGCTGTCTTACATATTCTGCAAAGAAAGGAGCAGGATTAGCGGTATCATCTTTTATATTATCTGTAGCTGCAACAAAGGTGTTGTCATAATCGAGCCAAAACACACCAAAGGTATCATCTGCAAGCTCTTGGGAGATATAACCACTATTTACCATAGAATTAAGAACGACTTTGTGTCTTGCTTGAGCCCTTTCGTAATTGATAATAGGGGAGTACCCTGAAGGAGCTTGAGGAAGTCCTGCGAGAAAACTGGCTTCTCCTAAGCTTAAATCTTTGGTTAATTTATTAAAATAAAAAGTGGAGGCAGCCTGTATACCGTACTGCCCATGTCCAAAATAGATTAAGTTAAAGTAGAGTTCTAGGATTTCTTCTTTAGAATATTTCTTTTCTAACTGGAAAGCGTACCATAATTCTATGATTTTACGTTGTACAGAGAATTCACTTTTTGTGAACATTAATTTAGAAAGCTGTTGGGTGAGACCAGAACCACCACGTATGCCACGACCTCTTAGAGGGTCGATGACTACCCCTTGAAACATTGCACCAAAATTAGCTCCACCGTGTTCGTAAAAGCTATTGTCCTCTGTAGCAATAATTGCTCTAATGAGACTTTGAGGTAAATCACTAAAAGAAACTAGGTCTCTTTTTTCTTTGTAAAATTCTGTAATCAAACGCCCTTTTATATCGTACAGTTTTGAAGGCACAGCATAGTAGGCATGTTCATCGGACTGCCCCAAATCTCTAAGATCATAGAATGATATAAATAATTTTGTAAATCCTATTCCTGAAGCCAAAGCTACCAATCCTAGGACAATAAAGAGTTTTATTTGCCAAAATTTTAATGACATAAAGGAACCGCCCTCTTATACTAAAGTATAAGTATTATTTGACATTATACAATTATTCCTATATTAAATCAACTTTTTGAAAGTATTTTCTTTAATATATTTGCAGGTACAATTAAATTTTATTTAGCGATTGTTTTTTTTGAAAAAATAGTTTATTATATTAAATTAAAAGGAGAAAATTATGTTCAAAAAACATGTCACCCTTGCTGTGTTTGTTAGTTTTATTTCATTATCATTTATCTATGCTCAAAATCTCACAGAAGCCAAATCAGCTATACAATCTTACCTCAATTTATGGTTTATCAATCCCTCTCCTGAGGAAGAGTGGTTTTTAGAAATTAAAGGAATGAAATTTCCTGTAAAAGGATTGGAAGTAGGGTTGGCTAGCTTGGAGAATAACCTTAACAAAGGGAAAGTGTCTGCTGAAGAAAAAAAACAAATCAAAGCTCATTTTATACAGACCTATACAGATCAAAGTGCTATCCTTGCTGATTCTTACCAAGAATTATTAGATAATCCCCAAACTGATATTTTATTACAAGAATTTCTAAGACAAGCTGCTACTCAATTATGGTTAGAAAAACAAGTGGCTGCCAACCCTGATGCTATTAATCCAACACAAGAAGAAATAGATGCTTATTATACAGAGAATTCTGATAGATTGTTTCGTCTTGGCTTATCGGCCTCTCAAATTCAAGAATATGCAGAACAAGAGTTAAGACAAACTAAAATCCAGAAATGGTCCTTTGATCAGCTAAAATCTTTCAAAGAGAAAAATCCTATTACTATTAATGAAAAATATAAGAAGAAGTATAAAATTAATTAAAAAAAACAGCCCTCTTAACGAGGGCTGTTTTAAATAGAGATACTATTGAAAATCGTATTAGTAGCTAAAAGGAGTATTTTCCACCTATAGCTAAACCATAATCTATGGTTTGGAGTCTAAAAGAGTAGCCTATTTTAGCGGATAGGAGAAGATGTTTATAAGAATATCCTAGGTCTAAGAACATAAGCTGACTATTCATAAAATAGCCTAGTTGTCCTTGTATCATGTTATTATATTGTAGGTCTCTCCTGTTGAGAGTGATTGTGTTTGTATAGATTCCTGCTCTATCTGTTTGGAAGGAGGCTTTTGCTTCTACTACTTTTCTCTTGCTTTTTACCGTGATATTTTCTTGAGAGATTTTAGCATTGGGGTCAGAAGAAGTAGTTTGAATAGTCGCCCTTACTGGGGTAGAAATATTTAGGAGGTAGTAAATACCACCACCCCCTAAAATTGCCCCTATTATAAAGGAATAGAAAATACCTTTCATCAGCCCTCCAAGAAGAGTTTCTTCTCATCGAGTCTTCGATTAGTTAGTCCTTTTAATACTTTTTTCTTACCCTTGACGGTGGCTTTATTCCAACGGATAAACTCATTACTCGCCCCTACAATGTCTCCAGCTTTTAATTTTTTCGCAAGGGTAGAGCAAGAGAAAGCACTAATACCAATATTAAAAGAAAGAGAAATACAAGCATCATATTGACATTGGGGAAGATTTAGCCCTAATTTATTGAGTGCTGTCTCGAAACGCAAGAGGTCTTTTTGTAAGAGTTCTTGGGCGTCTTGTTCTGTGATTTGTTCAGGGAAGTTTTCATTTTCTAAGACTACGTGTCCATAGCCAATAGTAGGAAGTCCCGCTGGGCAATCGTAAGTCTTGCCGACAAAGGTCTCCCATTTTTTAATAATAGCTATCCCTTTAATTCCTGTTTTATACATCATTTGTACCTTTCCATGTTTTTACAATTTCAACAATAGTATCCCGCCCCCCAAATCCCAATAACATCATTAAGCTGGCAAGAGCGAGATTGAACGTGTGTTCAGGGTAAAGATAAGAAAGCCAAATCCACACGATAAAAGAAATAAGTCCCGTCCAAAAATTAAATTTTTCTCTTTTACTCATCTTCTAGATTCTCCTTGAGGGGACGACTCCCTCTTCTCGTATAAGCTCTTAGCATTATTCTTGGTCTACATTTTCCTTAAGAAGAGTGATTTCTTGTTTAACTACTTGAATTTGGGCTTTGAGGTCTAGTTTTAAGGGTTCGTTATCATCGAGGTCTGCGTCAAGGTACTGGTCTTTCAAGTCTTTGACTTCAGATTCTTTTTCTGCTATCAGCTCCGAGATAGTTTTTTCTTTAGTGATTGTTACTTCTTCAGAATAGCGATCAGGAAATTTAATTTTTAATTCCTCTAGTGTTGCGAGTCGTATTACTTCGCCCTCTAAAATTTGGTCTTCTCTTAGCGTTATTAAACCGTCTGCTAATAATTCGGAGTTAGGGCGGCGAGTACCCTCATTAGTATAAATATTTATGTTCTCCCCTGCTCCTGCCCTTGAATTAAAAGGAAATGCTTTATAGGTTTCCTTATCTTTTAGATAGCCGTTTATACGGTCTTCTGTGGTGTCTATCATAGCTCTTATGATAGAGGTTTCTTTATTGTATATTGCTTTCATTTTTTATCTCCCGAGGACAAGGATGTCCGATACCACAAGGGTACTATGAGTGCCGTTGTACACAGGACGTGTATCAACAACGGTGAAGCCCACCCGTAGGGTGCTTACGCTACGATGGGCGTAATGCTTTTGTGCACAGGACGTGCATAACAAAAGTATATTTTATCCTATTCTTTTCCATATTTTAACATACCATTTTTCCTCTTCGGGTGTGATAGGATCTGTAGGATTTTTCCAATAACCTGTAGCTTGCCACATAATATTAGCGTATAAGCTTGATGCTCCTGAGATTGTAAAAGAAGATATTAAACAACCTTCTAAAGTTGTTTTTGTTTTTTGATACATACAATTATAAGCCCCACAATTATTATCAGTAGTAGAAGTTACTTGAACATTAGGAAGTTCTCCGACAAAAGGAATAGGGTAAGTTATTGGTGTATTTTGAACAGTATTTGTAAATGTATTAGACTGTAATAAGGTTCTGTTAGGATATTTTTTATACGTACCCTTTACATCAGTTACTTCTTCAGGCACATTATTAAAAAGCTTAGTCTCCAATAACTCCCATGCTCCTCCCCATAAAGATAGAGGTGCGTCCTGTGGTCTAAATAGTCCTGTGGTCTCATCAGGATATTGGGTGTAGGTGGTATCAATGGGGTAAATGAGATCTCTAATCGTATCAGCGAAAGACTTTTTATTAATATTTAAAATATCTGCATCGATATTGGCTATGGTGGATTCAGGGAGTCTATCTGTAGAAAAAGCATGGGCTTTGGCGACTTGTTTTGATAGAGTGGTAAAATGAGCCTCTGTTGCTTTGATTTCTACAACACTAAGAGGATTGATTTTAATTTCTGCGAGCTCGAATACCCCAGATTCTAAGCTCTCTCCTGTAACGAATTGCACGGTGGGTGTCCATGTAGTTTGTTCTACATTTCCCATGGAGTCTGTGACGGGATCTGTTTTGATAAAATTGCGAATGATGCCCAGTTTAACTATCTTATCTCCGACATTGGGGATATATTGAGCAAGATTGACTTGTTGCCCCTCGGCTAAAACTAATCTCTCTCCTGCCAAATTAAAAGCAAGTCCTGCCGTAACACCGACAATATGCCCTTCTATCGTGCTAACTTCAAAGCCGTTAACGATACCATAACCGAGTAAAGAAGCGATTAAATCAGCTTGCCCTTGCTCTGCGTATGTTTGTAATTTGTTTAAATGCTCAGGGGCGACGCTCTGCCCTTGATAAAAATTCTGTTTAGTCATGCTACTAATACCTCATTTAATATTATTCTTTGTTTCTTATATTCCGCATAAGGAAACAATGTCGATCACTTTGTTCTCTTGTTGTTTCCTAAGCTCTGCCCTTGATAAAAGTTTTGTTTAGTCATGCTACTAATACCTCATTTAATATTATTCTTTGTTTCTTATATTCCGCATAAGGAAACAATGTCGATCACTTTGTTCTCTTGTTGTTTCCTAAGCTCTGCCCTTGATAAAAGTTTTGTTTAGTCATGCTACTAATACCTCATTTAATATTATTCTTTGTTTCTTATATTC
>CAMQVI010000002.1 GCA_947038195.1 uncultured Brevinema sp.
ACCTGTTGATGTTCTACCATCACTTTCTCGTCTTAGAGATAAGGGTATTGGTAAAGGAAAAACGAGAGAAGATCATGCTGACTTTTCTAACCAATTGTTTGCTGCTTATGCTCGTGGTAAAGAAGCAAAAGAATTAGAAGCGATTTTAGGTGAAGGTGCTTTGACTCCCGATGACCAAAAATTTGCTGCTTTTGTTGAAGGGTATGAACGTAAGTTTATAGCTCAAGGGGAAGGAGAAAACCGTAATATCTTAGAAGATACCATGAAAATCGGATATGAATTAATGGCTAAACTCCCTATTCCTGAACTTAAACGTGTTCGCCAAGAATACAAAGAAAAATATTTGCAAGAGTATCTTGATAAAGCTGATAAATAGGAGGGTCCAATGGTTCAAGCTAGTCCTAACAGAATGGAGCTTCAAACCCAAAAAGCTAAGTTCCGTACCGCTACTAGAGGGCATAAATTATTAAAAGATAAGCAAGATGCTTTAACCAAATTATTTCTTGAGAAAGTTCACGTAGTAAAAGATCTTCGTGAAGATATCGAAAAAGAATTGAAAAAAGCGTATTCTTATTTTATGATAGCCCGTGGAGTTATGGATACTGCTACTGCTAACATGGTTTTTGAAGCTGCTAGTGCAGAAATCCTCCTTGAAGCGAAAGTTATCAATACTTTAGGAGTTCGTTCTCCTGAGTTTACTTTTGAGCAAAAAGGATCTCTTCATGAATACGGACTTGTCGGAACTTCTGCAGAAGTAGACTCTGCTTTGGATATTTTTGCTGGGGTTACCCAAAAGCTCATAGAGCTTGCAGAAATGGAAAAATTAGTAGAATTGCTTGCTATAGAGATCGAAAAAACAAGACGTAGAGTGAATGCTCTAGAATATCGCCTCATTCCTCAAACCCAAGAAATCATCCGTTTTATCGTGATGAAGCTTGATGAAATGGATAGATCTAATCTAGCCCGTTTGATGAAAGTTAAAGATATTGTTCGTAAAGAAAATTAATAAAAAGCCTCTTTAAGAAATTAGAGAGGCTTTTATTATAAATTGTATTATAGTAAATAAGGAGATTGTTAATGATTGATTTTAATAGTAAAGTGATATTTAAATTAGAGCTTATAGAAAATTCTATAGGTAAAACAGAGGTAGATTTTCTTTTGTTAGAAGATGAAACAATAGAGTTTTCATTTAAGAGCATGAGAGATATGGTTATCATAACCAATAAAAGAGTTATCGCTATAAATGTACAAGGAATAACAGGAAAGAAAAAAGACTTTTCTTCTCTGCCCCTCAACAAAATCCAAGCATTTTCTGTAGAAACAGCAGGGACTTTGGATCTAGATTCTGAGTTAGAATTATGGTTTTCAGGATTGGGTAAAGTGAAATTTGAATTTAGTAAAACGGTCGATATAAAAGCTATAGGGACTTTTATTAGTAGCCATCTTTTAAGCCATTAGATACTTATTTAAAAAGAAAAGAGCTCTGTATAGAGCTTTTTTTCTTTTTAAATGGAGATTAATATTGATAAACTTTTTTATAAAATAAAATACCTATGATAATAGACATACTTTCGGCGACAGGAATAGCAAACCTTGCCCCATTTACTCCCATATAATAAAGAAAGATAATAAGCCCCCCTAGGATAAATACGAAGGTCCTCAAAAATAATAAGATCCCTGACACAAGCCCATTACCTAGTGCCGTAAACATTGCTGATAGGAAAATGTTGATTCGCATAAATAAATAGGACAAGGATACGATTATAAAACCTTCTTTAGCGAGATTAAAAGTTTCGGATTTAGGGCTAAAAAAGATACTAGTGCTAAAATATTAGATTTAGGCATCTTTTTCTCTGTAAAAAAAACACAATAAGAAAGAGACCTGTACTGATTTTCAGAAGAGGGGCGGATTGAAAAATAAAAATTCTACTTACCTATGCAAAATTGAGAGAAAATCCTATCCAGAATAGCGTCATCTGTGGTTTTTCCTACGATTTCTTCAAGAAAAACCCTTGCTTTTCTAATATGGGAGGCTGTAAATTCTTCTGATTCTCCAGATTGTATGCAAGATTTTGCAGAAAGGAAAGACTCTCTAGCTTGATTGAGGAGATTTTCTTGTCTTATATTAGCAATAAGAATATCATTTTCTGGGTCTATCCCACCAGAAAAATAAAAAGAAGAAATTTCTTTGAATATCTGGTCCAATCCCACACTTTTTTGAGCGGACACTTTTATGATAGGTTCATTTCCAGCCAATTTTAAGACTTGAGGGAGGTCGGATTTGTTAAAAATTGTTAAAATCTTAGTGGATTGACCTTTTAATAAATCTCTTATCCAAATATCTTCGTCTTGTATAGGGGCAGACTGATCCATGATATGGATAATTAAATTGGATTTTTCTAGAGCATCGATACTTCTTTTGGTACCTTCTTTTTCTATAAGATCATCTGTTTCTCTTAAACCTGCTGTATCAAAAAAACGTATAAGGAGTCCTTGGCTATTGACCCTATGCTCTATGACGTCTCTTGTGGTTCCTGGGATATCACTTACGATTACTCTATTTTCATCTACAAGAGCGTTTAAAAGAGATGACTTTCCCACGTTAGGTCTACCTATAAGGGTGACTTTTATCCCCTCTGTACTCATTTTTCCTACTTGAGCCCCAGATAGAAGGGTGTGGATTTCTTTAATTAGATTTTCTACACGAATAAGATGTTGATCAGACATATCCTCTATATCATGTTCTTCTTCGGCATGATCTATCGCTACTTCAAGGAGAGCGAGAATATCTAAGGTCTCTTGGTGTAAAATATCTATTTTTTGGGATAACTTCCCCTCCAGTCTTCCTAGAGCTTGGATATGAGCGAATTTAGTCTGAGCTTCAGTCAGGTCTCTAATAGCTTCAGCTTGAGTAAGGTCTATTTTTCCATTGAGAAAGGCACGCATCGTAAAAGCTCCTGGCTCTGCGACAGCGATTCCGAGATCCCCTAAAATTCTCATGATTTCTTTAACGATATAGGGACTACCATGGGTCCAGATCTCCAAAGATTCTTCCCCTGTAAAAGATTTTCCGTGATGAAAAATTCCCACCATAACTTCATCTATAAGAGCATTATTTTTAGGGTCTATGATATGACCGTAGGCAATCTCATGGGATTTCTTGTCTTTTAATAATTTAGAACCTTTGAAGATATTTTCTATTTTTTCTATGGAAGATTGTCCTGAGATCCTTATCATAGATACCCCTGCAATACCGGGGGCAGTAGCAGGGGCGGCGATTATATTATTATGGAGCATTATATCCTTCTAAGAAATAAGCCCGTAAGATACGGGCTTATTTCTATTTTTTATTTTATATTTTCTTTTTAGCGTAACGAGAATCTAAATTAATTCCCTCTTGTTCAATAATGGAGAATATATTTTGTATTGTCCAGTAAAGAACGAGCCCCGATGGCATACCCCAAAATAAGAATAGGAAAATCAGAGGCATAAAATAACTTTGCATTTGCATTTGCTTTTGCATGTCATTTTGGGAAGACCCCACCCGTCCTTGTTGAAGGACGACAGAAATAAGTTGAAGAATAGTCATAATAATAGGTAAGAGATGGAAAGAAAAACCACTTATCACAAAGAGAGTATCAGGCATTGTGAGGTCTTGTATCCAAAGAAAACCAGCTCCTCTTAATTCTACAGAACGAGAAAGTACTCTAAATAAAGCAAAGAACACAGGAATTTGGAGGAGAAGAGGTAGACAACCACCAAGAGGGTTAGCTTTTTCTTCTTTGTAAAGTTCCATTGTTTTTTGTTGGAGAAGTTGTTGGTCATGTCCCCATTTTTCTTGAAGTTTATTAATTTTAGGTTGGAGAACACGCATTTTTTTCATGGAGATTGCGGATTTAATTGAAAGAGGTAAGAGCAATAATTTAACGATAATAGCTATAAGTATAAGAGTAAGTCCAGCACTACCTGTTTTTTCTACTAAAGTTGTCATAATCCAAGTGGTTCCATTTTCAATCGGTTTTAAGAGCCAATTAAAGACAATAGGCCAAGCAAAGAGTTTTTTGTAGTCTTTATCAATAGAAGCAATGGCAGATTCTTGTCTAGGTCCTACATAATAGTCTATAGTATAATCTAATGTTTGATTGGGAAGGATATTAGTAGCTAAAACTTGTATTCCTAAGCTTACACGAGATTTAGGCCCGAATTCTAAACCATGATATACAAAAACAGAATTTTCAAATCGAGGTCTAACAATAGTCATAAAGAAATTATCTGCTAGGGTTGCCCATTTGGCATTATCAATAAAGGCCATAGGGGTAGGTCCACCAAACCAAGACCCACCATTAATTTTAGCTTTTTCTATCTTTTCACCATTATAATAACGGTACTCTGGGATATTATTATTATTAGAGGTAGCTCGAGCTATATCAAATAAAGAACCAAAAGTAAAGGCTAAACCCTCAAAATCTAATAAAACACTTTTACCTGTTTTATTAGAAAGACTCAATTTTTCTTCTACTTGTCCATTACTTAGAAGAGTAAGCGTACGAAGAATACCTACTTTTTGACCCCTGATAGTAGCTGTAGCTGTAAGTGCTATAGAGTTAGAAGTATTTCGGCTTACCGCATAAACTGGTCTGTAGCTATTAGTGGTAAGTTCTGTATAAGTGCCAAAAGAGAAATCAAAAGTATCTAGTTGTCCAAGTCTATCTTCGACAGTAATACTATTCGCTAGTCTATTCCAAGAACCATCAATAGCAGTCTTTTCAGCTCTTCCGCCATAAGGGTTAATCTCTAGTGCCAGAGATTGGTCTGGGGCGACAACGGAGTACGTATTGTCATCACCTGAATCTGAGTAAATTACTGTGTTTTGTGCGTACAAGGGTGCATTTCCTATCATTGTCAATAAGGCTATCATTAATAATAGCATGATAGAAGTTTTTTGCTTTAGCATAATTCCTCCGAAATGTTTCTATATAGGTTATATCATACACTATTATAGCCATACCGTCAAGCTTTTCTAGGGACAAAGAATCATAATTTTGCTCTTATTATTGACGAATCTGAGAAAAAGCTTTATACTGTTAACAAAATCAGCATACATTTTATTAAAGGAATATTTATGGCAAAATTAGCGAAATATATTATTAATGGTGGAACCCCTCTTTCTGGAACAGTTACAATAAGTGGGGCAAAAAATGCCTCCCTTCCTATTTTAGCTGCCAGTTTACTGACTAAAGAACCTATCAATTTATGTAATGTTCCTGATTTGGAAGATATCAGCGTTATGTTTTTATTATTAGAGTCCTTAGGAAAAAAAGTTACGAGAAACAAGGATCAAGTTCTTATTGAAGAATTAGGCGAATTAGGTTTTGAAGCCCCTTACGGTATCGTTAATCGAATGAGAGCTTCTATTGCTGTTATGGGGCCTTTGACAGCTCGTTTAGGGAAAGCCCATATTTCCATGCCTGGTGGATGCAACTTAGGACCTAGGCCTATTGACCTTCACATCAAAGGAATAGAAGCATTGTCTGCTACTTGCAAAACAGAGCATGGTTATATGGAAGTTTCTGCGGGGGAAGAAGGTCTTATTGGCGCTAAAATGAATCTCTCTAGTAAAAATGGTAGTTCTGTTTTAGCTACAGAAAACATCATGATGGCGGCCACCTTAGCTAAAGGTACAACTGTTATTAATGGAGCAGCTAAAGAGCCTGAAGTAGAGGATTTGGCACTCCTTCTTAATAACATGGGTGCTAAAATTAGCGGAGCAGGAACAGACACTATTACTGTTAAAGGGGTAGAAACCCTTCACGGTGCTATTCATCATGTGGTAGCAGATAGAATTGAAACAGGTACTTTTATTATTGCTGCTGCTATGACAGGGGGAATAATAACGATTAAAAACTGTGTTCCCCAACATTTAGAAGAAGCTATTAAAAAATTTCGAGAAGCTGGGATAGAAATTAATATTCTTGATGATACTACTATAGTAGCAAAAGGTGGTTCGGCTAAAGTTGCCGTGGATTTTGTTACTCTCCCCCACCCCTTGTTTCCTACCGATTTACAATCTCAATTTTTAGCCTATTTATCTCTTGCTAAAGGGAAAAGTATCGTTACAGAAATGATATACCCGGAACGTTTTATGCATGCAGCAGAATTTAACCGTATGGGTGCTAACATTATAGTGACTAACGGTATTGCAGAAATTATAGGGGTTGAAGAGCTATCTAGTGCTTCCGTTATGAGCTCTGATTTACGTGGAGGGGCTGCTCTTGTTTTAGCTGCTTTAGCCACTAAAGGGAAAAGTGAAGTATTAAGGGTTTATCATATTGATAGAGGTTACGAAAATTTTGAAACAAAGCTCCAAAGCTTAGGGGCAAATATCATCAAAACTTTCTAGGCATTCTGAACTTATATAGTATAAAATATGGCAGGTATATGTGAAATTTTTTCTTCATTTATCTTTTAGACTTCTTGGATGGTCTTTCATTTTTGGATTTATTATAGGTATATTTGGGGTTAGCTTGTCTCTTATGCAAATAGCTGATTTTTACTTAGAAGAAGGCACAGAAAATGTTGCTAACACCTATACTTTTAATGTAAAGCCTACGAGTACGAAGTCTCTAACAGAAACTTCTATTGTAGAGCTACAAAATGTTGAAGGGGTAGCTTTTGCCGACCCTTATTTTACTCCTGCTATAGAGACAATAGGGGCTATTAATTATTTTGGATTCAATGCCTCTTACCCTTTACAAATTCAAGGGATCCCAAGTCGTTTAGGGAGAGAACAAGCGGTAGCCACTCATAGATCTGAATGGGAGTCTGCTGATTTAAATCGTATCCCAGTTCTTCTCCCCCAACAAGCTGTTACTCTCTATAACAATCTTGCTCCCCAACGCTCTTGGCCTACTTTAGATGAAAAAGCTTTTTTAGGTTTGCCAGGCACTAGTATTTTAATACAAGAGAATAGTTATCAGGCTATAATTTCTGGATTTGATGCAGAAGAATTTGGGATGACTATTAAAGCTCCTGCCCAAAAATTATATGCGATCTTTGCAGACTTAGATCTAAGCCCATCCTATGATTATATTAATATAGAAACGGTTGCAGGCTTAAATCGTCAACAAGCAAGAAATACAGCCAAGAGCATTACCGATTTAGGTTATTCTCTAGCTAAGAGTAATGAAGAAGATTTTCAACAAAGTTTATTCAAGAGAATAAAATATACGATTGGTATTTTTGCAATAAGTATCCTCATTGCTTTTATTATTTTATTATTTTATGATATGTACCACCTTTTAAAACCTATTCAAATGCGTATCTCTCATTATAGGCTTTGGGGCATTAAAGACACTACTTTTATTAGAGCAATGTTCCTTTTTGGGATGTTTGCTATTTGTTCTGGTATTATATCGTGGATTATTTGTTTTTTTGCGGTGATTCCTGTGCAAGAATATATTACTAGCACTATTAGTCGTTTTGGATTTAACGTGCCTTCTCTTCGAGAAAGTGCAAGAGTTGCTTTAGAGGCAGGTGTTTTAGGTATTGTTCTCTTTTTCCTTACGAACACAATCACCATAGTTACATTTTATCGTAAAATCCCGCCCTCTTATTATATTAAAAAATTTTAATCATTCTTTTTTAAGAAAAATCTCATTAAAACATTAAAGTTTCCCCAAAATTTCCGAAAAGTTTTTAAGTCTTAAAAAAATAGCGTAATTTAAGGAGAATCACATGAAGAAATTTAGCATATTTTTAATTAGTTTAATGGTACCCGTTTGTTCTTTTGCTCAGGTTCAGACAGTACTTGATTTTAACACCTACGAAGAGCAGATACAACAAGTATACACCACCCCAGAGAATCAGTTGCTCACTGTCAATGGAGATTTTCAGGTAGAATTGGGTTCAGAGATGTTTATGCTCGACAATTGGTTTGTTGAACTCAGCCCTTCTTCTTCCAATGACATCTCTATGAGAGACTCGTACTCTAAAAGTGTTAACAGTACTGAACAAGGCAATGTACTTGGCGTTCGGGTAAGTTTTCCAGAATGGTCTTATCAGGGAGAAGCCCTTATAAGACCTAAATTCCCTGTGCTACCTTTCAACAATCAAGGGGAATATATTAACCTTAACAACGGAGTTGTAACAAATGTCGGAAAAGTCCAATCATTTTCCATGTGGGCTAATGGTCGTAATTTTAATTTTACAACAGGCGTTCGTATGATAGATGATATTGGAAAAATTATAGAATTTGGTTTAGGATCTTTACGTTATGTAGGGTGGAGAAAACTAAAATACAATAATCGCTTCTTCTCTGATAGAGCGATTAATAATATTGAAAAAACAAGACGTCTTTACCCCAATACTAGCCCTCTCTTGGCTTTCCATAGTATTGCTATATATAAACCTGCTAATGAATTTGGAGGAGACTTTGTAGCATATTTTGGTAGTGCTGATATTGAGTATACCCCTTATCTTACAGAAGAAATTACAGATATTAATGATGAGGCAACTTGGGGTATTATCCAAGAAGAACAGTTACAACGTGCTCAAGCTATAAACACTACACTATATGAAGAAGTGCTTCAATATGAGTATGCAAAACAACGTGCCCTAACCATTAACGGCAATGAAGGCGAAGCTGCTGCTGAAGTAGCTGCTGATAATGCTGCTGCTGTTCAATAGTAGAAATAAGTAAATAAAAACAAACCGCCGTCACGTGGAACAGGGACGTCAACGTATAGGGTGGTAGAAGATATAAAAAAAAATTCTTCTACGCTAGGACTAAGACTAAGAAAAGAGTATAATATTATTATACTCTTTTCTTTTTTGAATTTTATAGCTTTTTTTATCAATATCTTGTATAATTATAGAAGATAGCCTGAGTGGTGAAACTGGTAAACACGCAGGACTCAGAATCCTGTGCCTATAAAGCTTGCAGGTTCAAGTCCTGTCTCAGGCATTTTTAATTATATTTTTTATGCAATCAGTAATAAGGGGTATATCATAAGCGTATTAGTGTTATTTATTATTATTGTCGTGATGTTGATTGTTAATCACCATCCTACTTTTTACCCTAAAATGAGAAAAAACATTCTTCAATTAAAATATTCTAGTACAGAAGATTTGTGGTTTCGAAAAGAAGGCAATAAAAAACTTGTTGTGTTTTTACATGGAATGTACTCCACCCCATCTACTTTTGAAACACTGGCAACCCTTTTATTAGAAAAAGGATTTGATGTATATGCTCCCTCTCTTCCTGCATCTGCTCTTACCTTAGAGGAATTAAAAATTGTAGGACCGTGGACTTGGGAAGAGTCTCTTTTTATTATTAATTACAAATTAGATCTTATTTCACAAGATTATGAAACAACTATCTTAGGTGGACACTCTCAAGGAGGGAGCCTGGCTATGACTGTGGGGACAGAAAGAGATTTTGATGCTTTAATTGTTATTGCTAGTCCCACTTCTCTATATGGGACTCACTTGAAATTATATGAAAATATTGCTATTTATTTAGCGGGACTTTTAAAATATATACTTCCTCATGGTGCCCCCTCTCCTGTTCCTTATACAGAAGAAAGAAAATCCTTAGAAAAATTTTGCGATGCAGAAGGTATTACTTTTCCTCTAACTTTATATACTTTTAAAAAAGGTCTTACTCACCTTAGAAAAAATCTTTACAAGATAAAAATCCCTTTATTCATCGCTTATTGTAAACAAGATTCACTTGTAGGATTTTTCAGTAGGGACATGATTAAAAACAATGTATCTTCGCCTAAGATTGAAGAATTAATATTTGATATTCCTAAGGATAAAGAGCCCTATGGTAGAAAACATCAATTGCTCAATTACTCCGAGACAAGAGAAGATACGAACAATGCAATTATTGATTTTGTAGAAAGAATATGATCTCTTAAAGAGTTACATTAAAAAGTAGGTTAAATGAACGTCTTATTCCAATTTTCATTTTTTTATTATGCTATTGCTATCTCTGTAATTCTTTCTTTTTTATTTGCTCTTATTTCTTTTATTCTTGTTACAAGAAAACTTACTTTTTTAGCCATAGGAACAGAACATGCTGCCTTTGGTGGGGCAGGGTTAGCGAGGATTATGAACTGGGACCAGCTAACCACAACCTTGATTTTTTGTACTATTGTCACCGTATTAGCGGGAAGATCTCATAAAAAAACTTCAGATCTTGGGATTAGCTTATTTTTCTCTGGAGCTATGGCTTTTGGGATGATTCTTTTATCATTAGAGGGAAATAATAGTTTCAATCTAGTGGGATTTTTATTTGGAGATTTGATAGGGATTACTAAAAAAGAATTGATCTTTTCTTTTATTACAGTACTGACTATTATGATTATCATGCTTCCTTCTCTAGGAAAAATTACCTATCTTAGTTTTGATAGAGAAGCAGCTATTATATCGGGTGTTAATGCAGAATTATGGGACACTATAGTGTATATTGTTTTATCTATAAGTATTATTCTAGGGATAAAATTAGTTGGGGTACTTTTGGTGGCAGCTATGACTGTGTTGCCTGCTGCTTTTGCGCTTCTGTGGGAGCAAAATATCTCTAAAACTCTAGGTATATCTTGTATATTTTCTCTCTTTGCTATGATTTTAGGAATATTTTGTTCTTTCTTTTTAGACTTAGCCCCAGGGGCGTTGATAGTAGCTATTGCAGTAAGTGTTTACTTTATAGGTTTAGGACTTAAAAATAAATTTATTAATTAAAGAGGTTTTCAGTGTATAGTTTATGGCATAATTTTTTTGTTCTTATGACAATTATCTTTTTTATCACCCTAATTATTTTTTATGTGGGAGATAGAATGGCGTTTTACGCTGATCAGTTAGCCAAATCTACTGGCATTTCAGGGGCTTTGATAGGATTCATTCTTATTGCGATGATAACTTCTGTTCCTGAAATGGTTAGTACTTTTGTGGCTACATCTAATCAGCTCTATGGTTTAGCAACGGGGGGTGTTTTAGGTTCTAATATTGTCAATCTTGCTATTCTTAGTGGTATTTTTCTCATCTTCCGAGATAGAGAGCTAGAAATTAAAAGGTCTTCTATTTTTAGTTTTTTAAGTGGTTTATTACTTTTAGCGGTGGTAGGGATTCTCTTCACGGTATATCCTGTTTCTAAGGTTATTGTTAATAAATATTATGTTAGTTTCATCATACTTGTTATCTATATAGGGATTATGTACCACTCTTTCTCTCTCAATCAAGAAGAGCAAGAAGAGCAAGAAAAAGAGCAAGAAGAAATCTTGCCCCTAGGGAAAACTATTGTTCCTTTTATCTTTTATTCTGGAATTATTATAGGACTATCATGGGGATTGGTCGTTGTTTGTCAACAGATGACTGTAGTACCTATTCCTATCTATGGAAAAACTTTGGGAGAACATTTTGTTGGCACCCTTATTTTGGCTGTTTCTACATCTATACCAGAGCTAGCAACTTCTTACCAAATTGTAAGAAGAGGGCAAACAAATATGGCGGTAGAAAATATTGCAGGAAGCAATATTTTCAATCTAATGGTATTGGTGGTTGCATCCCTTACTACACCGAGTCCTTTTTGGTCAGAAATCCCAATAAATAGCCTTTACACAGTTTTCATGATTTTTATTGTCAGTTTATTGATGTGTATCATAGGATTAGTAAGGGAATCAAAGAAATTTTCTCTTTTTATGCACGGTCTTATTATTATGATATGGTTGTATTCCTTAGTCTTGGTTTTTTAGTACATAAATATAACGGCGATAATAGAAAGAACAACTAAAAAGACTCCTACTGTAGCCAATAATCTAAAAGACATATCCTGAAACAAGGAATCCCAATTGGGTCCATCGAGATTTAAAACTTCTGGAATATAGGTATTGAGAGGCTCTATCACATTATTTGAATGATGAGGATTGTAAAGACGTATTTTAACTCCGGCTTCAATGTTGAATTTTGTGTATTGAGTTGGAGTATAAAGCACTAAAATATCCATTTTATTTTTTATGATAGGACCCACTTGATTTACTGTGGCAACGATCGGTTTAATAATTCCTTTCTGTTTATCAAAAGCTTTGAAAATATCTACCCATTTTTGTCCATAAGCAGTTGAGGTGTCTAATTTCATAAGAATTTTCATATTCGGTGTTAGATCTTGGACGGAGATGCCATCTGCAACTGGAGCAAGCATGGGATTGGCTGGAACACTAAGAGACCCCTCTGCGACGTTAATGGGAGATGCTGACAGTAATTCGAGATTAGGTGCAGGTTTTTCGTTTATAGCTCTTGTTTTTCTAATAGAAGAAATGTCATTACTGTTTAATTCTTCCATAGATAATTCAATAACAAAAGATCTTCCTTTATGGATCTGCACGAAGATACTTTCAAAACTAGCTTTGATTTTTTCTTTCTGATTGGCTTGGTAATCGGTAAGAAGAGTTACTAAAAAAGCATCTCCTCTGTAGAGATGATCATCAAAACCTTTTTTAAAAAGATTAGTAATAGATGCTGCAAAGTTATTTTGGATATTTATTTGATTGTATTTTTCTTCTAAGGAAATCCAAGACTCTGTTAAGTCAATATGATAAATATCACTAAAGTAAGAAGCAAAAAGAGTATATTCTATAATGTTATTGGAAAGTTTGTTATTTGGAGCAAAGTCTTTACTGATTAACAAAGAAAAAACGCCATAGATTCCCGCTCCATCAAATTTAAATCTTCCTTTGATGACTAAAATATCAAGTTCTTTTTCTGGTACTATGCTTGAATTTACGGGGTCAGATCCGTCCAAAGCAAAAGTTTCGTATTCTGTACTGTTTTCCATATAATGTGCCTTTATTTGTTTGTTTTATTCTCGGAATAATACCACGATAATCTTAAATATTGTATATAAAATTAACGAAGATCATCGCCATGATAAGCAATTCGCTCTAAACTTAGAATCTTTGATTTTTTATCTGCAATGAGAATATCTTCTTCTGTAATGTTATTTTTATTAGGGTAAGCATACACTAATTCTTGAATAAGATCAGGGAGTTTGTAAAAAGCAATGTTGCCAAGTAAAAACTGCTCAATAGCCACTTCCGTCACAGCGCATAAAACGGTGGGAAGTACCCCATCTTCTCTAGCTACATGTCTCGCTAAAGCAAGAAGAGGAAATTGCTTGTAGTCTACTTCTAAAAATTCCAAACTCTTTTTAGTAGGATTATAATCTCCAAAAGGGGCCTCTTCAGGATAATCGGGATAAAATAAAGAATGCAAGGCGGGGTAACGCATATCTACAGGAGAAGCTAATAAATGCCAATGGCCCCCTTTAGTATGTAAAGCGCCATGGATAATGGATTGGGGATGAATATACACCTTTATCTTATCTTCAGGAAAATCAAAGAGACGCATTGCCTCTATTACTTCTAATCCTTTATTAATCATCAAGGCACTGCCTACGGTAATATTAGCGCCCATATTCCAAGTAGGATGTTGTAAAACTTCTTCTTTTGTTATAGAGGAGTCTACTTCCCTATTTAAAAAAGGCCCCCCAGAAGCAGTAATCACTAATTCTTTTATCTCTTTGAGGTCTTTCCCTCTTAAAAGATCAAAAAGGGCTAAGTGTTCACTATCTAAGGGAATAATCATTCCCCCATATTTTTTAGAAGCTTCTTTAAGAAAAGCCCCTCCGGCTACTAAAGCCTCTTTATTAGCAATGACGAGGTCTTTCCCTTTTCTCAAGGCCGTTAGGGCTGGGATAAAACCACTCATTCCCAGCAATGCGGATACAACGGTATGAGAATCAGAAAGCTCTGCCAAATATTTCAAACCTTCCTCTCCATATAAAAAAGTAATAGAAGGATAGAGTAAAGGTAAACTCTCATGGGATTCTTTTAAAACAACAAAAAAAGGAGAAAATTCTTTAATAATAGCAACAGCCTTATCGATGTTAAACCAAGCAGAAAATCCAAGTAGCCGAAAACGCTGAGGATAGAGCCTTATAACATCGAGAACAGAAGAGCCTACAGAACCTGTGGCCCCTAGCAATACTATATTTTTAAGCATAAATCTCTCTTTAATATTATTATTTAGGTAGTATTGTTAAACCTTGAAAACTTTGATTATTTCCTTTATCAACAGCCTTAATTTGTAGGAACAGAGTGTTTTTTAAAGGAATAGAAAAATTAAAGCTTTCTTTTTTAGCATCGTAAATACCGTCTATAGGATTGAGGGACACCTCGTTTCCTCCGTTAATCAAATAGCTAACTTTTTTTAGGATATGATATTTATCTTCTATCACTACAGAAATTATGGCCTTATCGGAAGATTTGGTAACGTCTATCTTACCTATAATAGGTGCTTCACTATCAAAAACCACAGGTAATGAAGTAAAAGAAGTTTCTAAAGCGCTACTATCACTATTAGAAGGTCTATCACTAGCCACTAGGGTAACTCTTTTGTTCCCAGAAGGATAGAGGTGGTTTGGAAAAGTGAAGTTAGTGGTAGAGATGGGGCGTTCCGTTAATTTAACTCTCTCTAAACCATCTTCTGCTAAATATATATGATATTCCAAAGAGTCTTTATTAGGATCTGTAGCTTCCCATGTTAAAATCATAGAAGCATCTTTTTGTTCTAAAGAGATGCTTTTAATAATAGGAGCTGTATTAATCTGAGTGTAAGGAAATTCTATAGCAAAAATATAAGGGGCAGTCTTTCCATCTGAAGATAATTCCGCTTTATAACGTACATAGCGAGCGTTAGGGACGGATATTTTTTCACCCTTTTTAATTGTTTTCCAATCACGCCAATAGCTAGGATCTGCGGTAACACCGCTTTGTATATAAAATTGCACTTTAGTATTAGGAGGGGTTTCTATAGAGGAAGAAAATTGCCCCCATTGTGAAACAGCGCCAGTATCATAAACTTCAGAAATAAAAGAACCTTCTCTTGTAACGTTAGGTCCTAGAGACCATAAGGCAGATTTATCACTGGAAAGAAAAAACAATTGATTGTTTTTATAGAACATATCTAAAATTTTTCCTTCACCTAAGCTGGCATAGTAGCTTTTTCTGGTAATTAAGTCATAAAAAACATATAAGCCAAATTTATCAGCACCAATAACGATTTGGTCTTTTACAGAACTTATAGAGGTAAAGTAAAACCCTTGCAAATCATATAGCTCTTCTACTATACCATCCCGAGAAACAGAGGTCATCAAACTAGTAACTTGTGGTTTTAGTTCGTTGTTACTATTTTCTTTAGTGACAGATTGGATGATATAAAAATGGTTATTTATATAAGTAAAGCTAGAGGCTGTTCCTTGAAAGCCAGCAAGGGCAATAAATTTATCCCCATCTTTGTAGTATAAGGCTTTTTCACCCAATACCCATAAGGTATTGTCAATATAAAGGCCCTCTAGAAGGTGTTCCTCATTACTAATCGCCAAAGGCTTACTTAGTACATAATTATCGTATTCATAAACCTCTGCATCAGCCCCAGTAAGAATATAAAATCCTCCCTTAGGGTTAGGAACAATATCCCATATATAGTTATTGGAGAGGGAGGTATTGGTGACTTCCTTCCCATCAGCATCTAAATGTAATAAGATACTTTCAGGGGAAAGCGCAGCGATGATACCATCTTTATCTTGAGCAATAGCCCCTACAAGAGAGTGATTTGAAGAACTATAAATTTCTGTTTCTTGATAGTTTTCATCTAATTTTAGGATAGAAGCAGTCTCTGCTGTTCCTAAATATATATCAGAACCTATTTCTTTTCCTGTCCAAAGAAGTTTTGGGGTTTCATAATGCTTTGTAGTTTCTTGAGATAGAGAAAGACCTTTTTCATCTGTTACCGTAGTATTAGATAGTTGCCACAGCCACACACTGGCAAAGCCCCCTTCTGTAATTAATTTGCTTTCTGCACCAAATAGCGTAGCGGGTAACAATAATAATAATAGCGCAATTCTCGTTAAACAAGTGTCCATAATTTCTCCTTTCTGACAGCTTCAGTATATTATAACTTAATTAAGCTAATGTTTCAACTTATAATCTATGCTTCCAATGGCTATATTGCTTTTTTATAAGAAATATAATATAATAGGATAATAAAAGTAAATAACAGGAGCTTTCATGAAAGGCTTGGTCATTATTCCTACTTACAACGAAGCTGGTAATATAGAAAGAATTATTCCTCAAATATTAGATAATTATACAGTAGATATCTTAGTGGTAGATGACAATTCTCCTGATGGTACTGCTAATATAGTGAGGTCTTTAAGCTATTTTGATCAAAGGCTTTTCTTACTCGAAAGAACTGCTAAAGATGGATTGGGGAGAGCTTATATAGCAGGTTTTAAAAAAGCTTTAGAGTGGGATTATGATTTTGTGGTTCAAATGGATGCTGACTTATCCCATAACCCCAAGGATCTCCAGCGGTTTATTGAAGACCTAAAAAAAGGACACCAAGCTATCTTTGGGTCTCGATATGTAGGCGGTGTAAGAGTCTTAGATTGGGATGTGAAACGATTGGTTCTAAGCATCTGTGCCAATATCTATGCTCGTATTACGACAGGTATCCCTTGTACTGATTTGACAGGGGGCTATAATGCCTATACTAAGAAATGTTTAGAGGCTATTGATCTAGATCGTATATCAGCTAAAGGCTATATGTTCCAAATAGAAATGAAATCATCCTCTTATTATGCAGGTTTATCTACGATAGAAGTTCCCATCATCTTCATTGACAGAACTGTAGGAGAAACTAAATTACAGGGAAGTATTATATACGAAGCCATTTTTGGTTGCCCTATGATAAGAATAAGAAAACTATTTAATTTACTTCCTATTAAAATCAAATAATTAAAAAATTTAGAGAGGGTTTTATGAGCTCGCCCTTACCCATATTCAATAAACTTACACATCGCACCCGTTCTATCATTAATAATTCCAGAATGTTAAAATTTTTAGTTATTGGTCTTACCATAGGGATAGTGGCATGGTATAGGCAAACATACATCACTTCAGAAATTTCTTTAAGAGAATTTGCTATTTTTATCTTATGGGCAACTTCCATAGGTATTATAATTTCCCAGGCTGTGCGATTGTTTTTTCTACGCTTTTTATTAAAACATAAAAAACAGTGGTATTTAGAAGTGTTGACTTTTACAGAAGAGAATGCCACACATTACCGTAAGTCCCTTTTTATATATGATTTATATAGAGAAAACTTTCAAGGCATTAAAGTGATAGATCTTATTAAATTTGCTTTATGCTTTGGGATAGAAATTTTTCTTCTTGCTATAAATCAAGTAGGATTAGCTTTTTTATCAGCTTTCTTTTTTTATTTTTCAGTTTACCAGCCTTTTTTATTCAAACGCTGGCTCTCACTACAAGAGTTTGATTATACGTTTCATAAACAAATACTTACAATATGGAAAAGTGAGGCATGGCTTACTTCTGGTGACTATGAGGTCTCCCCCATTACCTTTTCTCAGGATTATAATTTTGGATTTACTTTAGGGGTACTGAGCATGGGATTTTTTGGTATTGTATGGGATGCATCCTTACACCAAAAAAGAAAAGAAATCCTTGCCTATATTTTAAAACAAGAAGAGCAAACCCTAAAAATAATTACGACCATATTGTAAAACATAAATATTTTTACAAGTCATTTGCAGAAATCTTGAAGACGTCACAGATCACCTTGACAGAAGGACATAATTATAGCAATTATGTCCTTCTTTTAAAATCCAAGACTTTTTTTAATTCAAACATATTTTATTATAATATAGAATATCTATTATATCACACACTGCCATTTCTTAAATTCTCGAATATTTGTTTATTTCGGAATTTTTATCTTGTCTAAATCATCTAATATATTGTAGGCTTGAGCAAGATAATCTTTTATTTGTGCTCCACTAGGGGTAGAGGCGAAAGCATAGAAATCTAAATCACTCATAAGGCTTAGAAATCCCAGTTTTTCCACAAAGTCTAAGTTTTTAGACTCCAAATAAGAAACAATTTCCTGAGGGGAGGAGGAGTTACTAAGGCTGAATTTATCGGCACAGAAATAAAGAATACTCTGCCTTATTAATCTCGAAGCATCTTTGTATTGATTTTTTTTGATAGCCTCTTCACTTTCTGACATAATTTTAACAAGGCGTTTTTTTGCCCCTGTAGAGCGAGCGTAATTTATATCTGTTGACAATCTATTGTTTTGGTGGGATTTTACACGAGTCACTATCATCATTAGTATACCTAATAGGAGAGAGCTTAAAATATAGATCAGACCTGAATTATAAGAATAATTTTTCTCTATAACTGTTAAGGGTGAATAAGTACTATCTTCTACATCAATATTATCAGCATTCATCACCCGAAAAGTAACAGGGAGTGAAGAGGAGTTAGTAGCATCGCCATTAGGTGTGGCAAAGCCTAGCTTAATAGGGGGTATTTCAAAATCCCCCTCACTTCGAGGGATAAGAGTATAATAAAAAGTTTTTCTCATAAAAATCGTGTTAGACCCTACGGTATCTTCAAAGCCCAAGTTCAAAGAATTGGTAGGAGTAGCAATGAAAAGATTGGATAAGGAAACATTTTGAAAGGGATTGACAAAAAAATCTACATTCCCATCTCCTTCTATGGTTAGGGTAAAAGGAACTTCTTCGGAAACGAGAACTTCTGTTTTAGGAAAATCGATAAGAATTGTTACTTCATTTCCTATATAAGTAAGACTATCGGTGATAGCTCTCGATTTAATAAGAATAGGGTCTCCTTCAGCAGAGCCTGTCTGGACACCCCCTGCCCCATGAACAAATCCAGGAGGATAGAGAAACAATTCTCCTGTTTCTAGAGGAAATAATAAATAACGTTGAAGAATTTTGCCATAAAAAGTTTGGTAGCCGAATTGCTCTGAAACAATGTCATTATCATCAGGGGGTCCCATAAGGTGAATAGTCCCTCCGTCAAAGCGTGGGCCGTATTCTTGATAAAATTCTGGGTTATTTTCTAGAAAACTAGGATTTTCTACAAAAACATAAAGAGAAGCGATCAGACTTGTATTTTGAGCTAATACATCTCTGGTAACATGCCACTGAAGAAAAGATTCTCCTGCTTCTGTAGGAAAAAAGTTGAAGGGATTAAATCCACTACTTCTTTGTGATGGGGCTTGCATCGCAGCAGTGGGTTCTATTTTTAATTTGCTTGCCTCTGTGTAGATCTTTTTTCCTGTATCTGTAGTCACAATAAAAGCAGGAATAGTAATAGTCCCTACTTTTTTAGGGCTAATACGATAGATATAGGAGTGAATCATTTTGACATCGACTGCCCCATTGATAAAATTCATTTGTCTTTGAGTAGAGGATCCTAAATAGGTAATATCAAAGTTACCCGTATTAGTAGATAGGGTAGGCACCCCTTGAGGTTTTTGGTCAATAACATTAACTCTTAATTCTGCCACCTCATTAGTACCAATAGTAGCGGGATTGAGCGTTACTGTAATAGTGGGGTCTACTCCATAAAAGGGGCTAAACATTAATAATAATAAAATTATGCGTAAAAGCATTCTTGCTCTCCATAAGAAATGATATTATAGTATCTAATAATTTAAGCTTTTTTGCAAGTATAGAAAAGAAATTAAAAAGATCCGCTACTATTTTGTATTTTTCTCCTTTATTCATTATAATGAATGAAGGAGAATGTTATTATTACTAGAAGCGCCTATTATAAATTAGTTATTGTCTTTTCTTTATTTTTATGGACATCTTGTGGTCAGTTACAATTTGACATCACAAAGGCGTATCCTTTGGTTACTGTCTCTATATCCCAAACCCCTTCTTTTGAGGACGTTAGAAGTTTTGTCCAATATGATGATCTCATTTATACAGCGGCAGGCTCTGGAGGTATTCTTGTTTATCGTATTGTTGGAGATTCCATAGATGCTATTCCAGAATTATCCCTCACTAATCTCTATTCTGAAGAATTAGAACAAGTTTATGTTAGAACGGTAGAAATTATAAGCACCCATCAAGCTACTAATCTTATTTTTGCTTATGATACTCTATCTGGGGGCGGGGTAGGCATTGCAGAGATATCCTCCATGAGCACAAAACCTTTGGGGTCTCTTCAGACAGAGCCAGGGCTAAGGATAAGAAAAACGATTAGCTCTTACAATCCACAAGGTATTTATCATGTTTTAGTGGCTGATGAGGGGACAGGAGTATTGTCCTATGATATTTCCTTTAGCTCTAATAGTTATTTTGAACAAGAAAAAATAGCTTCTCTTGTGGACTACATTTCTTTAAATGATATAGAAAGACCTGCTCAGGCGTACTCTGCATTGGTAGCACCAGGGTTACAACAAATCACTAATAAATCTCAAATAACCAATCTACAAAATCTTATAGAATTAGCTCTAAATAACCCAACAATGTTTGCTACTGTTATATCTAATATACCTTTTCTTCCTATAGAACAACGAACTCAACTGGCTAATTTAGTAGGTTCTGATCCAACATCTGTTTCTAACGTGTTAAATTTTGCTCAAAATATTGTAGGGGAAGATGTCATTAATCAGCTTTTATTGAGTAATGCAAGCAATCTCTTATCCCCAACAGTTGGTCCTAATATAGTTAATACACTTGCTAGTAACATTAATCCTAATGATATTCAAAATATTCTCTCTTTATCTGGCTTACAAAATCTAGTAGCAAATAATACTTCTAATATTTTAGAAGTCACCAACAATCTCTTCACTTCTTTAGCAACCAATCAAGAAACAGAAACTTTATTTGAAGAAATTGCGCTTTCTAATTTAAACCTTGCGGGAGAAATAGACACGAGCCTTATTCACGATACCAATTATAACCCTTTTATTAATAGAGGAGTTATCGGTAATGCTGGTATAGAAATTCAAGAGACAATAGATGCTGTAGGGCGACGATTTTTTGTTGAAGACGATGAAACCTTAAAATACCTGCTACAAGAGCTTGACCCTGAGGAGCTTTTTAGTCTTTTCTCCGCCCTTTTCGAACAAACAAGTTCTGCTATCACTCTTATTCCTATTATAGAACGATCAGGGCTTAACATAAGAGAACTCTATCAATTATGGCTTGATCAAGATTATCTAGCTATAATTGATCAATTAGATGCTACACTTATTGCAGAGTTATTAAGGCAGTTGCCTCGCTATCAGATAGAAAGCACTATGGTTTTAATGCAAACGAACTCCTACACGCCCAATATCCGTTATATGGTAGCCGATGAAAACACCTTGTACCTTGCTGCGGGAGAAGATGGGGCTTTGGTCATTGATAAAGTATCAGGTGAAACTATTTCTAGTTTAAAAAGAAAATTCTCTGAGGTCACGATGTTTATACCATATACAGTATATAATAAAAATTATTATGTGCTTACGGATAAGTTAGATGGACTTACTATTTTTAAACAAGAAAAAGATAAAAGTATAGGTAAACAAATCGCAAGAATAGGGCTTGTAGGAGAAACATATTCTGTTTTCCCTTATGAAGAGCTTTTGTGGGTAGCTGATGGGACGGATGGAGTCTTGGGAGTGCGTTTTAACAAAGACGAAACCTTAGCTATTGAAGCAGAATTATATCAAAAACAAGGTATCGCATACAATATAGGCACAGCGAGAAGGAGAGAAGTCTTGGCTTCCTATGGAGCCGAAGGATTAAAACGTCTCAGAATTACTAACGTTCTCCCAGAAGGGACAGGGTATAGTACCTTAGACCCCTCTAGTGCTACTAAAAAAGTTGAGGCTGTAGAACAAGAAGATTTTGTTGCCAAAAGCTTAGAGTGGGGGCTTGGCTCTCCTATCGCTCAGTTTTTAAGAAAGATATTTTTTTTATAAGAGGTTTTATGAAATTTTTGTTATTCTCATTGCTTTTCTGTAACACTTTATATGCAGAAGATAGTGCTAGAGATTCTTTCAATCAGCTTAGAGCTAGACATACAGGGAAAGTAGCGGCCGTCTCCTTCTCAGCAGAAATGGATGAAAAAACGGCTAAAGCCCTTCTTAAAAATCTCACCGATCCCCCTTACAGGGTAGACATAGAATACCATACAGAAACAGGGGTACGTCTTCTGGTGAGAGACACAGAACCTTTTTATGAACAAGCTCTAGAGTCTCAGGCAAAATACATTAATGCTATGCTTCTTCCTCTTCTATCTAGCTCTGGGTATTTAAGACTGCAAAAAGCTTTTGAAATTTCTATCCCTAAAGAAAAGAGCTATCAAGTGAACTATAAAAGAGGAGATATTGATACTCAATATCTTTTTCAAGAAGGTGAATTAGGGCTTATAGATCATATCACCTATTATGAAAACGACAAAAAGAATTTTTTATTAGAAATTACTTGGAAAAAAATAGAAGAATTCTATGTTCCTTTTAAGATAAAAAGCACTAGTTACGAGAGTTCTAAGCAAGCAGTTTCTTTTCAAATTCAAAATATACAGTTAAAAGAGTAATATTTTTGTATATTTACTTGAAATTTTGTCAAAAATTAGTGATAATGTTAGTATGAATTAAAATTTTCTAGGTTTTTTACAACCTTATATATCATGGAGTATTTAATGGGTACATTTGATGAATTATTCTTAAAAGCGATGGATGAAGAATCTTCTTCTTCCACTCAATATGAGCAAAGCGATGTCCAAACAGGAAAAGTAATCGGTAAAGAAGACAACGGTTATTTTATCAGTGTTGGGGGAAAATCAGAGATGATTTTACCTAATTCTGAGCTTGTGAGCGCTATAAATGTGGGCGATGAAGTTGAGGTAGTGCTCAATGGGATGAAAGACGGAATCCCTCAAGTTTCCCAGAAAAAAGCATGGCGTTTCAAAGTTTTAGAACAGATAGCAGAATCTGCAGAAAATAATACCCCTATTAAAGCTACTATAGCTAAAGTGATCACCAACAAAGAAGGGGCTAATGCAGGTTATGGCGTTGTTTTTGACGGAGATGTTGAAGGGTTCTTGCCTATGTCACATATACGTGCTCCTAAAGAACCAGCCGAGCTTATAGGAAAGAGTTATGAAGTTGTTGTAATTAAATACGAAAGAGATAGAGTTGTCGTTTCTGAAAAACTTATCAGAGAACAATTACAAAAAGAATATTTTGCTGATTTTATTACAAAACATCAAGTAGGGGATAGATTCCCTGTTGTTGTAGACTCTGTTAATGATTCTTTTGCTCTTGTAAAAGCAGAAAATATTACAATGTTTTTACATATTACTTTATTTGATTGGAAATATGTTAAAAATTTTAATGAAGTTTTGAAAATTGGTGATACTTTTGAAGTTGTGATTAACAGTATAGACCTTGTTAAAAAATCCATTCGTGTTTCTAGAAAAGATGCTATAGAAAATCCTATGGATACTTTCTTTGTTGCTCATAAAATAGGAGATGACATAGCTTGTAAGGTTATCCGTTTCGCTCGTGGGCTAGCTATTTTAGAAGATGAAAATGGAGTGGAAATGGTACTTCCTGTGGGAGAAATGAGCTGGGTAAACAGAGTGTCTGATCCTAAACAGCTCCTAAATCTAGGAGATAGAGTACAAGTGCGTATTAAAGATATGGACAAAGAAAAACAACGTATCTCCACCTCTTTAAAAGACCTTGCAGAAAACCCTTGGGTTGAGGCCGCTAAAACTTACGCTCGTGATAGTAAACATCAAGGGAAAATCACTTCCATTACTGATTTTGGTATTTTTATTGCTTTTGAAGATGGCATCCAAGGGCTTATTAGAAAAGAAGATATTGATTGGAATAATGAAAATATTAACTTAAATGATCGTTTCAAAAAAGGTGAGATGGTTAACGGAATAGTTCTTAATATTGATACTGCCCAAGAAAAACTACGTTTAGGGATTAAGCAATTATCCAACAATCCCTTCCAAACTTACACAGACGCCCACCCTGTTTCTAGTATTGTTACTGGTACTGTTTTAGAAGTGATAAAAGATGGGGCAATAGTGAGCTTAGAAGAAGATGTTACAGGATTTATCCATATATCTCAATTATCTACAGAAATGGTTAATGATGTTAAAGATGTATGTAAAGTAGGTGACAAAATACAAGTTGCAGTAAGACGTATTGATAACAGACAACAAAGAATTGAATTAAGTATTAGAGACATCTCTCAAGCAGAAGAGAAAAAAGCTCTTGCTGAAATTATGAGCACTAATAAACCTGAAATTCCTACTTTGGGATCCATGTTTCAAGATATCCTAAACAAAAAACAATAGGAGTGGTGAATGAGTAGCAAACTTGAACGCGTTATGACGGTTTTAATTAAAAATCGTATTATTGTACTTGGGGTTTTAGGTGGAATTCTCCTACTATCTATAGGAACTGGTGTTCTTTATCAAAAGAAAATAGACCAAGAGAAAGAAGCTGGATTAATTTTTGACGAAGCTTGGCAAAAAGTTTTTGCTGTAGTTAGCGATATGCAACAACAACCTAATGGTACCTACGCACTCAATCATCCGAATATTCCTCAAGCTCAAGCTCTTTATAAAGAGGGTGTTATGGATATTAATACCTTGACCCTCGATTATCCTAATACTATCGCTGGAGCAAGAGCAGCTTTATTACTTGCCGTCATAGGAAAACAGGCTCCTCTCAACACTCTTCTTAATGATCCTGACTTAACACTAGCGTTTGCCACAGAAGATTATTTTGCGATTGTAAAAGAAAAGCATCCTAAATTTTGGGGAGCTGCTATTGCAATGACAGAAGGTATACAGGCAGAGCAAACTTTTGACTTTGCTAAAGCTATTACCTTTTATCAAGAAGCTTTAGCCCTAGACAAAGCCAATTATATTACGGATTATGCCTTAGTCTCTATTGCTCGCAATTATGAAACCCTCAACAACAAAGAAAAAGCCCTAGAATATTATCAACAAATAGAAGATGATCACCCTCTATCTTCTTGGTTATCTTTCGCTATGGGTAAAGTTTATTTATTATCTCAGGAATCCTAAATTGTTAAAATAGGTATAATATACTATTAAAGCAAGGATACTTTGTATTCTTGCTTTTTTTATACCTAAACTAGGAGTAGACTATGAAAATAGTATCAAACGACCAATCTACAATATTATTAGAAAGCAATAACATTTCAAAATCTATTATTACTATTTCCTTCCCTATGATGGTTACAGGTTTTGTAGATGCTTTATACAATATTGTAGATTCTATTTTTGTAGGACGTTTTGTGGGAGAATATGCTCTTGCCGCCCTTGCTGTTAATAGTGCTATACAAATATTTTTAATAGCTATTGGTAGTCTTTATGGTACAGGGATGACTTCTATTATATCTCGCGCCTTAGGGGCAAAAAATGACTCTAAGGTAAAAAGTACGATTGTTAACGGGGTGTTCCTTTGTTTTATTTCGACTTTTGCTATTTCCCTCCTTGTATTATCTAATTTAGATAAAGTTTTAACATTTATGGGCTCTTCAGAGGATGTCCTTTCGTACTCTCGGCAATATGGTAGTATTATTTTATGGTTTGGCTTTCTTGTCCCTACTAATGGGGTGCTTCATGGTATTCTTAGAGCCAGGGGAGCTGTGAAAATTGTTATGAAAATATCTATGATTAGTGCAGGTACTAATATTGTTCTTGACGCTCTATTTATTATTGTCTTTGGCTGGGGTGTTAAGGGTGCTGCTATTGCTACTATTATCGCACAAATGATTAGCACCATCTTTCTTTTTAAAAATGTCTCTGAAAGCTATCTTGTTCATTTTGAAAGACATTACATTAAACAACTAAGATTTCCTCTTGTAAAAGAAATATATAGCATAGGGATCACTAATTTTCTTAAATCTTCTACCTTTGCTATTATAGGAATATCGGCAAATAGAGCGTTGGCACCTTATGGAGCGACGGCTGTAGCAGCTTTTGGGGTTGTTACAAGAATCTTACATATGGCTTATATGCCTATTTTTGGCTCTAATCTAGGAACACAGGCATTGATAGGATTCAATTATGGAGCCAATCGTTTTATTAAAGTAAAGGATATCATTGTTAAGGCTTTACGTTTTGCGTTATTATTGGGCTTACTTCCATCTTTAATATTTTACATTGCCCCTACATGGCTTTTCACCTTGTTTACGGATTCTGAAGAAATTATTAAATATGCTTCTACCGCCATTCATATAGCAGGATTTACTTTCGCCCTCTATGGTTTCCAAATTTTCTCCAGTGGTGCTTTATTGGCGATGGGAAGACCTAAACAGGCTCTATTCCTCACCCTAGCACGACCTATTATTATGGTACTATGTGTTAACACGCTGCCTCACTACTACGAAACTTTAGGAGTATGGCTCATGTACCCTATAACCGATATTATAGCATCTATTATGACTTTTATTATCATAACAAGAGAGATCCGTATTTTGAAGAAAAGAGAAGAGTTACTAAGAACCATTAATTGAATTATTAAAGAGAGTATATGCCCTCAAAAAAAATATTAGATACTGACCATATTTTTCCTTTACTTATCAAATTGTCTATTCCTACTATTATTGGGGGATTTGCGTCTGCTTTATATAATATGGTAGATTCTATTTTTGTGGGAAAATATATCAGTAGTGATGCTCTAGCTGCCCTCACCATCGCCAACACGATACAAAATTCTTTTATTGCTTTTAGTGCTTTATGTAGTGTAGGAACAGGTACCATAATCTCCCAATCACTAGGAGCTAGAAAATACGACCAAGTTAAAACGACCCTCTATACAGGGATTTTTGGGGTTTTTATTTGTACCTTTGTATTATCTGTCTTTATGCTTTTATTTTTAGATCCCATTCTTCTTTTCACAGGTTCGACCTCAGAAATTCTAGCTGATGCTAGGACTTATATGAGTACCATTTTGTGGTTTGGATTCGTTATTCCTATGAATGGGGTGATGTCGGGTATTCTCAGAGCTAAAGGACACACCCAAGCTGCTATGGTATTAGCTTTAGTAGGAGCAACGCTCAATATAGGTTTAGATGCTTTATTTATTCTCACTTTTGGCTGGGGAGTATTTGGGGCAGCTTTTGCCACCGTAATAGCTCAATTAATTGTACTATTATTTGCTTTTTACTATATCTATAAGGATTACGATTTATCTTTCTCCGACCCTATCAAAATAGATTTTTCTATACTTCGTCGGATTTTTGCTATTGGAGCACCTTCAGGATTGAGATTAGGGGCTATTGTTGTTGCAGGATTAGCAGCTAATCAATCTTTACAAATGTACGGCACTACAGCCATTGCGGCTATGGGAATTGTTAATAGACTTATTGCCCTTGCTTTCATGTCTATACAAGGGTGTAATTTTGGAGCTCAGCCCATTATTGCTTTTAATTTTGGAGCAAAACGCTTAGACAGATTAAAAAGCACTATTAAAGTGGGTGTGGCGATTGTGTTTGTTATAGGGCTTATGGGTTCACTTGGTTCCCTATTTGCTCCAAAATCTTTTTTCTACTTATTTACAAATGACCCAAAAATAGCTATACTTACTAAAGAGGCTCTTGCTTATAATGGTGCTTTATTTTTCTTATTTGGACCTTACATGATTTTATCAGGATTTATCCAATCCGTAGGACACACTAAAGAAGCTCTATTCCTTGCCTTATCTCGCCCTCTTTTTAATGCTCTTTTATTCAGAGTGTTGCCTATTTTTTATGGGCTACAAGGAGTATGGATTGTGATGCCCATCTCAGACATAGTCAATACTATTATTGCCATCGTATTAGCGCTACAAGTATATAATAAAATAAAACAAAACTTTACTACTCCTTATGTAGAAGTTATAAATAAATAAAAAGGAATCTAAATGCCCGATAGTATTACCAACTTAAAAGAAGATAAGAATATTCTAAAATTATTAATTGCTCTCTCTATTCCAGCAGTTATTTCTGGATTAGTAGATAGCCTTTATAATACAGTAGACTCCATCTTCGTGGGACAATATGTAGGGTCAGATGCCTTAGCAGCTCTTTCTATAATAAGTGTTATCCAGTTAATGTATATCTCTATAGGAGTTTTATTCTCCATAGGGAATGCCTCGATCATATCTCGTGCCTTAGGAGCACATCATCCAGAGAGAGTTCTTGCTTCTCTTACCCACGCTTTTTGGGGATTATTTTGTGTTTCTAATATTATTAGTTTTACCATTCTCCTTAATCTCGAGGCTTTTCTTCAATTAATAGGAGCCTCTGAAGTCGTCCTTCCTTATGCTCGCGAATATGGCAGTATTATTTTGTGGACAGGTTTTATCCTTCCTATCAACAATATGCTTTTAGGAGCTTTTAGAGCCAGAGGACAGGCAGTACAAGCTACCTATTTCAATATACTTGGGGCAGGTCTTAACATAGGCTTAGATGCTCTGTTTATTATGGAATTTGGATGGGGAGTAGCTGGGGCAGCTATAGCTACAGCGATTAGTCAAAGTGTTGTCTTCATATTTGCCATTAGACAAGTCATGAAAATGTACAAAACAAAATTTCTTTTACGCCATAAAGAAGAAATATCTTTCCCACTTTTGAAAGAAATAATAACCGTAGGAATGCCTACAGGTCTAAGACTTATTTTATTTGTAGCGGTGGCATCTGTAGGGAATATTATTCTTGCTAAATATGGGACAGAATATCTTTCTTCTTTTGGGGTCTTCAACAGAGTCCTAAATTTACTAGCTATGATTAATATTTCTCTTAGTATAGGGGCACAGCCTCTCATAGGCATCAATTACGGAGCACAGCTATATAAAAGAGTAAAGCATATTATTTTCATAACACTGGTCACAGGATTTATCATGTCTGTAAGTGCCTCTTTATTTTTATATATGGCTCCCAATATGATCTTTAGTCTTTTCACACCAGATAAAAATATTGTTCTTCTATGTCAGCAAATATCTCGTATGCACTCCTACACCTTTTGGGCTTGGGGAGTCTTTATTTGCATTGCAGAAGCACTACAAGCTATGGGGCATGCGAAACAATCTTTCTATCTCTCTGTTTCCTACCCCCTTATGATGGGCACTCTTTTTGTGTTATTTGATCATTTGTGGGGTATAGATAGACTCTTTTGGGCGCCTGCTACTGCTTTCCTACTTATTGGCATTTTAGCTGTTATTGTGTTGATTATAGATTTGAAGAAATTAGATTTTAAAATTGAGCACCTTAAAAATGCTTATTAAGAGGTAATTATGAATAACATAAACGATATTTTAGAAAGAATAGACAAAGTCAATATTTCTAAGAAAAAAATCACCATTATTGCCGTCACTAAAACCCGAAGTGTAGAAGAGATAATTCCTCTTTTTAATCAAGGGATTACTATTATTGGAGAAAATCGTGTTCAAGAAGCGGATGCGAAATTTCCAGATCTTGTTGATTTTAAAATAGAAAGACACCTTATAGGGCCTTTACAAAGTAACAAAGAAAACAAAGCGTTACAATTATTCGATACAATACAAAGTGTAGAGTCTTATAAACAATTAAAGCGTTTAATAGGGAAGATAGACGAAAAAAAATTGTCTACTAATTTATTCATTCAATTTAACACTGCTTTAGAAGACTCCAAACACGGTCTCACTCAAGAGGAAGATCTTTATCCTATGATAGAGCTTCTTCTAAAAAACGCTCACATTAATTTTAGAGGATTCATGACCATAGGAGCACTGAGCGATGAAGAGATCGTTGTCAGAAAATCTTTTGCTAAATTAATGGAGATAAAAAATAATATTATGATAAAATATTCCGAAATAAAATCATTAGAATTATCTATGGGGATGAGTAATGATTTTGAATGGGCTATCCAAGAGGGAGCCGATATCATTCGTTTAGGAAAAATTTTATTTAAACAATAAAGGAGCACTTATGCCAGTAGAACAAAATCTTGTCTTATTTCAATCAATTAACACTTTTTTTCAATTTTTATTATTTGGAGTTATGGTATATAACATGGTATTTTTCGTTTGGATTTTATCCTCGTGGCTACCTGTAAATAGGTCTATTGCAATTTTAAAATTCGTAGACAATCTCATAAACCCCGTATACCAAATGTTATTAAAATATTTACCCCCTCTACGTTTTGGGGTAATTGATTTTTCTCCTTTTTATATGTTTATTTTCTTAATGGTAATAGAAAATCTTATAGAGATAAGTCATCGCTTAGTACTTACTCTTGTACTACAACTTTTAGGATAAAATGTCCTTTACCTTAGAGCTAATGGTTGTTCCTCGTTCTTCTATAAACAAACTTATACAAGAATCAAACTCCCTTAAGCTTAAAATTACTGCCCCCCCTGTGGACGGAGAAGCAAACAAAGAAATCATCAATTTTTTAGCCAAATCTTTTTCTTGTCCAAAAACGAGTATCCTACTAATATCAGGATTTAAATCTAAAAAAAAGAAATTTCTTTTTGAAAAACTTAGCCCTGAGCAAGGTCAAGAGGCATTAAATAAACTACTAAATAATTAGGAGCGTTCATGTTTTCCCTAGAAGTCCAAAATCTCTCTGCTTGCTATGGTAAAGATCTTGTGGTGTCTGATGTCTCTTTTTCTCTTTCCCAAGGGGAAATGCTAGCGGTAATAGGACCTAATGGTTCAGGGAAAAGTACCCTTCTTAAAGCTATTTTAGGATTCAAAACCCCCACGGCGGGCTCTGTACTCATCAATGGACTTCCTCCCCAAAAAGCTATAAAACAATTTAAAGGTGATATTGCTTACCTCCCCCAACAACACCAAATTAACAATCTCCTTCCTCTTACTGCCTATGACATCGTAGCACAGGGATTCAAGGCAAGAAAATCATGGGGACAATCTCTTAATTCCGAAGAAAAAGATAAAATTCTTCACGCTCTTGAAAAAGTACAGCTTGTAGACTTCAAAGAAGAATTGTTCTCTCATCTTTCTGGAGGACAAAGGCAAAGAATACTCCTCGCTTTAGCTCTTGCCAACCAACCCAAACTCCTTTTCTTAGATGAGCCCACAAATGCCTTGGATTATGCTTCTATAGAAAGTATCTACCAAATTTTAGACAAACTCCGCTCTCAACAAGTAGGTATTCTTATCATATCACATGACATTAGCACTATTGTTTCTACTTCTGATAAAATTGCTGTTCTTATGCAAAAAATGCATTACTACGGTATTCCTTCTCAGCTTCCCGAAGATATCATTCACCATGTTTTTGGTTCTCATATTAAAATCATTCCCAACGACCCTAACTGTAAAGAGTGTTCTCTTGACCATCATTCTTAATCTCTAATTTCCACCTTATTATCTATATTACTTTCCATCGTAAACTCAGAAATCACAAAAGTAGAAACCCCGACCAGCAAAGCAGCAGTAGCTGTCGTGAGGAGAAGACTCCAAATGTTTTTTTTATAGATTGTTTGTTGTCGTAGTTTATTCATTAATATATCTTTCCCAAGACTATTTATATAAGCTGAAGGTGCAAAATTTTCTTTATAGTACCCCAATAAAATACGATCTAAATCAGGATCTTCCTTATTGTTAAATTCAATCATACTAATGCTCCTTTATTTAACTCTATTTTTATTTTATTTCTTGCTTGATATAATCTATTTTTAATAGCTGTATCTGTTGTTCCTACAATATCTGCTATTTCTTTAATGGAGTATCTTTCATAATAATACAAATCCACCGCTTCTTGTAAATCTTTACTGAGAGTCCCTATAATTTGTTCAAGAGTATTTTTATCTACACTCGTATTCTCTGTTTCTTCTGAAGAAGCAATGTTCTCAAAAGAATCAGCATCTTTCCCAAATACAGCAAAATAACGCCGTTCTCTAGATTTCTTTTTAGAAACCCTAAAAGCATAGTTTAAAACTATTCTATAAGCATAAGTAGAAAATTTAGAATTGCCCTTAAAACCTTTTAAAGATTTATATATAATAAGAAACGCTTCATTTACTAAAGCGTCCACTTCTGAAGGATTCGGTTTTATGATACGCCTAATAATAGATATAACCATTTTGTAATAATAGTCATAAATAATCTCAAAAGAATCATTATCGCCACGAAGAATCTCCCCAATAATTTCTAGCACTTCTTGTTCTGTTAATATTCTTGTTTCTGCTGTGTCCATTATTACCTCTTTTATAAAAGATAACTATAGGCAGGATAAAAACAAAACTATTTGTCAAAATTGATAAGGTATAGTATAATAACAATGTAAGTTGTGATCTTTCCAGCCATTCTACGGAGTTATTTTTCAGCCTCTATCTCCAAAGAAAAATAGGGACGAGTAATATTAAAAAGATGATAATAAGACTTTTATAAATTAGTAGCCTATATAACAGAATAGTAAAGTAGGATTTGACTCACCCATATAAAGGGTAATTGTTAAAACAAGTTAAATTTTTGCATACATTTTTATAATTTCGATTAAGGAGTATCTGTGGAATATTTTTTAGACTTTGACCTTCCCGAAGAGTTAATAGCCACCCACCCGTCTATAAAAAGAGATGGAGATAGAATGATTATATTTCAAGATAATCAAGTATCTCATGAGCATTTTACGCACATAAAAAACTATCTAAAAAAAGATGATATTATTGTCTTTAATAATAGTAAAGTCTTTAAAGCTCGCTTGGATATTTTTGCTATAAATAGAGAAGTGCAATCAGAACTATTGCTAATAAGACAAGAAAGTGCTATAATATGGGTAGCTATGATTAAAAAAGCGAGACGTTTTAAAGTGGGAGATTCTTTTATTCTTAGTAATGGATTAAAAGTCAAAGTCCTAGAGATATTAGAAGATGGGCTAAGACGATTGGAGTTCGAAAGATCGTTCTCACCCAAAGACGCAGAAGATATTGGACGTATCCCCCTTCCTCCTTATATCATCGATGAAAGGAAAAAACGAGGTGAAGACCTCTATACGAAAGAAGATGAAACCCGCTACCAAACGCTTTTCGCTAAATATTATGGTTCTGTAGCAGCCCCTACAGCATCTCTTCGTTTTTCCGAAGAAGTACTAAAAGAGTTAAAAGACTTTGGTATCCAATTTGAAGAAATTACCCTACATGTAGGGCTTGGGACTTTTAAACCCATGGATGTAAGTCCTGATGAATATGAGATTCATAAAGAATATATTTCCGTGGAACAAGATACCATAGAGAGGCTGTTAAAAGCTAAAAAAGATGGAAGACGTATCATTGCTGCAGGTACTACGGTATGTAGAGCCTTGGAGTCAGCTCAAGATAAAGCCTATGAAGGCTGGACGAATATCTTTATAAAGCCGGGCTATGAATTTAGTCTGATTGATGCCCTAATAACAAACTTTCACCTCCCCAATTCTACTTTGTTATTATTGGTACAGGCTTTTGTAGGAATAGAAAATACTAAAAAAATATACAAAGAAGCTCTAAAAGAAAAATATCGATTTTTTTCTTACGGAGATGGGATGATTTTATTCAAATAATCCCATAAAGCATAAAATAAAAGGAGGCTACAATGTCTTGTTGCAAAGTTATGTGTTGTTGTTGTAAAGGCTGGTGTTCCGTACAAAATCACGCAGGATAAGAAAGCCATATATTTTCATAGTAAAACTAGAGAGGAATATATGGCTCAAAAAATAAACAAAGCCTATATTCCTTATAAAAACAATTAAGGAAAAATATATGGCAAAATGTGCTGGTGGATGCTGTTCGCATCAAGAAGATAACAAAAACGATCACGGTCACGACCATGACCACGATCAAAATCTCACTCTTCAAGAGATCCTAAAAGAATCATTTTTTGCGATAATATCATTTGTGATATTATTTGCTGGGATCATTATAGATTTTTTAAAAATTCCATTTTTTCAAGATACACTCACCCAATTAATTTGGTATGGTGTTCCTTTCATTTTGGTGGGTTTTCCTGTCATTCTAACTGCTATTAAGTTAATGCTTAAAGGTGACTTTTTCAATGAATTAAGCCTTATGTCTATTGCTACTATTGGTGCTTTTGTACTCGGTGAATTTTCCGAAGGCTTAGGCGTTATGGTGTTCTATTCTATTGGAGAAGTGTTTCAAGGACTCGCCGTTTCTAAAGCTAAAAATAATATTAAAGCTCTTTTAGACGTAAGACCAGATGTAGCTTATGTTTTGAGAGGGGATGTAATTGTCCCTCTTGACCCAGAAGAAGTAGAAATTGGAGAAATAATAGAAATAAGAACAGGGGAAAAAATACCCTTAGACGGAGTTCTTATTACAGAAAAAGCGGCTTTTAACACAGCTGCCTTAACGGGAGAATCTGTCCCTCGTAACATTAAAGCTAACGAAGAAGTACTAGCTGGGATGCTTTCTTCTGATAAAACGGTAAGAATACAAGTAACTAAAACCTACCAAAATTCCACTCTTGCTCGTATCCTTACAATGGTACAAGAAGCCTCAGAGAACAAGTCCCCCACAGAACAATTTATTAGAAAATTTGCAAGGGTTTATACCCCTATTGTTTTTGGTCTAGCGACTCTACTTGTTATTGCGCCTTTCTTCATTTTAGGGGCTACAGAATATGAATTTGCTGATTGGTTCTATAGATCATTGATTTTCTTGGTAATATCTTGTCCCTGTGCTTTTGTCATTAGTGTGCCTTTAGGTTACTTTGGTGGTATAGGTCTAGGGTCTTCACAAGGAGTACTCTTTAAAGGAGGTAACTTCCTTGAAGCAATGAACAACCTTAAAACCCTAGTTACCGACAAAACAGGTACTATCACTAAAGGAGTATTTACGGTACAAGAGGTAATCGCTGAAGATAAAGACCTTTTCTTTAAAAATTTACTAGCAATAGAAAAACACAGTACTCACCCTATTGCCAAAGCTATTATCGAATACCTTACAACCCAAAATATTTCTCCTGTAGAAGTAGATAAAGTTTCCGAAATTGCTGGTTTAGGACTAGAAGGACAAGTAAGCCAAGGCACTCTCCTTGTGGGTAATATTAAACTTATGGATAAGAATAATATTTCTGTGCCAGAACATCTTAGAAATATCGCTAAAACAGTGGTATTTGCAGGATTAAATAATAGTTTTCTCGGAGCTGCCGTAGTAGCAGATGAAATCAAAGAAGACGCTAGATTAGCCATACAAAAACTTCACAAATTAGGAGTGAATGTCATCATGCTTTCTGGCGATAAACAAGAAATTGTTGACGAAATCGCCAAAGAACTATCTATAGATGAAGCTTATGGGGAATTGTTACCTGCTCAAAAAGCAGAGTATTTTGAGAAAATCAAAAAAGAATCCAAACCCAAAGACATCATCGCTTTTGTGGGTGATGGTATTAACGATGCCCCTGTTTTAGCTCTTAGTGATGTAGGTATTGCTATGGGAGGACTAGGAAGTGATTTGGCTATTGAGACAGCAGATGTTATTATCCAAACAGACGAACCTTCAAAAATCCCTCTTGCTGTAAATATTGCACAAGAAACTAGAAAAATCGTAGTACAAAATATCACCCTCGCTATGGGAGTAAAACTAATTGTTCTCTTTTTAGGTGCTTATGGTTTAGCCTCTATGTGGGAAGCTATCTTTGCCGATGTGGGTGTTTCACTAATAGCCACTGTTAATTCTACTCGTTTATTAGGTAAAGAATTTAACTAATATTAAAACCCCCTCTGAATAAGAGGGGTTTTCTTTTGCAATTTATAAAATTTTTTTGTTACTATGTTTATTGTATCAATAAATTATTTATTTTTAGACTGTTGAAAAACAGCAACTAATTAAAAAAATCTTGACTCTCCCCTTAGAGGAGCTTGTATAATAAGCTAACAAGTAAGAAAAATTAGTCGCTAACACTTCTATTTTTCTAAAGGAGTAGATTGATGTATCGTATAGGAGATTTTTCCAAGCTCAGTAAAACCACCGTCAAAACACTGAGGTATTATGGAGAAATAGGCTTACTACAGCCAGAAGAGGTAGATGAGTTGACAGGATATCGCTTTTATACAAGCAAACAACTGTTTACACTTCATAGAATACAGGCTCTTCGTCAAATAGGAATTTCCATTGATGAAATAAAAAAGATTGTGTCCGGACACAATCCTAATGACATTTTGGAAAAACGAAAGTCTGAAATGATAGCTCTTCTTTCCGAAACGAACGATCAACTCTCCCGACTTGAATTTATTTTACAAGGAAAACAGGAGGAAGAATTTATGAAATTCGTCGCTATAATTAAAGAATTACCAGAGTGTATTGTCTATTCACTGAAAATGACAGTGCCAGACTATAATTCTTATTTTAACCTAATACCCGCTTTAGGAGAAAAGGTTCTTAAAAAATACCCAGATTTAAAATGTACAATACCAGAATATTGTTTTATTTCTTATCTTGATGGTGAGTATAAAGAAAAAGATATTAATATCGAATTTTGTGAGGCGGTGGATCAACTTAAGCCTGATTTTGATGGTATCGTTTTCAAAAAGATTGATTCTGTTACCGCAGTTTCTATCATGTATAAAGGTCCTTATTCGCAGCTATTTCAAGCGTATAGTTTTGCTTTTAACTGGATAGAACAAAACGGATACACAGTTGTAGATTCTCCAAGAGAAAATTATATTGATGGTATTTGGAACAAAGATACCCCATCAGAGTGGCTAACAGAACTACAAATCCCAATCACTAAATCTTTGGAAAAATAGGAAATAATACTAAAAATTTTATAAAGCAATCTCTAAAAAAGCTAGCCTATAATAGGCTAGCTTTTTAATATTAGTACAGTACTTTCTTTATAATGTCAGAGATTCTTTTAGTTCTTTTTCGTAGATTTTCATAGAATTTTTAGGATTGTAGAAGATATAAGCGAGGATTCTTTGAAAAGGATTAGATATAATAGAGGCTTCTGTGAATGTCAGTAAGGTATTTTCACCTTCTTCACTAAATTCTATAATAGCATATCCTTGAAATCCACTTATGGGTAAGATATCTATTCTATAGAAGGAATGCTTAAGTGATTCTGCTATTTTAAAAGTAATAGAAGGGCCTGTAATTGGTACTTCTGTCCATTGATTAGGGTCATCTTCATTTATAGATATATCTTTTAGACTTTTTCGCCAGTCTACTTGATTTTTATGATCTGTTATTTGATTCCATACAATATTAATAGGTGATGAAACGGAGAAGTTGTTTGTGGCGATTCGAGGGTTAGGCAAGAAAAAACCTATAATAGTTATTAAAACAATAACCCCAAAAATAAACCCAGTAGTTATAAATAATATTTTTGGCATAGGGTACCTCCTTATCTCTAGGATGGCTTTTATTATAGGATTTTATTTCAAACCCTCACTAATATCTTTACTATTGAGAGGCTTATTATTTTAGTTATTTTTGATCTCTTGCAATTTCTTGATACATAAGAATATGAAAACAGGAGCTCATACGATTGAGGGCGAGGACAAGATCATTTCTCTTAATCTCATCTCCCTCACGAAAAGCAGATACGGCTACTAATTCTATTTCTCTAATTTTAGCTCTAAAAACGTTGAGGGCAATAACAATATGGCTAAATTCATCATTTATGAGGACCATTTGCTTTAATCCATAAAATTGATGGGGGTGATGAGACCGTTCTCTAATTTCATCAGCAGTCCAAGAAAGCAATTTTTGTTCAGGCATTACCCTTTGTAAAACTTCATGCCCTAAAATTGTTCTTGCATATTCTAATAATTCTTTTAATTGTTCGAGGAGTAGAGGGTCTGCTTTCAATTCTCTAAAAATAGCGATACCTTGAATAAGCTCACTTTGGAAGGTATCTAATTTCCCACGAAGGGTGATTCTAGGGTCATCTTTATAAACAAGAATATTTCCTATTAGTTGGGTCATGGCTTCAGGCTTTTTGTCAACACTTGTTCCATTAGGTAAGGTATAGTGGGAAGAAGTTTCCCAATCATCACCTTTCAAAGGTTTTGAAAATTCGATATTTTCTTTCATGCTAAATCCTTATTTTCTTTTAGTATAATTGATTTAAGATGATAAATCAAGAAGAAAAAAGGAGTCTTTTATAAGAGACTCCTTTTAACTATTTATTAATAATATTAGTATTCAATACTTCTATAGATGAGATACCCATTTTTATAGATAGCGAAAGCAAACTGTCTTTTATCTTGTTGTTCTTCGAGGAACACTTTGAGAGTTTCTACATTAGGAATAGGGGTGTTATTAACAGCCACTACGATATCCCCTTGAGAGAAAATAAAAGAAAAGGGGCTATTGACATCGATTTTCTTGACCACTACACCTTCTGTCGCCCCATTGCTACGGAAATCGTTTGGGGAGGGAGTCCCAAATAATATTCCTTTAAAAGAAACACTAGAGCTGGGGTTTTCTGTTTCTTCTGGATCTGTTGTATTTTCAGCCCTTACAAGAGCAGAAGGACGCAATCCCAAACTAACAATGATATTATGACGCGTATTGTTTCTTAAAACTTCTATTTCTACACTTTGCTTAGGATTTTTTCCAGCAATAAGCTCTGTCAAGTGGCTGGGACTATTAACGATCTCACCATCTACTTTAGTAATAATATCACCTTGTTTAATACCTGCATCAAAAGCTGGGCCTCTATTTTCTAGAGAAGATACTAATACCCCTTCATCAGCTTTTAATCCTATAGACTGTCTTGAGATAGCATCTAAGGCTTGAGGCACTACCCCTAAAAATCCTCTTTCTATCGTCCCTGTGGTAAATAATTGATCAGCAATGCTTCTGGCTACATTAATAGGAATGGCAAAGCTTATCCCCTCATAACCACCGCCTTGAGAACGTATAGCCGTATTAATCCCAATCGCTTGCCCTTTTATGTTAAGGAGAGGGCCTCCAGAGTTACCAGGATTGACAGCCACATCTGATTGGATAAATCGTTGTAAACCGGGAAGGATACCCTCTCTCCCTAGTCCACTAACAGCACCGAAAGTAAAGGTACTAGATAGTCCAAAAGGATTTCCTATTGCTACTACGAGATCTCCTACTTGAGTTTCATCAGAATTTCCTATAGGTACTACAGGTAAGTCTGTTCCTTCTATTTTCAGAAGGGCAATGTCTAACTCTGTATCAGCACCGATGAGCTTGGCGTCAAAGCTTCGTCCATCTGCTAAGGTGACTCTAATAGCAGTGGCATCTTGTACCACATGCCAATTCGAAAATAGATAACCATCAGGAGTTATAATAAAGCCAGAGCCTACGGAATTATATTGATGTCGAAGATTTTCTCTTTCGCCAAAGAAAAACTGGAAAAAAGGATCGCCATTCACATTAGATGGAACACTTTGAGTTCCATCTATATCTATACTAACCACTCCTGGGGTAATATTAGTGGCAATAGATCTAAGGACTGTTTGTAGATTGAGGACAGAGTTGAGTTCTTCAAGATTTTCAATGGAGGAATTACTAGTTGAAATATCTAAGGTTTTCTTTTGGGCTTGGAGAACACTAAATCCTGTAATAGTTACCCCTATAAGAAGGAGTGATAATATATATTTGGAATATTTTTTTAGCATAGATAACACCTCATTATGTATTTATTATGTTTGTTTTACCTTTAAATAATTAAAGTATTTTCAAAGAAAAAAAGATTCGAAATAGAACAATCTTTTTAGGACAATCTTATATAACCACAAAACGCAACAGATAAAGCATCTGCCACATCATCTGGATGAGGGGGCTCTGGTAATTGGAGGAGAAGGGTAATAGCCCTAATCATTTGAGTTTTATCAGCAGCTCCATAACCAGAAACTGTTTTTTTTATTGATGTGGGAGCAACTTCAGACACTTCCATATTATTCTTTTTAGCAAGAAAACGAAGTACGCCTCTTGCTTCTGATACTTGTAGGACGGTAGTGGTATTCCTACCCATAAATAATTTTTCCATAAAAAGATGTTGGGCTTGGTAGCGTTTAAATAATTCATCAAAATCGTTCCCCAATTCTAGAATACGATCACAAAAAGAGAGATTTTTAGAAGTAGAAACCAATCCATAAGCCAATACTTTGAAGCTTCTATTTTCTTTCAACTCCAAAAAAGCATAGCCAGCTCTATCATAACCGGGATCTATCCCACAAATAATCATTTTTTATCTTCTTCAGGTTTCTCAGTGTCCCATCGAAGAAGGATCACTTTTTCTTTTCTATCTATAAGGTAATTATAGAGATTACCATCTTCGTCAATAAAATAATCATATAATATATAGTAAGAAGAGTGTATAGGGGTGTATATAATAGATTCTGTTTGATCTCTTGAGTCAAAAACACGGATTTTCATGGTATCTTCTTTCTCATCATAACTTTGCAAGTGTATTCTTCCCAATTTATCTATACCTAAAATCGATTCAGTTATACTTGTGCTATGGAAAACTTCTTCAGTAAAATCATTTTCTAAAATAGAATAAATATTCATAGAAGACCATATATTATCCATCATAGGCAAAACCGTTTCCCCAAGAGCATTGGTAGTGGGTTGGTATTCGCTTAGTACTACTAATTGTTCATTGTGCATATAATTATCTGCAGAAATAACATGACCTTGGTAATTAGTGTCTTGGATATTAGTATCAATACTTACTGTTTTTGTATTAAACTCAAAATTCAAGTCTCCTGTTTTGGAATAACGTCTAACTACTTGGTAAGGCATTTCATTAGTAAGAATATTAGGGCGAAAATTAAGATAGATATTGGCGAAATCATCTCCAGATATTTTTACAGGGTAGGGCATGGGCTTAGAGTTAATCCCTGTAAATCCTATACGATATAAGTAATCTCCTCTAGAGGAAAACTTATAAAGATAAAAATTATTTTCAGAGATCTTTTCGAGATTGATTAAAAACTCATCATAGGTATCTATGGCAGCCGTTTGGTTGCTATAGTTCTGTACTTCGTAAGATTCTATATCTTGAATAGAAGCTAAAACGTAGATGTCGTTAAAAACGTCTACATACACATCATAAGGTCGAGCAAAACTATAATTCTTCCCTTCTCTAGGGATAGAAAGAAGAGGGTGATCTCCAGCTGCTTTCATAGAAAAAACATTAACTCTTTTATTATAAGAATCAGCTATATAAACTTTCCCATTATAAACGGCTGGTTTAGGAATATCGATCAATAGATTGTCTGTAAAACCTCGTCTATTAGGGTAATTTTCTAAAATAGGGATATTACTCCCGACTTCATTTTCTTCAAAGCCCAAATTAGCCTCAAATACAGCAGTATAAGAAACAGTTTCTTTATTTTGACAAGCGTTTAAGAGCATCAAAATAAAAATACCTATAAAATATTTAAACATTTTTCTTCCTAGTAAATAAATAGTACCGTTATAAACGGTACTATTTATTTTTAATAATTTGAATCACTTTGGATACGTTTTCTACGTCTCAAAAAAGCAGGTGTGTCGAGATCTGAAGCCATAGGAGGAACGCCCCCTACAGAACGTCTTGTTTCAGAAGAGTCAAAACTATCATATATTTGAGGATCTTCTTTTCTTACAGAAAAATCAATACTTCTTCTTTCCCCCAATCCTGATCGAGAAAAATCTCTAGCCACTTGATTTTTAGTGGGAGGGGCTGATCTCAATCCCCAATCTTCCTCTCTATCAATATAATCCTGAGATTGAGCAAATTCTTGAGGAGATTGTTCAAGAGCATGCATACTATGCAAGTCTTCTAGAGTGTTAAAAGCAGGAGCTTTCTCTATAGGTTTTGGATCTTGTATTTCTCTAACTAAGTCCGTTGCTACAATAATGATCCTTACTTGATCTTTTAAATTTTCGTCAAAATCCAATCCCATGATGATTTCGGCATCAGGTCTACAGAATTTAGAAATAGCTTCAGCAGCTTCATGGAATTCTTTCATATCGAAATCATTTCCACCAATAATTTTAGCTACCATAGCACCAGATTGTCTGAAGGTATTATTTTCGATAAGAGGATTTGCTAGGGCTTCTGAAGCGGCTTTAAGAGCACGTCCATCACCTTTAGCTTGACCTATGCCCATGATGGCTTCCCCTCTATTAGAGAGAACCGTTTTCACATCGTTAAAGTCTACATTAATAATAGCTGTTTCACTGATGATACCAGCGATGCCCTGTACAGCTTGTTTGAGAACATCATCAATTTTTTTGAAAGCATCTTTAACAGAGGTATTTTTCTCTACAATCTCAAAAATACGAGAATTAGAAATAACCAGCATTGTATCCACATGATTTTTTAATTTATCAATCCCTTCAAGGGCTGTTTTTTGTCTTTTTGTTCCTTCAAAAGAAAAAGGAAGAGTTACTACAGCGACCACAAGACATCCTGCTTCTTTAGCGACTTGGGCGATAATAGGGGCTGCACCTGTTCCTGTTCCGCCACCCATACCAGCAGTGATGAATACCATATCTGTATCTTTTAATTGTTGCCCAATTTCTTCAGCACTTTCAATGGCAGCTTTTTCTCCGATTTCGGGTTTAGCGCCAGCGCCTAAGCCTTTGGTGATTTTAGCGCCAATAGCAATACGATTAGGAGTGAGAGATTTTTTCAGTACCTGTACATCTGTATTAATAGCTAGGAATTCTACCCCAGCAACGGAATCTTCCATCATTCTATTAATAGCGTTACAGCCTGCTCCACCTACCCCTAAGACTTTAAGTTTTCCACCTATACTTAAGCCACCAAAGGTATCTTCTTCTTGTACTATAGGTTTTATTACGGGAGGTGTTGGAATATGAGTAATAGGGGGTGTGGGAATATCTGCTATTACACTTGGTGAGAAAAATATTTCCTCTTGTTTTACAGGTTCTGATTCTTGTTTGGAAGGAACTTCGTTAAACATGGTGAAAATATCAGGGTCGTGCTCTGAATCTTGAGAAAAATCTGCATTTTCCTCTCTTCCAGCACTCCATAGTTCTTCAAAGTAAGACATTTCGTCCTCCCATAGCTTTAAGCATATTTATTATCATATATTATCGGAATATTTCATTTTTTTATTAGCTTTTATTATCTAGAAAAATTCGTTAAACCAGCCTTGTATTCTACTAACAATTGTTTGAAAGTTTTTATCTTCATCAGGGCTACCCATAGGTCCTAATTTATTAACCACTTTTTGTGGACTATTTTGTTGACTATATTGTAGCCCATAAAGAGCCAATCCCGTAGCTGTTGCATAAAAAGGATTGTTAATAAATTCGTTCAATCCTCTCAATTTACTAGGCACACCTATACGTACAGGTAATTGAAAAATTTCTTCTGCTAAATTTTCTATAAATTCTGTAGAAGCCACTCCCCCTGTAAGAATGATACCTGCAGAAAGATGAGGTTTCAAGCCTGTTTTTTCTATTTCTTCGTTAACGAGGAATAAAATTTCTTCTAAACGAGGTTGTATAATTTCTGCAATAAGTCTTCTACTTTCTACTCTTTCTGTTTTTCCATTAGGAGATAAAATCTCTATTTGAGCTTGAAGGGGAACCATATCGGCAATAGCTGCCCCAAAATCACATTTGATTTGTTCCGCAATATGAGCAGTTGTTTTCATTCCATAGGATATATCATTAGTTATGTGAGCGCCCCCTATAGAGAGTTGCCCAGTGTGCTTAATACCATTTTCAGAGTAGATCATAAAATTAGTTGTTCCAGACCCAATATCTACCAATATACAACCTTCTTCTTTTTCCTCTTCTTTAAGGACAGCCCTAGACGTTGCTAGAGATTTTAGAACAATATCAGCAGTATTAAATCCAGCTTTATAAACACTTTTAATGAGATTATTAATAGAGCTAGCGGCTACAGTTATAATATTTACTTGTACTTCTAAACGAGACCCTGCCATACCTATGGGGTCTTTAATCCCTACTTCATCGTCGACGGTGTAGGATTGCGGTAGTGTGTGAATAATTTCTCTGTCGGGAGGGATGACAATAGTAGTTGCTGCTTCAATAACCCTCTGAACATCTGTTTGATCTATTTCTTTATGGGAAGATATTGCGATAATCCCTTTACTTTTAGTGGATTCTATATGTCCGCCAGAAATCCCTAAAATTACAGAATCTACGGTAAGCCCCGCTTGTAATTCTGCTTTTTCTATAGCGGCTGTCGTAACCAAAGCTACTTGTTCTAAATTTACAACGACACCCTTTCTGATACCTCGAGAAGGAACATTAGCAACACCCAATACTTCAGGTTGCCCTTGCTCGTCTAATCTACTAATCACGGCACAAATTTTACTCGTTCCTATATCTAATCCTACAACGACACCGTAGGTTTGATTTTCCTTTGTCATGTTATGCTATCCTCTTAATTATAAATACCTACAGCACTATTTTTGTCACTATAAATATCCACACTCTTGGGCAATTTTGTTATATTATTTTCTTCTATAGTTTTGGCAATACGCATTGCTTTTTCAATCAACTCTTCCGTAAGGATTGTTTTGTCTATATAAAATTCTGATTTCAATCCCTTAAGACGAAAGTAGGTTTCTCTATTTTTATTAATACGAATTGATTCAATAGAAACTGTATTTGTGCTTGTTAAAGCAGAAATCATTTGTAAAAGGTACTCGTCAGCGATTTGTTTGCCATTAATAGCGACCCCGAAGGATACACTAATCTCAGGAGAAATACCGCTAGGATTAATGGGTATAATTACCCCTTCTTTATCCACGGTAAACACAGTGTTAGCCGTTTTTAATTGAGCTATAGGTGTTCTTTCTATTATTTCTATTTTTAGAATATTAGGATAATTTTTAAATATTTTAGCTTCTTTTACTAATTCTAAACTTTCTAATTCATATTTTAAATCTTGAAGATTTAGAGTGTTAATACTTGTGTTTCTATAAGAGTCTACAATTGTGTTAAATTGAACATCCTTAGATATCCCAGCCCCACTAATAGCTATGTTTTTAATCATAAATGCAGAGCTATATTTATCTAAAAGCTCAAAAACCCCTTGGTGTAAGACAATACTAAAAGTAATCAATAATAAAATAAATAAAGCGGACAGTTTGTGCTTTAAGTGCAAGAAAATCTCTCCTTAGCATTATTAACAATATTAGTTACAAAGTCGCTCATACTTATATTAGCTACTTTTAACATAGCAGGAATATCACTTGTGTGTGTCATTCCAGGTGCTGTATTTATTTCTAAATATTTAGGGCCATTTTTAGTGAGAATAAGATCGATACGGACACAATCCCTTAATTGGAACTCTTCAAATATCTTTAGCGCATCATTTGTTATTTGTTTTAATAGTTGATCGTCTATAGGGGCAGGGATAATAAACTCTGTCATTCCTGCTGTATATTTAGCTTCATAATCATAAAATTCTTTTTTGGATTTCAATTCTAAAATAGGGAGTACTTTTACTTGCTTTTGATATTCCACAATCCCCACTGTCATTTCTCTTCCCACCAGTAATTCCTCTACTAGGCAAGAGGGGTATTTTTCAAGATGATTTTCTAATAATTCTTTCGCTTCTTGTTTGCTATGAAGAATAAGCGTTCCCACACTAGATCCTTCACTGCTGGGTTTAATAAATACAGGGTAGCCTATATCGTCTATCTTTTGAAGATTTTCTTTTAGATTGCTCCCTGTGACAAATCCTCTAGCACAAGGGATATCAATAGCTTGAAAAACTTTTTTAGTCATCCCTTTATCCATTGTTAAAGAGCTAGCCATAATATTAGACCCTGTGTAAGGAATATTATAGCTTTCTAAAAGACCTTGTATACAGCCATCTTCTCCCTTTGTTCCATGGAGAATAGGATATACTATATCAAATTTTTTCAATTCTTGTACATTAAAACCAAAATCTATAGGATCAAAAAGAGTAGTATCAAAACCCGCTTCTTTAAGAGCTTTATATAAATTCTGTCCAGAACGAGTTGAGATTTCTTTTTCAGCAGATACGCCCCCCGCTAGAAGAGCAATTTTATACGACGGCATACCACATCCCTTAAAATATATAGAATTATACCTATCCTATATTATGAGAGATTATTCTAGTTTCGTCAAAGTTTTGCCAAGAGTTTTTAAAGAAAAAGGTAGATCGTAAGATCTACCTAGAATAAGTGGCGCTTAGTGCTTCATCATACATATCAATATAGCCTTTAGCGGAGCGTTTCCAAGACCAATCTTCTTTCATCCCCGTCTTGACGATTTTATCCCAAGCAATTTTGTTTTCTCGCCACATAGTAGTGGCTTTAAGAATAGTTCCATAGAGATCTGAAGGGTGGTAATTAGAGAATACAAATCCCGTTTTTCCATCACTAACAGAGTCAGCTAAGCCCCCTGTTCTATGAACAATAGGAACGGTTCCATATCTTAGACTGTACAATTGATTAAGACCAGAAGGTTCGTATTGAGAAGGCATAAGGAACATATCAGAAGCAGCTTCTATTTCATGAGACCTTTCTATACTAAATCCAATAGTGACATTCATAAGACTAGGATACTTTTCGGATAATTCTAAAAGACGATTCTCATACTCTTTTTTCCCTGTCCCTAAAATGGTAAAAGCTATTTTTTGTTTCAAAAGATCTTCTACACACTCTAAAAATATATCCAAACCTTTTTGATCATAGAGCCTTGTAATCATTCCAATAAGAGGAGTGTCTTTTGTTAGTTTAATTTTATTTTCTTTAGCGTAGAGGGCTTTGATTTTTTCTTTATTAGCTAAAGTTTCTAGGGTATAATTTAATTGATACTTTTCTTTAAGCACAGTATCAATACTAGGATCCCATTCTGTATAATCTACCCCATTCATAATACCACGAAAAATCGCCAATTCTTCTTGTTTTTGAATAATACCTTCGAGTCCAGAGCCCAAGCTTTCTGTTTTAATTTCCTCAGCATAGGTTTTACTAACCGTATTAACAGCCTTAGAAAACACAATTCCACCTTTCATAAAATTAATATGCCTATAATACTCTAAGCCGTCCACGTGGAAATATTTCCAATCAACGCCTAATAGAGAATATTGATCAACAGGAAAAACTCCTTGATAAGCAAGGTTGTGAATAGTAAACACCGTTCTCGTGTTAAAAAAAGCTGAAGAGTATTCAGGAAGTGCTTCTTTGAAAAGAGGAATAAGCCCCATATGCCAGTCATGGCAATGAATAATATCAGGTATCCAAGAAATAATTTTACATGTTTCCAGCACGGCTCTATCAAAAATAACAAAACGGAGGAGGTTATCTGGATGATCTTTCCCCGTTTCTGAGTCTGTATAAGGGTGTTCTCTATCAAAAAATTCAGGAATATCGATAAACATAAAGAAGTTTTCTTGATACAGTACTTCTTCAATTGTAAAAGCGTAGATTCTATCATGTAACTCTATACTTGCATGATAGGTATTTTCTACCTTGATATTATGTTTTTTCATGTATTCGGTAACTGATCTATATTTAGGTATAATAATACGGACATCTTCTTTTTTTTGTATAAGGGCCTTACTAAGAGCACTAACCATATCAGCCAATCCTCCTACTTTAGCGAAAGGAACAGCTTCTCCACTAGCAAACAAAACTTTTCTTTTAAGGTTTTTCATAAAAACTCCTTACTTATAGATATATTTTTAATATAAATATATCTATATATTATATTTTAGCATAAATATAAATAATTACAAGAATTATTTGTTATTTAGGATAAAATAAATAAATTCCAAATCTTCATGAAAGGTTAATTTTATATTATTTTTCTCACCGGGGTAAGTGTAGACTTTTTGGAAAGAATGAGCATAAACCCCAGAACAATCACTATAGTCTTCTAAAGAGTCTTCGAGATTAAGATGAGCTACCAACAGTTGTTGAAAATCGAAAGTTTGAGGGGTTTGAGAAATGACGAATTTCTCTCTTTTTTGTCTTGTGGATAAAGATTTGTCGTCATTCAATAACCACAAAGAGTCAGAAAAAGCAACAATAGGGGTAGCCGATTTTTTTTCTTGAGCTAATTCAATAGAATCGAGTATCATTTTTTCACTAACTAATAACCGAGCCCCATCATGCACAAGAACAATGTTAGGGTTAACATCTTTTAACAAGTTGAGTCCATTGAGAACACTGTGTTGACGAGACTTCCCTCCTACACATACTGTAATATTTTTTATAGAAATATAGTGCTTTTTCATTAATGTAAAATAATCTTCAGGAACAACTACTACTATTTTTTGACAGAATTTTTGCATTTTTTGGACACTATAATCGAGTACCATTTTATTATTAATAAGAGTGAATTGTTTTAGGGTATCGCTTGGGTAGCGACTGCTAGAGCCACCAGCTACGATTATACTTGCTATTTTCATCATATATTATCAAAAAATAAAAGGCATTATTAATACCTTTTATTTTTATTTAATTATTCGCTAATAGGAAGAGGAACGATATCTTCAGTAGTTTCTTCTACTGGGATAGTTTGTTCTATGGTATCACCTGTTGGAGCAGCGCTTACTTCTGTTGCTCTAATAAAATGAATAGATAACAATAAAGCACTAACGATAAAAATAGTGACACAGTAGGTAGTGAATTTTACAAGAACTTCGTTAGAGCGAGCGCCAAAAGCACCGGCTGTGATATTAGAAGAAAACATTCCATTATCGGCTCCATTAGATTGTAGTAAGATAGCGGGAATGAGCAATACAATAGAAATTATGAAAAGAGTAAGAAGAAAAATAATCATTTAAGATCTCCAAATGTGTTATACACTATATATTTCCTTTATTATACTGTATCTTGTTAAAAAAATCAAGGGCTTTGTTCTTGATCAAGATTTCTTAAAGGGCAAAAAATAGTATTTATATGGATTATATAAGGTTCAAAAGATTCTTTGTCCATAGGGGCAATCATTTTTTCACCTAGAGGTAAGCCCTCATGGTCATACATCTGTATAGCCGTTTCCTGTGCTGTAGGATTTATATAGTGGCTAAAAATTTCTATAGCAAATTGTTCATGCTTTTTTTCTATATCCTTTCCATACAAAAATCCAAATAAAAATCGTGGTTTTTGCACCTTAAACGACAGTCCTTTAAGAGATAATTTATCATAAAATTTATTAAGGTAGGTACTTTCAAAAGGAGTCCGTCCCAATACAAAACGCACAGTGTCGGATAATCGAAAATGAAGCCCTATTCTGTGAATATGAGCAGCATTAAGCACTTGGTCTTTTTCAAAAACCTCAAAAGCCTTTTTCCCCATGTTAATTTCATAATCGTCTATGTTATTTTTACTTTCTGGATATTCTTTTAGATTGAGCTCTTTAGCGAGGACTTCTCTTTCTTTGGTGAATCCTTTAAAATCGTACATGATTTTTTTTAGCTGAGGGTATCTTTCTAGATCAATCCCAAAAGGAAGACTTTGAGCGGAGAGAGGTCTAAATACAATTCCTTCTACTCCAGCTTCTCTATCGCTTAATAAGAGATTGTCTTTCCCTTGGATAAGAGGCCTTTGATCTATCACATCCCCTGTAACGATAAAATCAGCACCTAGCTCCAGCATATATTCATGAGCTTTAGTTAGAAGAAATATTTTTTGATCAAGACAAATATTTTTCAAAACCACATGATGATGAGCGCTAATGATATTATTATAAAATTCTGTAGCTACTTCTATTTTATCTATTTCTATACTATTTTTCACTAAATAATCCAGTCCAAAATATTTAGAAATACGAAGACCTGCTACAATAGGTTTATTGTGGGTAAGCCCCATGTCAAAATGTACTACTTTATAGGGAATTTGAGTTTTTTCCATTAATTTAATTACTAGAAGAGAATCTAAACCCCCAGAGCTGAGGACAATGGCACTAAACATCTTTAGGGTCTCCACTATTAGTAGCCACAGAGGTTTCTAATATTTCTCCCATATTTTCAGAGGGAGGGGTGGTTTCTCTCTCTATCGTAGTATCTATATTTTCTAAAATATTTATGGAGACATTAGAAGGGAGATTTAATATAGATACATTGCTAGGAGTTTTTAGAGTAGCAGGAGCAAGATATAACTGAGGACTGGTTACAAGGCTAAGATCTAAAATGACCTCACTTTGAATGATATCTCTCTCTATATTGGCATTGGGACTCACTAATTGTAGAGGGATGGTAGGGATACTCTCGATTTGAAAACGAGGATCTAAGCCTAAGATAGTTATAGGTAATAACACATCATTAGTTTTTAACACTGTTTTATAGTCTAATCTTATGGCTACCATCGTACTACCATCTACTGTAATCCCTCTAGGGATAGAAAGTTGAACATTCGTTTTTAAAATATTATTAAGAGGAATAGGGGGGTTGATTTCTAGGGTATTAATAGCCCTAAGAGCCTCTAGTATTTTAGAGGAGCCGAATACAGTAACCTCTCTGGGGCTATAGGTGGTGTTAGTTAAAGTGTTATTAGCTACTACTTGCACATAAATAGGTACCTTTTTAGAGACTATCTCATAGGCACTAATGTTAAGGTAGCTAGGGGAGACAGAGGCTCTAATATCTTGAGGGAGGTTGCTAAGGGTGATAGGATATCTTTCACTCCCTAAGGATATGTTGGAAAGGTCTATAACAGCTTGCAATTTTTCTATACGACGAGATACATCTTCTCTTGCCATAATTTCTACTTTAACAGCAATATCCTTTCGATATTCCAACACCTTATCCGTGGGTTCGTTAATGAGAGTAATGGGCAGACTTATATAGGTTCTTTCAATAGAATAGATATTCACATAATACCATAAAACACAGGCTATCATAAAAGAAAATATTTTTCCCCAAGGATCTGAAAAAAGAAAGGTAGAAAATTTATTAAGCGAGGACTTCATTGACCACCTCCTCTACTAGCATATCAGGAATAGGCGTGAGAATACCTTTTTGAGCATAAGAAATAGCCCCCGTTTCCTCGGAAACCATAAAAGAGATACAATCCCTTTCTGTGGATATAAAGATTCCTGCACTATGTCTTGTTCCTGTAAAACCATGAGTAATAGTTGTGGGAATAAAAACACGAGCTGCTACAATATGTTCATCTCTAATTATTACTGCACCATCGTGGAGGGGAGTATTTGGACTAAATATGGTATGAATCAGCTCAGCACTAAAACGAGCGTTTAGGGACACCCCAGAATTAATAATATCATTCAATCTCATTTGTCCTTCAATAACAATCAAAGCCCCTATACCACTGTTAGAGAGTGTTTTAAGTACATGAGCTAGCTCTAAAGAAAACTTGTCGGAATTATGTAAACTTTGGTGGGTACGTCCCATATTAGAAAAGAAATGTCGTATTTCCTGATGGAAGAGGATTGCTATAATTACAGGAAAGTCAGAGAAGAATCTTGATAAAATCCAGCTAAGGGTTTGTAGTCTTAGTTGGATAGAGACAATAAAAATTAGGACTACTAAAACAAGTCCTTTCATAATAGTTGCAGAATAAGAGCCTTTGAAGAAGTAATAAAGAAAATAAAGAGACACACTGGTAAGTAAAACATCTATAATACTTATGTATATAGGTATTTCTATCATATCATCTTTCCTAGTTATTTGAATATTTGAAAATATCTTTCAATCTTGCCCCTTCAGGAATATCATAAGAATGGCTTTGCCCTAGTAATTGATGGTATTCTTTAGCACTGATCCCTTCTCCAGGACGTTGGAAAATGATCATTTCTTCTTTAATGGGTGTATGGGCGGGTATAAGACAAGAAGCATAGGCATCTCGTCCTGCTAAAGACCGTATTTTTTGTTCTATTTGAGTACTTAGTCTTCGTCCTGAGCCTAAAGCTTTTTCTATCATTCGTGACGATTCTACCATAAGAGTAAATTGTTCTGGGGAAAGAGAAAGAGGGTGATCATAATCCTCTCTTTTGGGTTCTAAGGTAAAATGTCTCTCAATAATTTTAGCACCATGAGCCACAGCTGCCAAAGATAAGGCTATCCCTTGGGAGTGATCAGAAAATCCTATAGCCTTATTAGGGGCATAGTTTTGAAGAACATTTAAGTAACGGATATCAAATCCTTCAGGAGGGGCAGGGTATTCAGAAACACAATAAAGCATTGCCGATAAAGAGTTTTTAATTTTTAGGGCTAGTTTTTCAATCTCTTGTTCTTCCAAAGAGCCTGTAGAAATAATAAAAGGACATTCTTTTTCTAAAAGATAATCAATCCAAGGTTCTGTTAAAGCGTCTCCACTTGCTATTTTAATAGGAAACACCTTTTTTGCTACGAGCTTATGTAAGGTGATTGTATCAAAAGGAGCAGCAAATGCCAATATCCCTTTAGATTCAGCATAATCTTTTAAAATAAAAAAATCATCAAAGGAAATATGAAAAGATTGAAACAGTTGATGAGCTTCTGGAGCTATTAGTTTATTATAAAAACGATCTACTTCATAGAGTTGGAATTTTACAGCGTCAGCTTTAGCTTCTATAGCTGCATCAATCATTTTTTTAGCGATAGTTATATTACCATCATGATTGATACCTAATTCAGCAACAAAAAAAACAGAAGAATGAGAGGGTTTTTTTAATAAAGATAGAAAATCAAACATATGCTTAACTTAGCAGTCTGGCAGAAATAGCAGAAGGGGTATTATAAACATCTGGGTTTACATTAGAGGCGATATCACTAGCATCTTTTCTTGAAACAGTTCTATGAGCAAGAGCATCTTTATTTTGTTCTGTAATAAGGTAGCGAGCGACCTGTTGTTTTTGTGTTTTCAAATTCTGAGTAACTTCTTGTTTAGCAGTATCTACTTCCGCTGCTATTTTTTTAGGATCATTTATATGTTGAAAAATCTTTTCTGCTAGTTGGGGTCCCGTTTTTTCTAATTCTTGAACAAGTTTTTTGATATTTTCGAGTTGAACAGAGGGTTTTTTTTGGAATAATTCGATGGCTTCTGTTAAGAGAGTAAGAGACCCAAACATTTGTTGGGAATTAGCGATGTCTTGTTGTAATTCATTAATACGAGAAACATTTTGAGTATTATGTTTTATTATTTGGATAGAATCTTTGGAGGGGTTGTCTACGAGAGATGTTTGTGTATTAGTAGAAGATTTTTTGTTATTTCTCCCATTAATGTTAGTTGGTACTTGTTGTACAAGAGATTGTTGGTTGATGATTTTCATAGTACTCTCCTAATTGTGCGAAAACATACTATATTAACTATAACATGTTTTTCCAATTTACACAAAAAATTAAAAAGCTTTTAATTTTCACACCCCATATAATATATATATATTATATTATATTATAGGAAATTTAGCAACAAGACTTTAATAAAACCAAATATGTTTATAAAAATAAATAAAAAATGATTAAATATATCAAAAAGAGTCATTTATAATGATTAAATGTGTTAAAAGAGTCATTATGATGATTAAATATATCAATAAAAATGAATGAAAATCAATAAAAACTACAAAAAGTCATTTATAGTGACGCATTCTCATTGTTGTGAGAGCTAATATTAAGTAAAATCCCAACAGCAATAGATAAAACCACAAAAGACGAGCCTCCATAGCTAATAAAAGGGAGAGAAACACCTGTGGGTGGGAGTAGAACCATATTAATCATAATATTTAACAAAGCATGAGTGACTATTAAAGTAACAATCCCAAAAGACAATAATTGTCCATAAGGATTCCTGGTACGGCGAGCAACCCCCAGTCCGTAAAGGAAAAAAGCGAGAAATAAACCAATCAATACCCCCCCACCAAAGAGCCCCACCTCTTCTACGATAATAGAAAAAATAAAGTCGGTATGAGCAGCTGGAAGACGAGAGATCTTCTGCGTACTATTACCTAAGCCCACTCCAAAGAGTCCTCCTTTGGAAAGAGCCCTCAGAGATTCGATAGATTGGTAGCCTATGCCTCTAGGATCACCCCAAGGGTTCAAATAAGCTAAAATTCTATTTTTTCTATAAACCTCATTACTTAAAACTAGTACCACAAAAGGAATAGCCACTGAGGTAATCCCAATGATGTGTTTGATGGAGACCCCTCCAGCTAAAATCATTGTAAACATTACTATCAGAATAATAATTCCAATAGAAAATCCTGATTGAAGGAAAGCAATTATAACTACTATACTCACAAGAAGTAGTTGAGGAACAAGGCCATGAAAGAAATTAGAGATGTAATCATGTTTTTTTACAAAGATATGAGCTAAATAAATAACCAAAGTGAGTTTGGCAAGTTCAGAAGGATTAAAAGAAAAAATCCCGAAATCTATCCAACGTCTTGCCAACCCTATCTGTAAGCCTACTCCAGGGATAAAAACAATAAGAAGTAGGAACAATGATAAAAAAAAGAGAAATTTAACATACTTTTTTGTAATACGATAATCTAATAGGGTGAAAAAGAGCATACAGGCTATTGATACCAGAGCAAACACTGCCTGTTTGATAAAAAGAGCTTGGGGAGCTAAGCCTATGGGTTCTCCTGCATAACGAGAAACACTATAGATAAAAACAAGTCCTATTCCCACAAATATAAAATAGAGATAAAGGATGGGTTTGCTTGCCCTCATAATAGCAGAAGGATCAAATATTTTTGTGTTTTTCATATTATATTACAGGGCTATTGTCTATCACTTGCTGTTGAAAAGCGTTGAACTGCTCTAAGGGGAGAACTCGTTGAGCCATAGTAAGGAGTAAATCTTCATATTGCTTGATTACTATAGCGTCTTCTGTTATTTGAGCTATTTTATACATGCTAATAAATATTGTTAAGTCCTCTTGGGTTTTAGGATTTTTAGGCATATAGGAGCTTGCCTCTTGAGCAGTAATTTCAAAGAGGACAGGGTCTATAAGATCTCCATAATTAGCAAGTTCCCCTAAGAGGTTTACATGCCAAGCAAAAAAATCAGGATTAGATTTTACCCTTTGCCACAGTCTAAGCCATAACTTGAAAAACTCTTGTTCTTGGGGGGTATCTCCTAAGAAGCTGAGCTGGTTGATTACTTTAGAAAAATAAGCTTGTATCTCAGCCAAGTCTAAGGCATTGACAGGAGTGTTGTTGTTTAGCATTTCTCGCACATTTTTTTCTTGTGTTAAGAAAGCAGGACCAGAAACTTGGTTAAAGTTTTCTCTAAGGTACACTAGTTGTTCTATACTTTGATAAGGTTTAGCCTTAGTAATATCTTTTTTCATAGAAATAAAATGAGTCATATTATTAGTCATTTGGTCCAAGGCTGTATCAAATTCTACAAAATAAGCTTCACTTTTTTGAGGGTTACGGATAGCTTCTCTCACATAGGACCATAATAAAACGTTATAAGTAGACCATGCGTAAGGCGTGTTAGCAACTACCATTTGCCATAATTCTATGGATTGGTCAATAAGGTCTTCTTCAACAAGGTAGAAAGTTTCTTTAGCAGTGAGATAAAAAATACCCAAATTATGCAAAGTAGCAGAAGAGTCAGGGCCCACTTTTTTAATAAGAGCGATGTATTCTTCGATTTGATCCCATTTTTTTTCAATATCTTGAATGATTTCGTTTTTAATAGTTTTAGAGTCTTCATTTTGGTAAATTCTTTGTTGATTTTGTATGCTTTCAGAGAGAAAAGTTACTTGTTCATAAGCAAAACTTATGACTATTTCACGAGAGAGATAGTCATAGTAAGGAAGGTTATCAATCTCATCCCATCTTTTCACGAAGGATAAACTGGGATCTTTAACAAAAGGTTTTGGGTAGCTTTTAAGAAAAGTTAGAGTTGTTCCCCGGGATGTGATATATTTATTCCGCACTAATTGAGCAATCCATAGATTTAATTCTTGATCTTCTATAGTTCGTCCCAAGGTTTCTTCTAAAGATGCTGTGATTTCATCAATAGAGGCTGTTCCTGTAATTTCTAAATGATCTATAATGGCATAGGAAATATCTTGTACTTTATACATTTGTCCATATAATTTATAATAAAAATCTCCAAGAGTTTGGGGATTGGGTAATTTCCATGTAAGATAAGTAGCGGGTTTTCCTAAAGGATAAGGCACAAGGTAGGGAGGTTTTAGACTTCTTATTTCTGTATAAAATGGTTCTTCGCCTGTGAAAAGACCTTGATTTACAATATGGCTACGTGTTTGTAAAGTTTCATAGGTGACATAACGAAGGTCTCCATAAATTCTTTTAAAGATATTTCCTTTTTGGTCATAAGGAAATACATCTTGTCGCAGTTTTTCAGCATAGGTAAAATAGAGGGAAGAGAAGACTTGGTTGTCACCCCCTTCTGTCATAAAGACGGAGTATTGCTCTGTAGAAGAAAGAAGGTTTTTTCCATAGTCATGGTTTAACCAGTTTTTACTATGATTATTGTACTTATAGTTATTAATAAGAGGATACAGAGCTAATAATAATATTATTATGGATATAGTAATATGTATGGGTGACAAAGGGGATTTTATTCGTTCTTGCATAAGGATACCTCTAAAGCTAATATATTATATATTATAACAGAAAATTCCTTTTCTTGCAAAAGAATTTAGACTGTATCAATATTTCATCATATATGTCGTCAATAAACCAGACAATAATATTGATTTTTTCATAATATTATACTACAATATATTAATATACAAGAGAGGGACATAGAAAATATGGATATTAAGAAAATTGTTATTTTCGGGTGGAATAATTTTACCGCTTCTTTAGCAGATGGGATAAAAATAGTTCATCCTAACTGTGAAATATTATGTCCTGATGTTAGTACTGAGGACTTTGAATCAGCAAGAAAGTCAGGCTATTTAGATCCTTTACCTGTCCAAAAAAGTGCTATTTATGAAAATGCTGATTATATTATTATTGATAGAGACCCCAAAGATATTGTCCCTCTTCTAAAAGATATCAGGTCTTTAATAGAAGAAGGCACGTATATCATGGATTTTCAACCCATCAAAACAGACTCTTATAGTAGAATCACAAGACTATTGGGCAGTGCAATTCCTTATATTAGTTGCTATATTTTTTTAGATGAGGCTCCTAGTGAATTTACTATACGGGGGACGATTTTTAGAGATAAAATAGCGGCAGTTGTTTGTGATACTTCTACTCATATTCTCCAAGAAGTCAGAGCTTTTTGGGGCATTCTAAAAGTTAAGATTGTTCCTACCACAGCAGAATTTTTTGATGAAATTTTTGCAGAGACCTCCCAAACTGTATCTCTTTTATCAGGTATTTATACCCATATTCTTCAACAGGACAGTTGGGCAGATACATTATTTTTTGGTTTTTATAATAAAACCTTACGTTCTTTTATTTCCCCTGTAGACAATCGTTCTCAAAAGGCTGCTGAAGATATTGTTCTGAACGGTGATCATATTAGACGGACTTTGTCTTTTATTAAAAGAGAGATGGATAAAATTGATGAAATGATAGATAATGAAGATATAGCTAAACTGGCTCAATATATGGCTAGTGCCCAACAATTTAAAAATAGAATTTAAAATAAAAAAACCAATCTTGGATTGGTTTTTTTATTTTAAATATTTATATCTTATACTTTTTTTATCTTACTTTCGTAGAACAATCCACTAAGAGATTTGTTGGCATGGATACGTTCTATACTTTCTCCAAAGAGGTCAGCAGCACTAAGTATTATTAGCTTGTCTCCTAGTATCTCAATTTTTTCTTCAGATAATTCTATTGTATCTGTAATCAATATTTTTTTTGCTTTACAATCTCTAAGCCTCTCCGCAGCATTTTTAGAAAACACCCCATGGGTAGCCATAATATAGACATTTTTCGCCCCTAATTCTACAAGTCGATCTGCTGCTTGGCAAATGGTTCCAGCGGTATCAATAAGGTCATCAATAAGGATACAATCTTTTTCTTCCACCTCTCCTATCATATTGAGGATTTCTGTTTGATTTTTCTTTTCACGTCTTTTATCAAAAACAGCAATTCCTCCCTTAAAGAGTTTCGCAAAATGTCGAGCTCTTTCTAAGCCTCCCACATCGGGAGATACTATTACCCAATTTTCATCAGCCTTTAGAGTGTTTTTTACATAGTCATAAAAGATAGAAGAAGCAAAAAGGTGATCTACAGGAATATCAAAAAACCCTTGTATTTGAGCGGCGTGAAGATCCATTGTAATAACACGATTTACCCCTGCTTCCACAAGAAGATTGGCCACTAATTTAGCTGTGATTGGAACACGAGATTCTGACTTTCTTTCTTGTCTAGCGTAACCATAATAGGGCATTACAGCAGTTATATAGCCAGCTGAAGCTCTTTTAAGGGCATCTACAATAACTAATAGTTCAAATAAATTTTTATGACCAGGATTAGAAGTTGATTGAATGACAAAAATATGTCGTCCTCTCACATCTTCTTCTATACGAACAAAAATTTCTTCATCAGCAAACTCTGTGATATAGGTATCAATAAGCCTTATTCCCACATAAGAAGATATATTTTTAGCTAAACCTTGATTACTTCTTCCTGAAATAATTCTTAGTCCAAGATTTTCTTTTAGCATTTTTATGCTCCTTATGTTCATAACACTCATAGAGTTTTATTTTACAATATCTTGAAGATTTTTTCAAGTCCCTTGTTACTTTTCTTCTTTTAAATATTTGCCCACATAGATAAGAGCTCTTTCTGTTGCTTTTCTCCAAAATAACCAAGAGTGATCTCTAGAACGTATTTTTTTATAGGTATAGTCTATGTTATTAGTTTTTAAATCTTCGACTAAATCTCTAGTGTCTCTTAGAGGGGTAACTACGTCTATATCCCCTGTTGTGAGATAGAAACGAACTTTGTTTGTTTGTTTAAGATAGGATGATAAAAAATGATGATAGCTGTATTCATCCCACTTTTCTTGTGAAATAGGGCTGCCATAAATATGAGTGGTTTTTTTTATCTTCATAAAGGTATGTAAAATATTAGGAGGGTTTTTACCTAATTTTGTTACAGAGGGAGATAATAAAAAAGAAGTGGCAAAATATGCAGGATTCCCCAATGTAAATAATAAAGCCCCATGACCACCCATAGAAAGACCTCCTATAGCTCGGGATTCTCTATGATTAATAAGGGGAAACTTATTTTCTATATAGGGAAAAAGATCTTTTGTGAAAGCGGAATACATATTGCAAGAGGGTGAGTCTACATACCAAGAGCTATATCCATTAGGAAAAATAACTATAGACGGGGGGAGACTTTTGTTGTTGATGAGTTTATTAAGACGCTTTGATATTTTAGCACTTTTTTCCCAAGATTTAGGGCTATGGGTCATACCATGAAGTATATAAATAACAGGAAATTTTTTGTTAGATTTTTCATAAGCAGGGGGATAATAAACCATATAATCCCACTCTTTTTTTAGTTGATTGGAATAAAAAGATTCAAAAGCCACTTTACCTTGCTGTTCAGAACTATTGATTTCAACATGAATGAATAAAAGTACAGAGAATATAAGAAATCCACTGATTTTTTTCCAAAACGTATTCATAATTCCTCTTAAGTGTATAAATTAAAAAATCCTGCCCTATTTATAGGGCAGGATTTAATGTTGGGGTGGATGGGATCGAACCACCGAATGTCGATACCAAAAACCGATGCCTTACCACTTGGCCACACCCCAAAAGTTATTTCAAACTTTAATTACTATTCAGCGTGATAAGCTTCTAGAATAGCACTTTGCATACGATCACGGAATTCAGAGTTAATAGGATGTGCAACATCTTTTAGCTCTCCGCTACGTGTTTTACGAGAAGGCATAGCAATAAACAATCCTTCACGACCATCGATGATTTTGATATTATGAATAACAAAATTATCATCAAAAGTAATAGAAGCGTAAGCTTGAAGCTTGTTAGCATCCCCTTCTACCTTTTTAATACGGATATCTGTGATTTCCATAGTAACCTCCTGCCACATACCTAATAAACAAGGTAATGGTCAAAAATGTGTAATATAAGCAGAACATGGATTAACATGTCCCAATAATTTATGAGCCTTATCCAAGTTTACTCTCTTCTCATAAAGAAGGATGAAGCTTGAACCACTCCCACTCATAAACATTACGTCAGGCAATAATTTCTCTCGGAATATTTGGCTTATATAAAATAACTCTGAGCTAATATCTTCTAACTTGCTATTGAATATATTATAGTTTATTTTCTTTACGATGTCAATATCCCACAAAGATTTTTTTAAAAAATCAGCATCATTTAAATGAATCTTGGGAGAAGTTACATAAGGAGCTATTTTTTGGAAGGCTTCTTTTGTTGAAATAGAAATATTAGGGTAAATAATTAAGGCAGATAAGCCTTTTTTAAATTTATTTTCTAGAGGAGTTATTTTTTCACCTTTTCCTGTGACAAGAGCTATCCCCCCATAGAGAAAAAAAGGAACATCGCTTCCTATTTTTTGAGCGATCTCTAGGCAGTCTTGCACATTAATGGTATAACGATGAGCCAACCATTTAAGTAAAGCTCCAGCGTCTCCAGAACCCCCACCCAATCCAGCTCCCATAGGTACGTTTTTATCAATTTCTATTGTAAAAGAATCTTGTATATTAAATTGTTCTTTAAACAATCTCAAAGCTTTAGATACAGTGTTTTCTTTTTCTATATTTTCTCTGTTGTTATTGAAAATAATAGAATCTTGTTCCGATTGAGTAATTCTAAAATCATCCCCCCAAGGAATTTCAACAAAAATACTTTCTAAAAAATGGTAGCCATCTTTAGGGTCTTTGGCTATCAAATCTAGGTATAAATTAAATTTAGAAATAGAGGTAAATTGATCTAAGAGCATTATTGTACCTCCAAATCATCTATAGTGTATTGGAGGTCACATTTTTGGGCGAACTTTTGGTTGTGGGTAGATAATATGAGAGTAGCATTTTGTTTTTTGATAATATCAAATAACAGATCCTCTATATTAAGAGCATTTTCTTTGTCTAAAAAACCAGTAGGTTCATCAGCAAAAATAACAAGAGGCTTATGAACAAGGGCTCTAATAATAGCTAGTCTCTGTTTTTCTCCTCCCGATAATTCGTCTGGTCTATGATTCATCCTATGCCCCATTTTTAGATATTCAAATAACTCTTTGGTTTCTTCTAAAGTGGTTTTTGTTAGACTTTTAGTGATTCTTAAAGGTAAGAGGGTGTTATCGAGAGCATTTAAATCATTTAATAAAAAATGATGTTGAAAAACAAAACCAAAATAGGTTGCTCTGAAATGGGCTAGTTTTTCTTCAGAAAGAGCTTGAATATCTTGACCTTGAATAAGTACTTCTCCCGCACTTGCTTGCTCCAAACCAGAGAGGAGGTATAATAGAGTGGTTTTTCCTCTTCCACTTTCTCCAGTAATGGCTAGAGATTTTCCTTGAGGGATATTAAGATTAAGATTTGAAAACACGGAAACACTGCTTTGAGGATGTTCATAAATTTTAGATAAAGAAGTTGCCATTATAATATTCATAATATTCCTTTGATTTTCACATTTTGTTAAATTTTAAAAAGCTCTTTTTCTAAGAATTTCAGCAGGTTTAAACTCTTTAGAAATATGAGCAGGATAGAGGGCTGCACATACAGTACACAAAATAGCACAAATACTAGAAAAAATAATATCTCCCCATTGGATTAAAACAGGAAATTCTTTAAGATAGTAGACATTTTGATTGAGAAAATTAAAGGTTCTAGGAGTTTTTTGCTGGAGTATTATGGCTCCTATATAAAGGAAAAAATTGATGATGATTTCTAGTAATTTAATGATATTATTAAATTGCCAACTTAAAAAAACACCTAATATAACTCCAATAAAGGTAGCGCTAATTCCCAAAAACAATCCTGTCCACATAAAGGACATCATATTTTCTTTTTGGGGCATGCCCAAAGCTTTGAGGAGGGCGATTTCTTCTCTTTTGTCGGAGACTAAAGCAGTCATAACAGCTAGTATCCCAAAAAAAGCTACAGCAAAAAAGATTAAGAGCAACACTTGTATAACTCTTTTTTCATTTTCTAGGGCTAAGAGGGTGTTGAGATTGTCTAATTTCCAAGATTTAAAACGGAAAGGGACAATTTTCTCTAATTTTCTGATATAAGATTGGGGGTTTTGATAATCTTCTACTCTGATCCCTATAGCTGGGGCATAACCGGGCATACCAAACAGCTCTATAGCATCATCGTAATTAATATAAGCTAAGCCTTGATCTAATAAACTGTCGTTAGCAGAAAAAATACCAGAAATTTGAAATCGATATGTGATGGCCCCAAATGTATTATCATAGGTAAGTATTTCTACATAGTTACCTACAAAAAGAGCGAGGTTTTGCGCCAAGGTTTCCCCTATAGTAATAGTCCTAGGCTTAGAAAAACTCCACTCTCCATCTTTTAGTTGGAAATAACGATTGAAAGTAGGGTCCTTGGTTAATTCAGGGGGAAAGGCTTTAAGTACAATGCCTCTTGTGTCATCATAAGATTTAAGGAGAGCTTCATTTTGGGTAAAGGGATAAGCGTCTAACACGCCTGGCACAGATTTGATTTTTTGTAGAACTTCTTGATAAGCAGGGACACCACGACCCACTGTGACAAGAGTAATGTGGGAGTTAGATTCAGCTAATCTTTTAAGATAGCTATGATTTAAGCCATTAGCTAAAGAAAGTATTAATATAGAAGTCGCTACCCCTAGAAGAATAGAGGCAAAAGCCAAGCGAGGTAATAATACCACCCCAGGAGAGTCGGATTTAGGAATGAGTCGTCTTAGAGCGAGATATAGAGATAGATTGTTGTTTAGTAAAGATAGTAATTTATTTTTCATAGTATAATTATAGTATATCTTTTTGTTTTCTACAAAAAATAAAGCCCTCGTGGAGAAGAGGACTTTATTTTTTATTATAAAAGGTAAAACTTAGAGACCTAAGCCATAACTTTATTGACCACTTGATTTAATAGCTCATCTTCTGTTTGTATTACTTTTTGGCTGGCTTCGTAAAGCCTTTGTACTTCTATCATTTTAACCATTTCATCAACAGGCTGTACGGTGGATTTTTCTAAAAATCCTTGTAACACTTTAGGGTTTTCTAAGTCTTCTGCTGCCCCAGAGTATTTAGTTTCTGCATAGAGATGATTTCCCTCTCGCACAAGATAACGGGAGTGTTTGAAGTCGACAATTTTTAGTTTCCCTAAAGATTGTTCAGGAGCCCATTCATTTCCTGCTAAGGTCGTGAATTCATCAAAAGCCACTGTAGGATTTATAGTGATATTAGCTTCCTTGTCTACTTTGAAGTTGTTACGTGCTATTTGTAAACGTCCTTCATCCCCTAAGAGATAGTTACCATTGTTATCAACGACATAGCCATCACTAGAAACAGTGAATTTACCATTTCTACCGTAACGTATACCCGTAGGTGTTTCTAATGTAAAAAACCCATCTCCTTCCAAAGCAAAATCAAATTCTGCATCTGTTTGAGATAAACTGCCTTGTTCAAATCTGATATAGGATTCGTTATATTCTACACCAGTCCCGATTTTTCCAGCGATAGGAGCTTTATCATAAGAACCAAGAGGAAAGACCACTTGCCCATCATCATTAACACGTCTTGCTAACATTTCAGGAAAAGCCTTCATCACAGCTGTTTCTCTTTTATAACCGTCTGTATTAACATTGGATAGGTTTTGTGAGATGGAGTTCATTGATTCTTGAAGGGCAATCATCCCACTAGCCCCTGTGTATAATCCTTTTACCATAATAGTCCTCTCTTTCAAAATATAAATTCCCTAATATAAATATCGGATTTTATAAAAAAATAATGATATTTTCTCATTTTATTTTAAATAATTCCGAATTTTTTAGAGTATTAATTTAAATAATAGTAGGTATTATATGAAATCAATCAATTCTTATCTTCGTCGTTTACGGTATGAAAAAAATGCATCTCCTAATACTATCTCAGCTTATACAAATGACCTTATACATTTTTGTACTTATTTAGGGAGAGATATTATAGACGCTCAAGAAGAAGAAGTTTTTGATTATTTGGTTTCTTTAAGAGAAGAAGATGGGGACTTATCCACCAAGACGATTGCTCGTAAAATATCGTGTTTTCGTTCTTATTATAAGGATCTGATGCGATTGGAGCTTAGAGAAGATAGCCCTATGCAAGGGATTGATACCCCAAAAGTAGCAAAAAAATTACCAATGACGATTAGTGAAGAGGAGTTAGATATTTTATTCAATGCTATGAATAAAAATTTGACCTTTGCTCCCCTAAGAGACTTATTGATTTTTGAGATTTTATATTCTTGTGGGCTGAGGGTAAGTGAATTGTGTAATCTCACTATATCTCAGATATATTTAGAGGAAGAAGTTTTAAGAATCTTGGGAAAAGGGGATAAAGAGAGATTGGTTCCTATGAGTGGAAGGTTGGTGAACCTTTTACATCAATATATCCCTGTGCGTTATGAATATCTACAAGGGGTAGCATGTGATTGTTTGATTACCTCTAAATTCAAGAAAAAGGTATCTCGTATGTTTATTTGGAAAGTGATGAAAAAGTATTCTCAGGAATTAAATATTACGGAATTACATCCCCATATGCTAAGACATGCATTCGCTACGCATTTATTAGCTCACGGGGCTGATTTAAGAATGATACAAGAATTATTAGGTCATAGTGATCTTGCTACTACAGAGATTTATACCCATGTGGTGAGAGAGGAGTTGTATGATACTCTTATTCTTCATCATCCTCTAAGTCATCCTCAAGAAGTAAATCATTCCCATTTTTAATTTTTTTAGAACTGTTTTGCTTAAAAGCTGCTAGGGAATCTCCAAAAATCGTACATACTTTTTTACGTTTAAGAGGGTGTTCCGTAAGAAGCTCTATAATAGGACCTGTACAATTCATAATCTTAGTAAGGTCAATAATAATATTATTTTTAGAATGGTTTCCAAATATATAAATAGAATCTTCCCCGTCCATATATCGCTCTATTCCCCAGACACAGCAATCTTGTAAAACCATTCGGAAACGCCCTTGTCTAAGAACAGGGTATTTTTTTCTTAATTTCAAGAGTTTTTGGTAGAGATGAAAGAGGTCTTTATTCCATTTTATTTTAGTCCAATACATATTTCGTTCCGTGCCTGTTTTAACTAAGCCTATCTCTTCTCCAAATAGAATCTTAGGGGTCATAGACCCTAAGAGTTGAAATCCTATCCCTCTCATAGCGACAGGAAAACTTCTTCGAGTGAGATTCCAAAAAGAGATTTGATCATCGGAAAGACTAAATGGTATGGTGGCAATATCTTGCCTGTATTCATAAGCAAATCGCCCTAACAATCCTATACTGGGATTAAAATCTTCTGTTTCTAAAAAAATATCTCTTAAAAGGCAGGTGAGAGCTTTGTTAGTTTTACCCTCTTCAAAGAGAGGATATTTTTTAAGTAAAGGGGATTTGGCAGGGATATCTCCAGCCAATCTATCAATAGGGAATTTGTCAAAATAAGAATGATGTTTTTCGAAATCTTGTATAGATTTTGGGGTAGGCAGATGGTATATAGCCATAATATTAGAGGGAGTAATAGGAGGAGAGTGGTGTTCGTTGATTTCAAAAGGGTCAATAGCCCATTCTGACTCTTTTAGTCCGTTAACACCATAATAAGCGTGCTTTTCATATCCTGTGAGCTCAAAATATGCTAGTAAAGATTCTTCTTGAGGGATATCTACAACAAACATCTGGTATTCACTGGAACCTTCAAAAAAAGTATTTTTTCCATGGATTATTTCCAAACCTTTTAAGGTTTGGATGTTTAAGGTAGCCTGAGTCCATAAAGACGAATTAAGCCCTATCATGAGGACAAGGTGATTGTTTTTGACAAAAGACTTTGCTAAATCAAAAATAACCCCTTGATTTGTTTCAGAGCCTAATATTAAAATCGCCTCTCCCCCTTTTGGGGCTCTAAGCTGATCATGGACAATTTCTCCATCGGCAAGAAATTGGTAGCGATATACACCACTAGGCAAGTCTATTGTTTTAACGAAATAATGATTTCTATCACAAAAATCCAACTGAAGGTCGATATCCACAGGAAAATCATTGGAATGTATAGAGACGGATTTATATTTTTCTGCAGGTAGAATAAATTTTATAGGATACTTCATACAACGGTTCCTTTATCTTCTTTAACACTAAGATATTGTACAACTAATATTATAATCAATCCTTTTGAAAATAGCAATACTTTACATTATTATTAAACATGACAAAGAACATATATTCAGAAAAGTTGGTGTTAAATATAAAAAGATTATAATACTAGGGTAGAAATCTTAAACTTGATAAAAAAAACTACGATACGTGTTGTAAAAACCATTCTCTATAGTAGGATTTTATCCAACGCTTAGAGGCTTCGTTTTCACCGATATCATAGCCAGCTTTTTCGCTTTCAAGCCATTTATACTCTTCAATGGAGTGTATAAGATTGGGGAGTGTTTTTCTATACATATCAAAACATTTCAATGGAGTCTCCTTAACACTTTATATATCATTTTTCGACTTATTATACCAATATAATAAGGCAAATGGTAGTAAATAGTCAAGTATTTTTCTCTTTTTATTAATATTATTTTTTTATACTATATTTTCAAACAAAAAGGGATCTTAAGATCCCTTTTTGTTTGAAAATATTAATGAATTATCGTTTTAAAGCAACAGCAGACCCTAACATGTTATCACTTGTTTGGATAGCACGGGAATTAAACTCATAGGCTCTTTGTGCAACAATCATGTCTACCATTTCTGTAATAGCAGAAACGTTAGACATTTCTAAAAAACTTTGTCTTAAAGCTCCAAACCCTTGAGTCGCTGGAGTTCCTTCTACAGGCAATCCTGAAGCAGGACTTTCTTTCACAAGATTTTCACCTATATTATTAAGCCCAGCAGGATTGATGAACCGATTTAAGGTTAAAAACCCCACTTCTCTAGGATCATTTTCTCCCCCTACCTTTACACTCACTTCCCCTGTAGGAGTAATAGTGAGTGAAGTAATATCAAAATTATCGGGAAGCTGTGTTCTAGGTAAAAGATAGTATCCTTGAGATGTTACAATTTCTCTATTAGCATCGATTTTAAAAGTACCATCTCTGGTATAGGCGACAGTTTCATCGGGCATCTGCACGGCAAAAAAACCTTCATCTTCAATAGCTATATCAAGAACATTTCCAGTTTGTTGTAAACTGCCTTGAGTGTAGAATTTTTGAGTTCCAGATACTTTTACACCTAAACCTGTTTGTATACCGATAGGGTGTTGTGTTACTTCAGAAGATGGGGTCCCTGCAAGCCTTTGTGTTTGGTATAAAAGATCTTCAAATTCAGCCCTTGTTCTTTTGAACCCTGTAGTGTTAATATTAGCTAAGTTATTAGAAATAGTGTCAATGTGAAATTGTTCACCTACCATTCCTGACGCAGCTGTCCATAAGGAACGCATCATAATAGTATCCTCCTGAGATATATTTTCTCCTCTTTCTACAAAGAAATAAATCCTTGCTCTTTTATTATCGGATTATTTAAATTTTTCATTATACTTTTTTATTAATAATGATTGTTTTTGGTAATTTATTGATGTATAATTGAGATATATAAGTAAAGATTTTAGGAGATTGGTATGACCCTCGATAAAATCAAACAAGTACTCGTTCAGATTTTGGATGACGGAAGCACAGATAAACCAGACTTGTTTTGTTCAGAAATTGTTTTCCTTCGCTTGCAAGGGCGGTCAGATTGTAAGGGACACCCTGTCAGGAAGGACACTCTTGTTATGTCCCCCAATATCTATTGGACTATAGATAAAAATATGCAGTCCGCAGATATTAGACCTAATACTAGTAAAGGTAGATTTGTTCTACAGTACCTACAATTAGTTTCCTATTATATAACCATGGAACATGGGGAAATTACTTTAATTAATAATTTTATTATAGAAGAACGTAAAAAAAGAGAGGCTCATTTCGATAATGAACAACCACCTTCTTTTTTTGAGAAAGATGAAGAATAAAAAACACTGCTAGTCATAGTCACCCAACATCATTAACATATTATAAAACAACAACTTACATCGTGGTGCTCCGGAAAATGCAATAGTTATTGCTATTTTTTGATACTGGTTTATAATTAATAAAGATTAAGTTCTTATTTTTAGGAGGCTACTATGTCAGCGTATATTGCAGAATTTATCGGAACTGCCATTCTTATAATTTTAGGAAATGGAGTGGTTTCTAACGCCCTACTTGCTAAAACAAAGGGTAATGGTGGAGGCTGGATTGTAATCACCACAGGGTGGTGTTTTGCAGTGATGATTGCAGCCGCTATTACAGGTCGTGTATCTGGAGCTCACTTAAACCCTGCTGTAACAATAGGACAAGCTGTTCATGGGGTATTCCCTATGGCAAATGTTGCTGGATATATTATTGCTCAAGTGGCAGGTGCTTTTGTAGGAGCATGCTTTGTGTGGGTGTTTTATAAAGATCATTTTGATGCAGAGACCGATGAAGGGTTGAAATTAGCTTGTTTCTCTACAGGACCTAATATTAGAAATCCTATTAACAATTTTATCTCCGAGGTTATCGCTACTTGTATTTTTATGTTAGCAATTTTAGGAATCTCTCATCCTGACTCTGGGTTTGGTCCTATGGCTACCTTTATGGTTTCCACCTCCATATGGGGTATAGGTCTTTCTTTAGGTGGAACAACAGGATATGCGATTAACCCTGCTCGTGATTTCGGTCCAAGACTTGCTCATGCTATCCTTCCTATTAAAGGTAAAGGTAGCTCAGATTTCGCTTATGCTTGGATTCCTATATTTGGACCTATTCTTGGGGCAGTACTCGCAGTATATATCTTCAAATTTCTTGCCTAGAGAAGAAAAAGTTTCCAATAATTGGTAAAACGTTTCTATTATTTTTTACTGAAAATTTATTAAAAACTCCTAGCTTATTATAATGCTAGGAGTTTTCCTATTGTAAATAGAAAAAAAATACAGTATAATTTTATAGATAACTTATAAATTGAGGAAAAAATGTCTTATAAACCCCCTTTTAATCATATAAAAACCTTTATTCGTATGGTAGAAAGCCGTATTCCTCTAAATGTTAAAATTGTTGCTGAAGTTCGTGGTATTTGGTTAGAAGTAGTAGGGGAATCAATGGCAAAACGAAGTAAAGTAGCTAAATGTGAATATCTTCCTAAAAAGGATGAGAATGGAAATGATACAGGGGTATTTAACAGACGGCTTGTTGTTCTGGTTAGTGATAATGCTACCCAAAGTGCTATGGCTACTTATGCTAGTGAGTATTTAGAAAGATTGCCCAAACGGCTCAAAATCCACTCCTTGCGCTTTCAATATAGTAAATACCCCCTCAGCTTCAGAGAAGAAGCATATGTTCCTCAAAAACCCACTCTTAACCTTACTTCATTTGAAAAAAATACCATCAGAAAAAAAGTAGAGAGTATGTCTATGAGTCCAGAGCTTTCAGAGCAAATGATACATTATCTGTATTCATGGAAAAATATCCAAAATAAGGAAAGACCCCAGTGAAGGTAGTTTTTACAGTTTCGGGTGGAGCAGACTCTATTTACCTTTTGCATACACAGAAAGATAACTATCCTTTAGATCAAATCACAGTACTACATATCAATCACCAAACAAGACCAGAATGTTCCGAAGAAGCATTATTTGTTGAACAGCACTGTATAAAACTAGGTGTTAGATTTGTCGTTTTAAAGGCCCGAGGGCTCTTTTTAGAAATGCCCAATTTTGAAGATGAGGCTAGAAAAGAACGCTATCGCTTGTTTGCAGAATATGCTGTAGAAAATAATATCACTACTGTTCTGACAGCTCATCATCAAGACGATCTTATAGAAACTGTTTTTTTAAAATTACTTCGTGGCTCTACGAATCTTTTTATCCCTTCCCAGCGTTATCTCAATAGAGATAAAAAAATTATTATTCAAAGACCTTTACTAAAAATTCCCAAACAAGAAATATTAGCCTATCTAGAGGCATATAAAACACCTTATATTAATGATTGTTCCAATGATGATCCCAAATATTTGCGTAATTTTTTACGTCTTAATATTATCCCTCTATTGGAACAACGCATTCTTAATGTATCCAAAAAATTAAGAACTGTTGCAGAACAAAGAGAAAAAGAGGAGGCATTTTTAAAAAATTATACCACCAAAAAAATAACAGGACTGCTAAAAGATAAGCAGATTAGGATAAAAGATTTCTTAGAAGAAGATATTATTATCCAAGAACGTATTCTACAAGAAATAATGATAACATGTTTTAAAAAATCAATATCTTTAAAGCAACTGCAAGAAATGATTAAAAAAATAAAAAGAAAAGAACAAAAATCAATAATAATTTTTGATTCTTTAGAGGGGACAATCCTCAAAGAGCAAGGCTACCTTCTAATAATTAATAAAAATATCGAAAAATCTCTTGAAAAAAATGAATTAATCATTCATAATAATGAAGTGTATAGAGATGGTTTTCAATGGTTTGTTGAAGAGAGGCAAGGGGAAGGCTTGCGGTATCGTTTAGAAGATGATATTTCACTAAGAGCCCCCAAAGAGGGGGAAAGAATCCCTTGGAATAGAGGAACTAAAAAAATAAGCTCTCTTCTAAAAGATAAAAAAATCCCTCTTTCTCGTCGTTCCGAAGCAAGAATTATCCAAAAAAATGGAAACATTGTGGGAGTGCTTAGCGAACTTTATTCTTATATTATTCCCCAAGAAAGAGGTAACCTAGAAGAAAAAGGTTTGTACATAAAATGGAAAAAAAGATACCAATAGGAACGTAGAAATCATGAAAAAACTAGAAGTATTATATTCTGAGGCAGATCTGGATAAGAGAATCCGTGAAATTGCAGTAGAGATTAATGAGTATATAGGCGAAGATGAAGCCATTATTGTAGCCAATTTAAAAGGAGCAATTCCCTTTTATGCAGATCTTTTTCGTTGTCTAACTGGAAAAGTAAAGATGGACTTTATAGAAACCCAAAGTTATATTGACAATAAAAGCTCTGGGCATGTGAAGATAGCAAGAGATCTTTCCGAAGATGTTAAAGGAAAAAAAATTGTTATAGTAGAAGATATTTTAGATACAGGGCTTACTTTTGAGCATATTTTAAAACATCTAAAACATTTTCACGGAGCGAAAGAAGTTAAAATTTGTGTTCTTCTTAACAAAGAAGCCAACAGAAAAGTCGTCATGAAAGCGGATTGGGTGGGTTTTGATATCCCTGATCATTATGTTTTAGGGTACGGTTTGGATGATAATCAATATTATAGAAATCTACCCTACATAGGGTATTGGACAGAATAGAATTTGACTAGCTACGTTTTATTTATGTAGATTATAGTAATAAAAGAAAATATAGAAAAGGAAAAGTCATGAATAAAAAAAAGAATAAAATGCCTGCAGTCGGTGGACAAGGGATTACAATAGGTGTATTTTTGTTGATCACATTAGGTCTTTTTGTCTTATGGTCTCGATTTGAGACTCCTCCTACTATGGTAGAATACTCAAGATTTTTCAAAAAATTAGAAACTGGACAAATTCAATCTTTAACTGTGCAAGGACAAAAAATAGAAGGTCGTATGCTTGGGGCAGATTCTCTAAACCCAGAACGTTTCCTTACTATTATTCCTATGAATGATCCAGACCTACTCCCTTTATTAAAATCTCAAGATATTCTTTTAGAAGGTAAGATGATTCAATCTTCTAGTAGTACTCAAAGTTTTTGGTGGATTCTAATTATTTCTGCTGGTATTTTGATGCTATGGTCTGCCCTTTCTCGTAATGGTGGGGGTGGGGGTGGCCCAGGTCAAGCCATGAATTTTGGTAAAACTAAAGCAAGACTTCACAATGAAATTGCAGATAAAAAAACATTTAAAGATGTTGCTGGAGCTGAAGAGGCGAAAGAAGATCTTGAAGAAGTGGTAGAATTCCTTAAACACCCTAAAAAATTCCAAGAATTAGGGGCTAAAATTCCTAAAGGGGTTCTTTTAGTGGGACCTCCTGGAACAGGTAAAACCCTCCTTGCTAAAGCAGTGGCGGGTGAAGCTAACGTTCCTTTCTTTAGTGTTTCTGGTTCTGAATTTGTAGAAATGTTTGTTGGGGTAGGGGCTTCTCGTGTTAGAGACCTTTTTGCCAATGCTCGTAAAAAATCCCCTGCTATTATCTTTATTGATGAGCTTGATGCAGTAGGTCGCGCTAGAGGCGCTGGGTGGGGTGGATCTCATGATGAAAGAGAGCAAACTCTTAACCAAATATTAGTAGAAATGGACGGATTCGATTCTTCTGAAGGCTTAATCATCATTGCTGCCACCAATAGACCTGATATTCTTGATCCTGCTTTAAAAAGACCTGGTCGTTTTGATAGACAAGTAGTAGTCGATAGACCTGATTCTAAAGCAAGAGAAGGGATCTTGGCAGTTCACTGTAAAAAGAAAAAAATAGCGGCAGATGTTAAATTAGATGTTATTGCTAAAGGTACCCCTGGATTTACAGGAGCTGATTTAGAAAATCTTGCTAATGAAGCAGCTTTAAAAGCTGGTCGTGATAATAGAAAAGAAATCATAGGCGATGACTTTGAATATGCTAAAGATAAGGTTATGATGGGACCAGAAAGACGTTCTATGGTAATGACAGATGAAGACAAACTTACTACCGCTTACCATGAAGGTGGACATGCAGTTTCTGGACACTTCTTGAAGATGGTGGATCCAGTACATAAGGTCACTATCATTCCTAGAGGACAAGCTTTAGGGGTAACCTTCTTCCTCCCACAAAATGACAGATATTCCCATATTAAGAAAAAAGTAGAAGAAAATATTATTATGGCTTTAAGTGGGCGTGCAGCAGAAGAAATTATGTTCGGTAAAGAATTTATTTCCGCTGGGGCAAGAGGAGATATAGAGCACGTTACTCGCTATGCTCGTTCTATGGTATGTGAATGGGGTATGAGTGACCTTTTAGGCCCTGTTCAATATGGGGAAAGTGATGGACCTGTATTCCTTGCTAAGGATATTTCTAGTCGTAAAACCTACTCAGAAAAAACCCACGAAGATATAGATTCTGAAATTAAGCGTATTATTACAACAGGCTATACAGCAGCTGTGGCTCTTTTAGAGAAACATAAAGATAAACTGATTGATATTGCGGAAATCTTATTAGACAAAGAAACCTTGTCTTCTGATGAAGTGATAGCCATTCTTGGTATAGCAGAAAGACCTAAGTTCCCTGTTTTAGATGACTTCCGCAAACGACACCCAGCTAGGGTCTACGAAACTACAGAAGAAGTTGTCGCAGAAGCAGTTACTACTGAAGATGTCACCCCTCCTTCTGACGAAGCTGAAAAAGTATAATTTAAGAAAAAATAAAAACACCCCTGCAAAAGGGGTGTTTTTTGATTTACTTTTTAGAGATTATTCGGATTCTGATTCGGGGGTATTATTTATGATACAGTGGTGGGCACAAGCTATCGCAAAGGATAAAGCCTCATCGCAGTCTTTTTCAGGGTGCATTTTGTTGAGAGTGACATAGGCTTTGGCTCCACCCTTTTTTTTTGCTTCTTTTAAAAAACTTTGTTTATTATTGTATTCTCGTACAGGAACCCCTTGTAGATAGGTAACGCCTTCCAGATAAGATTTTCGTCTATTATCAACACTATCAATTTCATAGCCAGCTATTTTCAATGCTATTTTATCGATTTTATAAGTCGCAATGTTTTTTTTAAGTTCTTTATCAAACCACGCCACTGTTTGAATAGGGATATGTTGCTCTGCTTTGAAATAATCTTCGGGAACAGATATTCTATGATCATCATCTGTACTGATAAGAGCGTATTCTCCCTGTTCGTTTTTGTTTATTACAGCAAAGTGAACCCGTTTTTTTCTAATACATATACCGAGTACATTCATTTTATTTCCTTACTTTGGAGATACCAAAGATTTATTAATCTTATTAGTAGTTTATTATTTTTGATAATACTAATTAATGTGCTCTTACCCCCCTCTTTTTAGTTAGTATTCAAATAACAAGTTACCATCTTTATCAAGGACTACTTTTGTAGGAATAATAGTAATAAATTCGTTAACAGCTGTTGAGTCAGCTTTAAAATGCACTCTAATATAATTTTCTGTATAAGCTTCTCTAATACCTTGTTTTGCCGTTTCAGTAAGGGCTGTATATGTTTTTCCTATACAGTTTTCTTGAGCAAATTTTAAAGCACTTTCTTGATAAACTGTTTTTAATTTTTCTTCTCTTTCTTTTTTGAGCTTAATAGGCAAATCATCCATACGAGCTGCGGTAGTGCCTTCTCTACGAGAGAAAGGAAAAATATGTACTCGTGAAAATTGAGCTTTACGAACGATAGAGAGGGTTTCTTCAAACTCTTCGTCTGTTTCATTAGGAAATCCTACGATAATATCTGTGGTGATTCCTGCATCAGGTCTTACTTTTCTAATACGATTTATTAAATCTAAAAATTCTCTGCTATCATAATGCCGAAACATCCTTTTTAAAACGGTATCAGATCCTGATTGTACAGAGAGATGAAAATGAGGTGTCATTTTAGGGTGAGCTAAACAATCTATCAAGACAGAATCAAATTCGTCTGGCTGTAGGGAAGATAGACGTATGCGAAAGTCCCCCTCTATCTCGAGGAGAGATTTTACCAGTACTCCTAGATATCCTTCGGCAGAAGTATAATCGCTAAGGTTAATCCCTGTGAGGACAATTTCTTTATAACCAGCATCTAACAAAACTTGAAAAGCAGTACGGATTTTTTCTGGGTGCTGACTACGACTACGCCCTCTAGCAAAAGGGATTTTACAAAAAGAACAAAACTTATCACAACCATCTTGTATTTTCAAAAAAGCTCTCGTACGTTCAAAGCCAGAAATTTCTGGAAACTCTGTTTTGTCTTGACCGTCTACCAATTTAGTCCCTAAGTCTAGTAAAGGAAGATATTCGTGAATACTAAATTTTTGATCATTTCGTAGAATGAGATCTATATAATTTTCTTCAGCTAATTCTAAGCCATCTGTGGTTGCGTAACACCCTGTAGCAATGACCTTTTTCCCCATGTTTTTAGCTCTACGCATGTGCTTACGACCTTTATCGTCAGCTTTAGCAGTTACGGTGCAGGTATTGACAATGACGATATCAGCATCCTCTTGAATGTCACAAATAATATGTCCCTGTTCTTTCAAATGAGATACGATAGCATCTCCCTCAAAGGCATTTAATTTACAGCCCATATTTATTAAATGGATTTTTTGAGCTTGTTGCTCTTTTATATGATTCATTATTTTTCCTAGTGATTTGTTTTTATACCGCTTGCCTATCTAAAAACTTCCAGATAGTAAAAATACTTTACTATGGGTATTCTTTTAAAATATCTTCTACAATAGATGGAGTATCTAATCGATACTCGCTGAGTAGCCCTTCTCTTGTATTGACAGAAGGGATTTCATCCCCTATATTTTTCACTAATAGATTTTTATGGGGTAATTGAGTTTTTAGATATTCCCCTATACTTCCTGTGTGAATACCTTCTTCTAATAGAACGATATGGGGGTATTTTTCTAAATAAGAGATTACTTCTGGTGCAATAGGTTTTGCAAAACGAAGGTGATATAAGCCATAATTTTTCCCAGATTTTTGAAGAGATAAAATAGCTTGACGGGTTTCTTCTAAGAGAGAGCCATAAATAACGAGAACCCCATCATCTCCTTGTATTAATTCTACTCCCTGCCCCAAAGAAATAGGGGGAAGATCTTTTTCCCATTTTGGAGCAATATCTTTAGGATAACGGATAGCCACAGGTTTTTTTAATGCTAAAGAAAAGTCCAGCATCATAGAAAATTCTTTTTGAGTGAGAGGGCTCATGAGGGTCATATTAGGGATCATTCTCAAATAAGAAATATCAAGTACCCCTTGGTGTGTTTCCCCATCCCCTGGCACTAACCCAGCCCTATCTAAACATAAAATCACAGGGTATTGGGCTAAAGAAATATCATGTATTATTTGATCGAAAGATCTTTGTAAAAAAGTAGAATAAATCGCTACAATGGGAATTTTTCCTTGTATAGCAAGACCCACAGCGCAAGTAACAGCGTGTTGTTCAGCGATACCTACATCAATAAATTGTTTTGGGTGATTTTGAGAGTATTTGTATAATCCCGTGCCCTCACGCATAGCGGCGGTAATAACTACGATATTCTTATCTTCTTCAGCCAGTCTATTCATTTCTTCTCCAAAGACAGAAGACCAAGATTGTCCCTTTGGTATAGAAATTTCTAAGTTGTCATTCTGAGCAGAGATTCCATGAAAATTAGCAGGGTCATTTTGGGAGGCTTCATGTCCTAGCCCTTTTTCTGTGAGAATATGAAGTAATAATGGTTTAGGTCTTTTTTTTGCTTCTTCTAAAATGGCAATAAGATGAAAAATATCGTGTCCATTAAAAGGACCTAAATAAGCTACACCTAGATTTTCAAACATATTTTTTCTTTCAAAAAATTTATTTTTGATCATTGATTTGATATTAAACAAAGTCTCATAGATACCTTCCCCAAATTTAGAAGAGGAGAGGGTTCCAGTTACCCCTCTTTTCAAATAAAGATAAGCTTTACTCGTACGTAGATTTTCTAAGTGTTTGGCAATACCACCTACATTAGCGGATATAGACATTTGATTATCATTTAAGATAATCAATAAGGGTAAATCACGCCAAGATGCGTCATTTAACGCTTCGTATACCATGCCACTAGTGAAAGAACCATCTCCAATAAATGAGATAGTGGTACTCGTGTCATTGTCCATTTTTTTAGCGGTAGCCACTCCTACGCCTAAGGAGACAGAGGTAGAGCTATGCCCTGCATGAATAAGGTCATAGTTACTTTCTTCAGGGGAAGGATAGCCTGATAAGCCGTTTTTTTGACGTAATGTGGGAAAAAGATGCTTTCTTCCTGTGAGGATTTTATGGACATAAGACTGATGTCCTACATCCCAAATAAGAGAATCTCTAGGAATATCAAAAACATAATGTAAGGCAATCGTTAATTCTACTACCCCAAGATTAGGAGCTAAGTGCCCCCCCGTTTTAGTGACATTTTCAATAAGAAAATCACGGATTTCTTGTGCTAATAAGGACAGTTCTTTATGGCTACATTTTTTTAGATCTGAAGGGCTATTTATTTTTTCTAGAATATTCATTCTAATATTATAACACGATATTAAAGCATTTTCAATCTTTAAAACTTTTTAAGAGTAGTTAAAATTTTATCTTGTGATAGCTTTTAAACATATAAAAAGTTATAGTAAAGAACTTTAAAACTTTTTTGTAAGTTCAAATAGAGGAATTCTTAGAGACGATTAGTTATCAAGATCATCAAGACTGATTAAAGAGAGCAGATCATCGGAAGAGAAAGCGCCAAATTGACTATTTTCTTGCATAATATTATCAAATAAGAAGTCTTTTTTACGTTGGAGCTTGAAGATTTTTTCTTCAATAGTTCCCTTAGTCATCAATCTATATATATTGACCATCTTGTCTTGTCCTATACGGTGAGCCCTATCTATAGCTTGATTTTCTACGGCTGGATTCCACCAAGGGTCAAATAAAATGACAGTATCAGCTCCCGTAAGATTTAGCCCTATGCCCCCTGCTCTTAAAGAGATAAGGAAAATGGGGGTAGTGCCTTTATTAAACTGATCTGTTAATTCTATACGATTAGAAGTTTTACCATCTATATAAAGGTATTCGATTTTTCTGTCTTCTAATTCTTTTTTGATTAACTTAAGCATAGAAACGAATTGGCTAAAGATAAGAATACGATGCTTAGAATCTATGGCTTCATCGACTAACTCTAAAAGAGCTGTCATTTTAGAAGAATAAAGCTCTGAATCCTCTTTTTCTAATTCAGGGTAAATTAGAGCTGGGTGTAGAGAAATCTGCCTTAGTTTAGTCAGGGCAGAGAGGAAATCAATACGACTAGAATTTAAGCGATTTTCTTCAATGATTGTTTGAAAATGATCTCGCACACTAGATAAGGTGCTGAGGTATAGAGTTTTTTGTTTATCTGTTAGCTCTGTAATAATAGTTTGTTCTACTTTGGCGGGGAGTTCTTTGTATACAGTGTCTTTAGTACGTCTAATAATAAATGGAGTACAGATTTGATATAATTTTTCTAGGCTAGCTTTTCTTTTCTCAACATCGAAACTTTGTAAAGGATCTTCATAATCGTGCTGAAATTGTTTTGCCGTCCCTAAGAACCCAGGCATAATAAAATCGAAAATAGACCACAATTCTGCGATATTATTTTCTAGAGGTGTACCACTGACAGCAATTTTAGTCTGTGCATTAATGTGTTTAACACTTTTTGCTCTTTTAGATTTCTTGTTTTTAATATGTTGTGCCTCATCGATAATACAAAAAGAGAATTTATACTTTTCATAGCTACTTAAGTCAAATCCTAGCATGTGATAAGAAGTGATAATAATATCGTACTCGTCTATTAAGGCTAGTTTTAGATCTCTTTTAGCTTTTATACCATTGATAATAAGTACTTTAAAACGATTGGGGTAAAATTTATCAATTTCTGCCATCCAATTCAACAACAAAGCACTAGGGGTAACGATAAGGACTTTTCCTGATTTTTGATATATATCAAGGAGAGCTAAAATTTGCAAAGTTTTACCTAAACCCATTTCATCTGCTAATATCATCCCAAACCCAAAATGATGCAATAAGGCCAAACGCTTCACCCCTATATTTTGGTAGTCTCTAAGAACGTCTTCACCAATAGAAGGGGACTCTATGTGAGGAATAGTTCCTTCTGCAATAAAATCTTTTAATTCTTGCCATTCTTCTGGAATCTGAGCATCTGGGTATAAAGACAGAATCCAAGGAAGAAAAGAAGCTTGTATTTGTAGATCTTCGCTCTCTTTGTTTTTACGAAGGGTAAGAAGTTTTTTAAGGGGGTCTATCTCTGATTCTGGAAGAGATACAAGAAAATCATCCTGTTCTATAAAACCTTGTTGAAGTATTTTTTCTAAATCGGCAAGGCTTAACTTAATACCATGCTGATTGTATTCAAAATTAATGGAAAGCCAATCTATACTTCCAAACAAAGGGTTACGAGAGTTATTGGCGATAGAAATCTTAGCTTTTTCTTCGATGAGAACCACTTTTAGTTTATTTTTCTTTCCTTGATAATAAATATCTGCATGAGGGGAAATCTTAGGGAGAAAATTTTCAAAGAAATTCACCCTATCATCTGTAATAATTTTATTATCCTCTATTTCTCCAAGAATACTGTAGAAATTTTGGAAGCTCGTATCTACGATTGTATCAATATGATTTCTAATAGGGTTTTCTTGAGTTATAAGTAGAGCAGTATTATCGCTTCCATTAATCGCAAAGTCTTGAGAATTTTTCAGAAATTTTTTAACATTTTCCAAATGTAGGGGAAAACGGTGTTTTTTAGAACCAATCTCTGCCTCTAAAAATAAGCCTAACTCGTATTTATTATTATGTTTATTATAATAAAACTCAAAAACAGATGTAATGATTTCTGATTTGACAATCTTAGGGATAACAAGGCTTTTCTTAAAGAGGGAGTCTGATTTTTGGAGCTCTGATATAAGAAAAGAGCTTTCTGAAGCGGGAATCCCCGTTTCTAGACGGCTAAATAGGTCGTCCATAATTTTTGGTGCGAAAAACATTTGTAAAGGAGAGATATTGTTTTTATAAATAACGAGAGGATTTGTCCCCCCAATAAGATAAATAGGGTCCGCTGAACCAAAAGAAATAGTAGACTGAGCAATATCAATAAAAATCTTAGGAGCGTAAGGGCTGTTATGGTAAGATATATATTTTTCTGTGTGATCAGGGAAAATAAATTTACTTTTAATTTTTCCAAGAAATGGCAGTAATTCTGCGGGAATAGGATCTTGAAAAAGAACGCTATTGTTTTTTTTAGAATCCTTTTTTAGGGTCTTCCAATAGTTAAGAAAAGTTATTTCTAAAGGCGTAATACTAGGAAAAGAAGAATAGAGCATAGCGATAGTTCTGTTAGAAGTAAGGTGAGAGTCTATTAAAGGATCGGTGTGTAAAGATATGCGAAGAGCTGCAGTCTTATAGGAGGTGACATTGAGATGAATGTGCATTTCAAATAAAGAATCCATTATTTCTCCTTTTACTGATTATATATTATACCATAAGTAAAAGGATAATGCAAATAGATATAAAAATACACGATATTGACTTTTATTATAGAAATCACTATAATAAAGCAAATATATTATTAAGGGAGCAAAGGATGCAGTATCAAATTAACACAGAACGGCTCGTTCAAATTTTCATGGACATGGCAGCTATTTCTAGCCCTAGCTTTTATGAAAAACCAATAATGGATTACATTGAGGATTATTTAAAAGGGAAAAAAGTAGAGCTAAAAAGAAATCCCTTTACTGACAAATCTAGAGGACTATCTACAGAAAATGTAATTATTCGTATGCCAGCCACAGATCCTTCTAAAAAAGGACTCTTTTTTGATGCTCACGCCGACACAGTAAATCCTTGTGAAAAAGTAGTACCTATTAGAGATGGGAATATTATTAAATCAGATGGAACTAGTGTTCTTGGGGCTGATGATAAATGTGGTATTGCTAGTATGCTCATTGCAATAGACACTATATTAGAAAATGATATCCCTCACGGAGAACTGGTCTTTATTGTTTCCTCAGCCGAGGAAGTGGGTCTTGTGGGTGCGGGTTATATTGTTGAAGAAGAGCTCGAAGGCTTAGATTATGGGATTATCCTTGATGGAGGGGGGGCTGTTGGGAGGATTACTCGTAGCGCTCCTTTTCATTACACTTATGAGATTCAAGTTATAGGCAAGGCTTCCCACGCTGCTGTAGCTCCTGAAAAGGGGATCAACTCTATTAAGATTGCTGCAGAAGTCATTTGCGGATTACCCTCTGGGAGAATAGGCGATAATATTGTATGTAATGTGGGGACAATTAATGGGGGCACAGGGCGTAATGTTGTTCCAGAATGTACTCGCATTGTTGGGGAAGTAAGGGCTATTGACGATAAAGACTGTCAACCTCTTATCCAACAAATAAAAGACGCCGTAGCCCAACATAAAGATAAAGCGGTAGATATTAGTTTAGAATTAACAAAAAGTTACCCTGGTTATTCTTTTGATGAGTCATCAGCAATTACCCAGTTTGTAGCTAAGGCTTTAGAAGATATTGGCATCAAGGCAGAGTATGAAGAATCTTGTGGAGGAACAAATGCCAATGTTTACACCACTAAAGGGATATCTTGTACTGTCCTTAGTGTTGGGATGGAAGAAATCCATAGTGTGAATGAATTTATTAGAATTAAAGATTTAGAAGACACCACAAGACTTCTTCTTCAGCTTATACAAATAGCTTAAGATAAAAAGCTAGCTACTTAAACGTAGCTAGCTTTTTTTATTTATGTTCTTTTTCAGAAGCGATATCTGGTAACTGAGGGTTGTCCAACTTTTCTTCTTCATCTTCTTCGTCTTCTTCTTTGAACTCTTCCACGACAACAGTATGAGATAAAACATCATGTATTCTTTGTTTCAACATAGGATTTACCACAATTAAAGCGGGGAACCCCCAAGCTATTTCTATTAATTTTAGCGCTGCTACACGGGAGATAATAGATAGAATAGTGGGTTTTAATCGAGAAGGAGAAATTACTCTTATTCTTAGAATCATTGCCCCGATTGTTTGCCCTGTATTTCCCCAAAATAAGCCATAGTATAAAGAGCTAATAATCTGAGAAATAATAAAAATAGACTGAGAATATTTACTTTGAATAATGTAAGACCAATATACAAGGTTTTGTTCGAAAACACTTAGAGGCCCTAATTCTTGAAATTGTTCTACCATGAAGGGGTTATCTTTCATTAGTTCAAAACCACCGACTGCCACAATGTTATCAAATAAGCGTATAAAATCATCCCCATAAATTCCTGCCACAAAAAACACTAGAATAATAAAGAGAATAAGACTATCTATCCCGTAGGATAAGAGTCTTTTCCACCAAGGGGCCAATTTTAAAGCTTTAATTTTCTTCTTTTTTTCTAATGTCAAAAGAATCTCCTTTATAAATGTGAGTAGCTTTTAAATTATAATGAATTTATGGTAAAAAATCAATGTATTCTATGATAATGATTTGATATATTTTAATGAATATCTTATAATATAAATGTATAATATTATCTTTTAGGAAGTATGCACTCATTATGATAGAAATTCTAGTTATTATCAGCATTTTAATCTTTTTTGCTATGCTTGTTTATTTTCGATACACCGATGCTCGTAATATAACTGTAAAACAATTGCAAGATTATTTAAAACAAGCAGAAAATCGTATAGAAACTATGCTTAGAGAAAAAGAAAGAACTTTCAACGATAAGATCATTCCTTCTGAAGTTGCGATAGAAAGAATGAATAGATTGGCGATGGCAATTCAGGAAAAATTAGATCTTTTTGAAAAAAATGTACTCCAAGGAGAAGACCTTCATAGAGAGCTAGTGCAAGAAATTTCTCAAGTGCAACAAGATATTGGTGATTATCAACAAATTCGTGGTGAGTTTCGTGATATTGAAGATAGGATAGGAAATATTCTTGATATGAAACGACAGGCCGAAGAGGGAACGACAGAGCTTAGAGAATTAAAGCAAAAAATTGATGATTTCACCCAAGATTATCAAACCCTTACAGGGGGCATTAAAGCTCAAAGTGAAAAAGAATTAGAAGGATTTTTTGAAAAAATGCAAAATGACCTTTCTGATTATTTGTCAAAGGCAAAAGAGCAACTCTCCGAAAGAGATGAAGAGATCACAACACAAATTCAGGCATTAGAATCTGACTCAGGGTCTGTTCTAGAGCAAATAAGTGGATTCAAAGAATATACGCAAGAAAGTATAGAGAGTTTAAGATTGTCCAATCTAGAAGAATTTAACAGTGTTAAGGCTATTTCAGAGGCAAATATAGTTGAAATCTTTGATATGTGGAATAAATTAAAAGAACAAACCCAACAAGATAAAGATATTATTGAATCAAGTTATCAAGAACAAAGAGAATTTTTTGAAAACTCTGAGGCTAGAATAGCTCAAGATCTCACGCATTTCAGTACAAGTACCCAAGAACTAGCAGAATCTTTAAAAGCCACTTTAGAATTTAGTATTCAAGAAAAATCTCATGAACTAGACACTAAAATGTCGGAGATATCTTTAACTTTAGACCAACAAGGATTGGATACCCAAACTCGAATAGAGCAAGGGCTACAACAAAAAATCAATGATGTTAATGAGGATTTAGAACGTCTTCATTCTGCTTTCGTAGATCAAGAACAGTCTATAGAAGATAGAGTCAGGGTACTAGGGGGGCGTGTTAGTGAGGGCTTAGCCTTAGGAGAGCAATCTTTCCTAGATAGTATTAAAGATATGCAAAGCACCCTAGAAAAAACAAATGAATTCTCTGAACAGATCCTTCAAAAATCTCAAGAAAAAATTGATGAAAGGGTACTAGAATTTGAACAAGGATTTAAAAATCAGATCCAAGAAAATCTAGGACGTATCGAAAAAACATTTATAGAAGCCAATCAAGAAAGAATTACTCAAAGTATTGGGGAGATTAGTAGTAGCTTAGAAAATGAATTTAATCAACGTTATACAGCTAAGATTGAAGAAGCTTTCAAAGATGTAGAAAAATTACAAGATTCTATAGAAGAAAAACACCAGTATATTGAAAATATAGAACAAAAATATCTGCAAATACAAGATACATTCAACCAAGAAAAAGAACAGATACTTTTAATGGTAAGTGAGCTAGAGCAGGATAGAGAAACTAGCCTCGCTAGTATTCAAGAAACAACATCAGAATATATAAATGAACTACTAGAATCCCTCACCGAATCTATAAAAGAGACTTTAGCTGAAGGGACTAATAAACTTACTCATGATCAAGAGTTATGGCAAGAGCTTTACAATAATATTATTCAAGAAGCTAGAAACGAATTCCAAACGATCAAACAGACTGTCGATAAAATGGAACATGCTGTTGCCAATGTGGGAGAAACTTCCCTAGCTACTTTAAAAAGAGACGCAGACAGAGTCTTCCAAGATGCAAGCTTTAAAATCGATAATTTCAAAAATGATATCTCTGACTATCTAAGAGGGACTAAAGAAGATTATCAAGAATATACAGACCAATCTAAGCTCGATATGAAGACGCTAAAAGAAGATTTATGGAATCAAGAAAAAGAATTACAAGTAGCTATTCAAAAAGATTTAGATAGGTTAAACCAAAAATTAAAAGAAATAGAAAAACAATACCAAGGCTTTATAAAAAAATCTGAAAAATTAGACAAAACAGAAGATCTTATGAGAAAAATGGGGCAACAATACCAAGAAATTACCGAGCTTAAAAAAGATATACAGAATCTAAACCAAAGTATGAAAAATGAAAGTACTCAAGGAATAGAAACTATAAAACAACTACAAGACTTCAAATTGGAATTAGACGAAAAATCTGAAAAATTAAGCATAAACTCCTCAGAGGCAGATAGAATACAAGAGTTTCTGCATGCCACTATTAAAGAAGCTCAAGACACCTCCAATCTTTTTAAAGATATAAAAGTAGAAGAGCTAAGAGGTTTGTTATTACAAAACCTTGAAACATCTGATAAATTACAAGAATCTATTGCTAGCCTAGAGGGTAGAAAAGCAAGTATAGAAGAGATGATGCATACTATTGATAAATCAGAAAAAGACATTTCTCAGGTTTCTCTATCTTCTGATGAAATGATAAGAAAAATCGATGAAATGGGTAATTATGCTCAAGATATCCACACACAGTTGGGGCAATTACAAACAGATATGAGAGATGTTGCAGGGGAACAATCTAAACTTCATAGAGCAGTTTCCTCCTTACATGAATTAGAGCTAATGATAGATCATATAGATGCTGAAAAACTTACAGTGCAAAGAATGATGGACTGGATTGCAAAAGCTCAAAAAGACGTAGACCGTATAGGCTCCAAGGCCAATGTGCCTTCTTTCACGAGCATTCAAAACAATCAAGTAGATGAATCTCAGGTTAAAAACATCTTGGGATTGTATGAGCAAGGGTGGAGCTTGAGTGATATAGCTACCAATTTAAATACCACTCAAGCCTATGTAGAATTGATTATAGATAGGTATAAAAAATAGGAGAGATACATGTTAGATATCAATCGTTTAGCAACAGAAACAGAAAAAATAAAAAATCTACTAAAATATCGTGGCGAAGTTTCTCAAATTGATAAAGCATTAACAGTGAATGCTGAAAGAAAGCAAATCCAAACAAAAGGCGATGAAATTCGTAATAAGCGTAATGAATTATCTAAAGAAATCGGAATAGCAAAAGCTAGTGGGGATCAAACTAAATTAACCCAATCTCTTCATGAAGCAGAGCTTCATAAAGGAGAAATGGCGGCTTTTGAAGAATCTCAAAACCTTGCGGAAAAACGGTTAAAAGCTATTTTAGAAAGAATCCCTAATATCCCTATGGACGATGTGCCAGAGGGAGAAGATGAATCCACCAATAAAGAAATTAAAAAATTCAGTATCCCTAGGTCATTTGATTTTGAACCTTTATCTCATATAGAGCTTTTAACTAATCTTAACATGTGGGAGCCAGAAAGAGCTACAAAAATTTCTGGAAGAGGGTTCCCTGTTCTTAGAAATGTAGGAGCACGTTTAGAGCTTGCCTTAATCAATTTCATGTTAGATCATAATATAGATCATGGAGCAGAACAAATATGGCTTCCTTTTGCTATTGCAGACCATTCTCTCTACGGGACAGGGCAATTACCTAAATTTGAAGAAGATCTTTTTAAAATTGCCGATTCTAATCTCTACCTCAATCCCACTGCAGAAATTGCACTCACTAATATGTATAGAGAGGAAATCGTTGAATCAAGCATTCTTCCTAGCCGTTTTACAGCTTATTCCCCTTCCTTTAGAAAAGAAGCAGGGACTTATGGTAAAGATACGAAGGGGCTTATCCGTGTCCACCAATTCAACAAAGTAGAATTAGTTACCATTTGTAAGCCAGAAGAATCCGAAGCAGAGCACCAAAGAATGTTAGAAACATCAGAAGCTATTCTCCAAATATTAGAGCTTCCCTATAGAGTGGTTACCTTATCTCAAGGGGATATGGGCTTTTCTGCTGCTAAGACTTATGATATAGAAGTGTGGCTCCCATCTTTTGATAATTATAGAGAAATAGCATCGATTTCAAATTGTCTTGATTTTCAGGCTCGCCGTGCCGATATAAGATATAAGCCAGAAGGTTCTAAAAAAACAGAGTTTGTTCATACACTAAATGGATCCTCTTTAGCTGTAGGGCGAACTTTAGTAGCCATTGTTGAAAATTACCAGCAAGAAGATGGCTCTATAAAAGTCCCAGTAGCTCTTCAACCGTATCTGAAAATGGAGAAAATAAGTCTTAAATAATATAAATATTTTTTTTATTTGACAAGATGATACTTTTTTTATTACAATATAGTTAATTATGTAACAAATAGTGTATGAAATATATTGAGGTTTTTATGAAATATTATCTTTTATTGTTATTCTTTGTTCCTAATATTTTTTTTGCACAAACAGAAGAAACTCCTTTTTCTGTACTCACTAATTCTGTTGGTATTCCAGCCCCTCCTAGTGCGCAAAGTTTACCTGTTTTAGAGGTAATTTCTTCTATTATTACTCCTAGTAATACTATTGAGGATATTAAAAAAGAATTTCCTGCTACCCCTCCCTATACAGGGAGCACCCCTCTCTATCCTCCAGATGATTCTTTAGGGGCATGGTGGAGATTTTATACCCAATCTTCAGGAATTTTTAATATTCCCGCTGTTGGGGAAGAGATTTTGTATATAGATAAAGATAGCTCGGCTTATTGGCTTCAAAATATCAAAACTGAAGAGACCTTGAAATCCAGTTCTAAAAGAAAACTATATATAACGTATTTTGATTTGTTTGATAATACCTTATTAGTATTTCATTATACGAATCAAAACCCTCAAGATCAGGAAATTAGAGATAAACAAGGTTTTTTTATCCGTGTTTCACCAAGTAAAGAATATATGCAAATGTCTACAAGCCCTAATTTTGAATTAGAAAAAAGTATATATTGGCGTCGATTTCCCAACCAAACATTAATCACCCCTTCTGCCCAAAAAGATACTAAGACAGTTGTCAATACTAACACGAACACTGCTGTTACCCCTGAAAATATGGATACCCAAGATAGAAAAGAAGCCGAATACATTGATACTACAGATATGGAAGATGCAGAATATATAGACACTACAGATACGGAATATATGGAAGAATAAAAATCTTATACACTCTTAATAAAAGGAAAGCCTATGAAAAAATTACTACTTTTTACTACCCTTATCTTAAATCCTCATGCTCTATTTGCTCAGGTACAAGTGACTCATGGGGCTCTTATAGGAGTATGGTCTTATTTTTATATAGGGGCAGATTTTTTTGCAAAAGATATGATGCTAGCCACAGAACAGCGTCTTATTTTTCAAGATGGACAAAATGTTGTTTTAGAGATCCTTGCTAAAGAAAAAGAATACAATCAAGATACAAGTTATAAGTTAAAATACTCTCTTTCTTTAAAAGATAATGTTCCTTACATTACTCTTTTTTCTACGGAAAGTAAAGAAGTTTTAGGGGCTTATATGAGAATGCCTTTAGGAGATTCCTTAGAAATGGCAGCAGACCCTAATTTCAAGACAAAAAAACAGCTCTACCAACGTAAAAGTCCTCAAATCACAGGTAAATAAGTAATTCTTATTTTAAAAAAGCACCTTAATTAAGGTGCTTTTTTGTTGAGATAATTATAATGACAGTGTAGTATAAAATATACTTTTATTCCTAGTTAACTCAAGGGACTAGATAGACTAAGTGTTTATCTTAATAATTTTGATTCATAGGATGATACTTTAGATATGTATAATAATAATAATAATAATAATATATTGTGATAAAGTTCCGAGAAGATATTATAATACAAAATCAAATAAGGGTGAATATGCAATCTTTTGAATATACAGAAATTAACAAATATGATTTGGCTATAGTCGTTATTAATGTTCTTTATATAGTGCTCCAAGATTCAGCAAGAGCTAAAAAATCTTTAAGTGAATACCAACGTCTTTTCCCTAATAAGGAGATAATCTTAAGGGCTGAAAGCTTTAGTATGATAAAATTTTATGGAAACGCAGACACGACAATCCTTGTTAGAAAAACACTTCCTAATCCTGTAAAATGGACAGTTTTCAGAATTTCTTAAACTCTTTTTGTTCTAATATGCTTTGTAGGATGAAAATGCCATAAGAGGGCACCATAGGCAATGTTTTAACAACTTTTCACTATTATTAATATATAACAAATCTATTTTACACAATATATTACCGAACAAATATGACTTCATAACCATTAAGAAGAAGCAAATCAGGTCTATATTCAAAGTGCATCGTATCATAAAAATTCCACTTCCCACCCCAAACAAAACCATGTTTTTCAAAGATTTCAACCACTGTCAGTGGGGGATTCCACCGAACAGAAATAGGTTCTCTAATCCAGTCGATTTTTTGATTTTGTCTCCACAGCCAATAAACAGCGTCTGTAGACCCTTCTTTAAGGACGTCTACAGCAATACCGTAAGAATGTAAGCTGCGACCTTTGGAGTTAGCGATATTACGCCAAAAGAAAGAATATACAGTGTCTCCCTCTCTAAGGAATTGGACGACCTCTGGGTGGGTATTGGTGAGTTTGTAAATTTCTTCTTGCACTTTCATCAAGGGCTTATATGAAAATTGGTGAACAAGTACTTGCTTACCAAGAAATCTGGCTTTGATAATTTGGGTATTAGTATCAGAAAGACTTTTCATTCCATATAAGGCTTCATTAAAACCAGGGTAGGTAGATTTTTTTCTTTTCCTGTAATTTTTTGACCCCTGTTTTTTCATCAACTGGATTTCTTTTTTTGTTCTTTGTAGGGGATCAGGGATAGATTTGGCGTAATCATAGAAAGTATTAGAGCTATATTTTTTCCAGTGATCCCTTTCCTCTTCAGGAAGAAAACGCCCTTGTACATTGTAAAATATTTTATCTCGAACACGAATAGCAAGATCTGGGTGGTAAGGATTGTCTACTTTTTTAACCTTAGTAACTACATCAGGATAAGAGATTAATAAAGAACGGAAGATATTAGGGATAGAAAAATCTCCATCTTCTACAGATTTTCCCTCGGGTTCTTCTTCATTTATTTCATTGGTAAGAGGTATTTTTATCGTAGTGGGAATAGTGATTTCTTCGACACTGGGAACTTCCTCCACCAAAGGTGTCTCATTTTTTAAGAGAGAGATATTAGAGTCTATATTAATATTATCTAAATTCTCTTCGAAGAGATTCGAATCTTTGGATTGTGTGAAGGTAAAGCTGAAAAAGAAAAATATTAGTATTAAAATTTTCAAAAAAATCTCCTAATTTATAAGTCTTATCTATATAAAAAGTCATTATATTATAGTGTTTGAGAATAAAAAAATCAACTATTTTTGATATAACCATATTATAGAATAGCATACCTTTTTCTGAAGGAAATTATTGTATTTTTATATACTTTTAGGGTAAGATATGTTATACTAAAATATCTTACAAAACAAAGAGGTATGAAATAATGTTTCCAAGGATTGATAAACACTCCTATATTCCAGCTTATATACAAATCAAAGACCACTTCCTAAGACTCATAGAGACTAATGTTTTGAAACCTGGGGATCAGCTTCCCCCAGAACATGAAATCGTCCGAGAAACAGGGCTAAGCCGAATGACTGTTCGACAAGGCATACAAAAACTTGTACAAATGGGCTACTTAACTGCGCATAGAGGGCTAGGTACTTTTGTAGCACATAAATCAGAAAATGTAGACACGATGGCTTTTACTTCTCTTAGTAAAAAACTATCTTCATATAATCAAATAGTTACTAGTGAGATTAATATTTTTGAAGAGCGTAAAGCTTCTAAAGAAATTTCTGACGTCCTAGGTATAGCAGAGGGTGGTGCCATATGGTATTTAGACAGGGTTCGTTCTATTAATGGAATTATATCTCTACATGAAATATCATATCTCCCTAAAGATCTATTCCCTACGCTCACCAAAAAAGCATTGGCTAATTCTAAATATAAATGGGTACAGGATAATACCTCTAATGCTATTTTATTTTCTGAGAAAAGTTATATTCCCCTTCTTGCAAAGGGTGATATCTCTAAAATATTATGTATAGAAGAAAATACACCTGTTATTAAGGCCTGTATTACTTCTTATCTAGACAATCATAGAGCTTTTGAATATAATGTTATCCATTATAGGCCTGATTACCCCCATCATACTTTACAAAGTTATAGAAATTAAAAAACAGCCCATTAATTATGGGCTGTTTTTTAATTTATCTCATAGATACGAATCATTTCACTTAAAACTTCTGAGCTATTAAGGTGTGAAGTGTCAATAAGGACTGCATTTTGGGGAATAACAAGAGGATTTAGTTTTCTTTCTGAATCTTCTTTATCTCTTTGAATGATTTCTTCAGTAAGTTTCTCAAGATTTTTATCTATCCCTTGCTCTAATAGTTGTTTATATCTTCTTTCTGCTCTTACTTCAGGAGAAGCTGTGAGATAAAATTTTAATTTAGCGTCAGGGAAGACATTAGACCCCATATCCCGCCCTTCTGCGACTATATTGGTATTACCATTTCCGACCATGCGTTGCATATCTTTCATTTTGGATCTTACAATAGGGGAAAGGCTTACTTTAGAAGTGAGGAGATCAATTTCTGGAGTTCGGATAGCTTTTGTGACTTCTTTTTCATTGAGAAAAACTTTTTCTCCTTGAAAGGAAATGTTAATATTTTCCAGTAGAGTTTCTAAGAAACCTTCTATTTTAGAATCATCTAATGAGATATGTTGTTCTTTTACAAGTAATGCGACAGACCTATACATAGCCCCAGTGTCTAAAGTGTTAAATTTGATATGTTTTGCAAATTCTTTGGACAAGGTGCTTTTCCCCGATCCTGCAGGTCCGTCTATGGTAATAATCATTTTTTCTTTTTTCCTTGCCTTTTGGATTTTTTTTGTATAACTTTCTTATATACAATCATAAAGGAGTATATTATGAAAATAGTACTGTTATTTACGTTGATATTAACATCAACAAGTTTTGCCCTAGAGGGAAAAAATTTAGAAGGAACTTGGGCAAGAAAGTGGTATGAAAAAGTCCCACGATCTGAAAACTTAAAAGGGGTAGGACTTGAGCATTCTACAGGTTTACATTTCACTAAGAATATGGTTCTTGTATACCAAGGAAATGAGAGAAACCTTGTGGGAAAAAGCGAATTTTCTATAATGAAAAGAGATGGCCAAGATTTTATCGTGTACTATGGTCCTAAACAAGATCCTAAAGATCTAAAAGTACAAGAAAAACAAGGTTACTTTGTTGAATTCTCTGAAACTGCAGACGGACAAGGAACAGCAACTTTTTATACAGTTAAAGAACATGAAAAAAATGCGTCTAAAAAAATATACGAAGGAATTACTTTTAAAGAAATGGACTATACACATAAAAATATCCCTTATGTATTTAATTAGTCGTCACTTTCTCCAAGATTTGAAAGGAACTCTTCTCTTTCATCAGGAGTAAGTTGTTCAAGGATTTCATCAAGATCAGCCTCAGAAAGACCGTATTCTTGATCATGATCTTGAAAATCCGTATATTTAGAACGGGTCTCGACTAAGGATGACATTAGTTTATCAAGGTCATAAAAACTTCGTTTTTCTTCTACCAAGATATGAATGACAATATCTACACAATCAAGTACAAGCCACCCCTCAGAGTAATCTTCTGTGGGGTTTTGTACAGGGAACCCTGCCTGTTTTGCCATAAAAGATAAGCTGCGTCTTGCTGCGTCCATTTGGAGTATGTGTGTTGCTGTAGCAATAAATACAACATCTGTCAGAGGGCTATAACCTTGTACATCGTATACTTGCATCCCTTCCATCGTAAGACGCACACATTCAACTTTCATTTCGTCAATTAAATTTTGTATATCTTCAGTAATAGCCATTATTGTTCCTTAAATCTATTTCTCACGTTATTAATCGTGGTTAGTTGTACGTCGGGATCCATTTCAGGGATAAATACAGTTGCTACTAGCACAAGGAAATCTTCATTAGATAAATCTTCCAAAAAGACCCTTTCTTTGAGGGATTCCCAAGTTTCAGCATCTTTTTCCGCTTGTTTTCTAGTGGGAATGCGGCGAGATTGCAGTAGTTTATCTAGGGTATTAAAAGCGTCTAAGGGTATTGCCATATTCCCTACAAGAAAATCTTCCATACTGCGATAACGAGCAAGGAAAGCCAACACTTCATAAACAATAGGATAAGCTACCGCAGAAAAAGATGTTGTTCTATAGTAATTTAAAATTTCTTCATCATTAAAATCTTGCAATCCATAAGTATTTTTTGCTTTTTGAAGAACTGATTTTATGCTAGAATTTTTGAGAGTCTCACCGATATCTTTTTTATTAATAAAATCTTTTTTTTCTTCAGGGCTTAAAATGTCCATAAATTCTTTATAAGAAAATTTCACCAAATCTTTTAATAAAACATGATAAAAGAAATAAGAAGTTTGCTGACCATTAAAACTCATAATAGCTTCGTCTATACGTATTTTTCTTAATTTTTGAGTAAAAGATTTGTCAGCAAGCTCTTTTTGGTCTAAAATCACACCTAACTCTATAAAGTTTTTTTGGACAAAAAGTATTTTTTCTTCGGGGTTTAGAATAGCATGCCAGTTTTTTACCCGATTTTGAAGTCTATAAACTTCCCCTTGAATCGCACAAGAAGAACTAAATAAAAAGCAAAGACTCAATAAAATTATTTTTTTCATGAATGGTCCTATTCAAAAATATTATCATAGATTTGAGACTCTTCTGTAGTGTTTACTACAAATTCCTCATCACTATATCCTCTATTGATTTCGCTATAAGATATAGCCAGCTCTGTCACGATCCCTACTCGAGAAATCCCTCTTACCCTTAATATGCGACTTGTTTTTTTATCGGCTATCATCTCAATACGACGAAAACTGGTGGTATTGATTTTAGGCTCAAAAACAATTTGGTACGCTGGGGTCTGTCCATATTTAATCTCTAAGCCATTACTAGAAGCTGTGGCAATATACTGTCTTCTTAGAGAACGAATATTCCACGCTTTTACAGGATTGTTTTCTTCCCCTAGTTTTTGACGGGCAATAAGATTTCCTTTTTGTACCCAAATAAATTTACCATCAGATACAATTTTTTTATCAGCAGGATTGGCTTCTGAGCCAAATTGCATAATTAATTTATTGGGAGAGACATAGGTAATAACCCCAAAATAGCTAGACTTGTCTTTTTTATAAACAAAACGACCTTTAAAACTTGTGATCTTGGCAGAAGCTTTTTCGATCTCATTAGCCACAGATGATGCATTAAACACTGATATAGCCTGTGAAAAAACCACAGATGGGAGCACCAAGAACATCAAGAGCATATATTTCATTAAATCCTCCAAAGAGATATAAGATTTTATATTATAACTAAAAATTTCATTTCATGCAAGATTAAAACCACATATACACTAAATTAACGAAATAAATTGTTTTTTTTACATATGTGTGGTATAATAATTGGTATAATTTAACGAGGAGCCCTTTGGTGAGTGAAGAAACAAACATCCCTGCAGAAAATGTAGACCCTAAAGATAATGCAAAAAAAGAAATATCTGCTGATAAGAAAAAAGCCTTAGAAGCAACAATAGGTCAGTTAGAAAAACAATATGGGAAAGGGGCCATAATGCGTCTTGGCTCGAAAGAAATAGAAAAAATACCTGTTATTCCTACAGGGGCTTTAACCTTAGATCTTGCCTTAGGAGTAGGGGGAATACCCTATGGTCGTGTCACAGAGATATATGGACCAGAGGCATCGGGTAAAACCACCCTTACTCTTAGCCTTATTGCAGAAGCTCAAAAACAAGGTTCAACCTGTGCATTTATTGATGCAGAGCACGCTCTCGATGCTGAATATGCTAAAAATATTGGTGTAGACATAGAAAATCTCCTTATCTCACAGCCTGACAACGGAGAACAAGCTCTAGAAATTGCAGAAGCTCTCGTTCGCAGTGGTGCTGTTGAGCTTATCGTTATTGATTCTGTGGCGGCACTTGTCCCTAAAAATGAAATTGAAGGAAATATGGGGGATTCTGTTATGGGAATGCAGGCTCGTCTTATGAGCCAGGCCCTAAGAAAACTCACTTCTATTGTAAATAAAGCCAAGTGTGCTGTTATCTTTATAAACCAGCTTCGTATGAAAATTGGTGTGGTATATGGAAGCCCTGAAACCACAACAGGGGGAATGGCTTTAAAATTTTACTCCTCCGTCCGTATCGAAATCCGTAGAAAAGAACAGCTCAAACGGGGAGATGAAATTATTGGTAACCTTGTAATAGCTAAAGTTATCAAAAACAAACTAGCTCCTCCTCATAAAAATGCCACCTTTGAAATTCGTTTTGGAAAGGGTATTTCCAAAGTAGCTTGTATTGTAGACGCTGCCACAGAATTGGGTATTATTGAAAGAAAAGGTTCTTGGTACTTCCAAGGAGAAGAAAAGATGGGACAAGGAAGAGACAATGTCATTCAGCTCCTAGAAGGCGATGCTAGTAAACTAAAAGAAATAGATAAACTTGTAAGAGAAAAATTGGCAACTCATTAAATATCATTTGAAAGGATTTTAATTATGGTAGATATCTTACATCTAGAAGAAGGGGTTCTATCCCCTCAAGGTTTTAGAGGGACAGGGGTTTCTTGTGGACTTAAAAATGGAGGCTCTAAAGATATCTCTTTATTACTAAGCGAAGCGCCTTGTAATACGGCTATGGCATTTACCAAAAACAATATTCAAGGAGCTCACATTGCTATAGATAAAGCAAGAGTGGGTAAAAAATGCAGAGCTATTCTTATTAATAGTGGTAATGCTAATTGTCTTACAGGACAAGAAGGGCTAGATAATGCTCGCTTTATGGCTGAAGAAACAGAAAAATTATTAGACATCCCCTCAAAATCTTGCCTCATTGCATCTACAGGAGTGATAGGGCGACAGCTTAATATGACTAGAATCAAATACGGCATAGAAAGGCTTGTAAATGTTATCCCCAATGAAACTAATATCAGACATTTTAGCTCAGGTATTATGACCACAGATACAAGACAAAAAAACATTGCTTACCAAGTTAAAATAGGAAAAGATACAGTAACCTTAGGCGCTACAGCTAAGGGGGATAGTATGATTAAACCTTCATTGGAGACGATGCATGCTACTTTGCTAATCTTTATCACTACTGATGCTAATATCTCCCCCAATCTTCTCCAGAAAGCTCTAGATTATTGTATTAAAAATTCTTTTAACCGAATGTCGATAGATAATGATCTAAGCCCTAATGATAGTGTTTTTATAGTTGCTAATGGTTTGGCTCAAGAAGAAATTATTTCCTCAAAAGATGACCCACGTTATGAAGTTTTTTTAGAGGTTCTCGAATTTTTAATGATTAATATTGCTAAACAGCTCATCAAGCAAGGATTAGGGGTCACTAAACTTGTACATCTTGAAGTAGTGGGAGCGGAAAATGACGAAGAGGCAGAAAAAATCGTAAGAGCTGTTTCCGAATCCTATCAAGTTAAAACGGCTCTTCATGGGCAAAAAACAGCTTGGCAAAAAATCGTTAATACGGTGGCTAATACATCCGATTCTTTTGAATTAGATAAACTTACTATCAGCTATAATAAAAATGTTCTCTTTGAAAATGGAATGCCCAATGCGGCTAGTATTGTTAGCGCTCTAGGAGACATGAGCAGTATAGACTGCACTATTGAGATCAATCTTAATAGTGCAACAGGGACAGCCTTTTTATGGACTTGTGATTTAACTCATGATTATGTGAAAATAAACTCTTTTATAAACGAATAGAATATTCTTTTTATATTTATTGGATACTTATATAGATATTTTCGATCATACTACATAAAAAACACCACTCCTGTTTTAAAGGTGGTGTTTTTTATATTTTTCTATAAAGTTTTTCTTACTAACTAAACAAACCTGTCCCATAAAAGCCCTTTGAGATAGGGGTCTTAAAGATATATTACATTTTTATATGTTGAAAATAAGGTCTAGCTTGTTCGATGGTAAATTTAGGGCCATGACCAGGATACACCATCGTTTTAGGGGGAGCAGATAAGGTCTTAGCAATAGATACTTTCATCGCGATAGGATCACAACCAAGAAAATCTACACGTCCAATACCCCCTTTTGCAAATATTACATCACCACCAAACATCACTAAATCTGAACTAACAAATATCGTATGATCTATGGCATGACCAGGAGTATGTATTAGTGTCCATTCTTGTCCAGCAGCTGTAATAGATCCCTTTTTTCCACTATAAGTCCAGTCAGGCAAAGGTGCGACAAGGTCTATCCCCATTGAAGAAGCAAGATTTTTTTGAGGGCTAGGCAAGGTCTTTTTTGCTAGCTCGTGGGCTACAATAATAGCATCGGGGTATTTTTCTTTGACTTCGCCTAAACCTTGTATATGATCTACATGACCGTGGGTAATAAAAATGTGGGTGACTTTATCGTTTCCTATTAAATCAAACAATCCTTCCAGTTCATCCCCAGGGTCGACAACAATCGCTTCATTCGTTGCAGGATTGGAATAAATCCAAGCATTTTGAGCAAAAACTCCGTTCTCATAACATTTTATCATACTAACAATCCTTTTTAAGTTTATTTATTATAAGATATTTTTCAAAAATATGAAAGTAAAATCAAGAAAAGAATCTATTTTGTGATAAAAATTGCATTTTATATAATAATTTGTTACAATAAAATAGTATAGCTAAATAATCTATTGAATAAACTGGAGGTAAATATGGCTGATGAAGAAATACTAGAAGATGGTGATGAGGAAGGGGGAGGGGCGAAACCCCCAAACCCCATAGCAAAAATTATTATCAAGATTTTAGGATACTTAATACCTGTTTTAGTATCTGTGATTATTTCTGTGATTATTATGTTTGTAGTATTCAAGGGAGGGGCGGCTAATGAGCGTGATGAAAGTTCTATTATCACTCAGCTACAGCCCAAGCCTACGCCTTTATCCTACTACGATTTAGGGGAATTTAGAAATAATACGGCAGATATTGACGCTAATCACTTTATTCGTGTAGCTATTTCTCTTGGTTACGATCCAGAAAATAAGCTACTACATTCTGAGTTAGTGGCTAGACACATCCAGATTAGAGACGTAATTTTAAACCTTTTAAACTCTAAAGAAAAAAATCAAATTGATGAATTTCTTGAAAAAGAGCGACTAAAAGATGAAATTGCTAGAACACTTAACAGCTTGTTCATTAATGGTGAGATAGATGCTGTTTATTATACAGAATTTACTATTTCCTAGATATAAATTAGGAAATAATAAGGAAAAAAGATGACAGAAATATTGTCACAAGATGAAATTGATGCTCTGTTGACCGTTGTGTCAACACCTTCTACAGATACTTCCGATGAAGAAAGTGCTTTAGCTATGGTTAGAGCCAATAGGGCGAAGAAGCGTTTAAAAGTTTATGACTTTAGAAGGCCTGACAAGTTTTCTAAAGATCAAGTGCGTACCCTTCAGATGATTCACGAAACTTTTGCTCGCTTAACTACCACTTCTTTAGCGGCTCAATTACGCTCTCTTGTTCGTGTCCATGTAGTATCTGTTGATCAGCTTACTTATGAAGAGTTTATTAGATCTATTCCTTCTCCTACGACTTTAGGAGTGGTAAATATGGACCCTCTTAAAGGCAGTGCTATTATCGAGATAGACCCTGCTATTACCTTTTCTATTATTGATAGACTTTTTGGTGGCAAAGGAGAGACCCTTAAGACTAATAGAGAATTAACAGATATTGAGATGTCTGTTATCGAAGGGATTTTAGTTCGTTTATTAGGAAACCTTAGAGAATCTTGGGCTAATATGACAGATTTACGACCTCGTTTAGGAAACATTGATACTAACCCACAATTCGTAGGGATTGTCCCACCTAATAGTATGGTAGTTTTAACTACTTTTGAGACTAAAATTGGTGAGGTAGAAGGAATGCTCAATTTCTGTTTGCCTTATATAACCATTGAACCTATTATTAGTAAATTATCCGCTCAATACTGGTACTCTGCTGTTAATAATAGTATGACTTCAGAACATATTAGTTTTATTAAACAACAAATAAACGATATTCGTCTCACTGTTATTGCCCAGTTAGCTCAAGCAACTTTATCTTTTGAAGAAGTTAGCCGTCTAAAAGAAGGCGACGTAATTCGTTTTGATACTAGTGTGCATGCAGATGTAGAAGTGTTTATAGGACGTAATGCCAAATTTAAAGCCAAACCTGGCTTATTTGGTAATAGAAGAGCTATCCAATTACACGAAGTTTTGGGTACTTTCAAAGAAGAAGACCTACAAGAGCTTCTTCTCGATCAAGAACAATAATCATTATTAAAATAAGGGATAAGTTTTACTTATCCCTTATTTTTTACCCAATTTTTTTTCATCTATTATGCTGCACACCTTCTTTAATAACACTACAATCAATCCTAGAATATAATACTATACCGATAAAGACAATAATTTTTATGTAATTTATGGGATGTAGTTTTTGAAGGATATATCTATCTAAAATAAAATGATTTGAAAGACAAATGGAGAGGGTGTAAAAAAACACCTTATATCATATAAGGTGTTTTTTTATTATTTCAGTATTTTATAAACCCAAAACTTTGATTAACTTTTCTGCAAGCGCATCAATAGTTTCTTTGTTATTGTATTCACCATTTTCAAGCTTTTTCTTAATGTTATCAATTTTTTCTTGATCAACATCAGGTGTTCTAGCAAGAACATCTTTCACAAATGCTTCGTCTTCTAAAAATCTAACTTCATCAGATACTTTAAGCGAGTCGCCTGTATGAGTTACAGATTTTTTAGGTTCGGGAACACTGGGTGATTTGGCAGACTGAGATTTTTCTGCAGGAGTTAGACCTCCAACACCGCGAATCTCCATAGATAACCTCCTGATTTAAACTATCCCTGTTTCGTTTTCTAATATTTTTTTTAATTGTTTCTGCTTTCGCTTTTCTTTTTTGGAAAAACTACTTTCTTTGTCCAAAAAAGGTATTTCTTCTAAAAAACGAATAACAATAACAAATTCGCCTTTGACTTCTTGTTCTAAGAGAAGGGTGTCAATCTCCTCTGCTGAGCCTCGATAAATCTTCTCATAAGATTTAGTTAGTTCTTTCCCCAAACAAATATCGGCAGAAATCGATAACTCCTTTAGGATTTTTAAAAACTTTTTTATTCTGTGGCAGGAAACAAAAACAACTAATACATTGTTTTTATGGGCAAATTCTTGCAAAGTTTTTGTTATTTGTCCTTCTTTTTTAGATAAAAATCCTGTAAAAACAACATTTTCTCCACCTATGCCTGCTACTGATAATATAGTAGTTAGGGCTGAAACCCCTGGTATAGGGATAACATTAAATCCAGCCTCTGAAACACTTTTTACTACCCTGACTCCAGGATCTGAAACAGAAGGAGTCCCTGCATCACTCACAAGAGCAACACTCTCCCCTTGCTCCAATAAAGAAATAATCCCCAAAGCAGAGTTTTGTTCATTACTAGGAGAACATTCAATCAATTTTTTATGACGAATATCCAAATGACTCAACAAGATTCTTGTTCGAGGGATATTTTCACAAGCGATGATGGAAACCTCGTTTAAGGTTTTTATAGCTCTAAGGGTAATATCTTCTAAATTTCCTATAGGAGTCCCTATAACAAATAGTTGTCCATTCATTTTCTTTCCTACAATATCTTCGGATTTACGAGAGATATTTCTTGAGTACCTTAGAGATTATTTTGCTGCTGTTTTATCGATAAATAGGTAATAACTCGATTCATTATATCCTTTTTTTTAAAGGAAATCAATTTTTTTACACCTTTTTTTTATGTTAAAATTTCTCTAAGATATTTTAAGGAATCTTAATCTTGTCGTGTTATACTAATATAGAAAAATAATAAAAAAATATAAATGATTGAAGAGCATTTTACCCTTGATGTGATGGTTTGTAGGGAACTCTGAGTACTTTAAAGAAAATAGATACCTTAGTTTAGTTGTTTATCCCTAATTCTTTAAGGGCAAATAATCTTATAATAAAAATCCCTTACATAATCCTTAATTCCCGTTTTTTAGAGTCTTATTAATGAAAGGGATGAAAAATCCCCCTTAAAAAATCGCCTATATGTTTAAGGAGCTAAAAGGCTCAAATAGTCTAGTTTAACTAAAGAATTATTAATAAATTTTCAAGTCTAAGAGGGGCTTTATTTACATTGCAAAAACACAAAAAATATACTATAATTATCTAAATGAAAATGAGAGCTATTTATGAAATTTTACAACTCCTTATCTAAAAACCTAGAAGTATTTATTACAGATAATACTGTGAAAATATATTCTTGTGGTCCTACCGTTTATGATTATGCTCACATAGGAAATATGAGGACTTTTCTTTTTGAAGATTTGCTTATTCGCACTCTAAAGTATTTTTCTTATCCTGTTAAACATGTGCGTAATCTTACAGACATAGATGATAAAACAATCAACAAATCTCAAGAACAAAAAACTTCTTTAAAAGACTTCACAGAAAAGTATGCCAAAGAGTTTTTTAAGGATCTTGCTCAATTAAATTTTGACGAGACTTCTACTACCTATCTCAGGGCGACAGAGTATATTGATCCCATGATAAATCTTATAGAAGAGCTCATAGAAAAAAGTTTTGCTTATGATAAGGGAGATGGCGTATATTTCAAAACTTCTTCTTTTAAAGAGTATGGTAATTTTGCTGGCTTAGATTTAGAAAATCTCCAAGAAGGTGCTGCTGGGGTAGAAGGAGATTATCAAAAAGAAGATTTTGGGGATTTTGTTCTATGGAAAAAATATAAAGAAAGTGATGGAGATGTTTTTTGGGATAGTCCTTGGGGGAAAGGGAGACCGGGTTGGCATACAGAGTGTGCTGCTATGGTTAGAAACTCTTTTCTAGAAGGTTTGGATATCCATACAGGGGGAATAGATTTACTCTTTCCTCATCACACTAATGAAAAAGCTCATTGTGAATGTCTGTCTCACCAGCCTATGGCTACCTATTGGCTTCATGCCACCCATCTTCTTGTAGATAATAAAAAAATGAGTAAAAGTCTCGGTAATTTTTATACGATTAGAGATTTGTTAGATAAGGGTTTTGACCATAGAAACATAAGGTTTTACCTGCAGACAGGGGCTCATTATCGCAGTCCTCTTAACTTTACCTTAGAAGGACTGAAAGGCACTACATCTGCCCTTAAACGCTTGGATAATTTTATCTATGAAATTAGCGAAACCCCTCAAGAAGGAGATCGCTATTTTCTTAAAGAAAAATTTGATAATGCCTTACAAGAAGATCTCAATATTTCAGCTGCTATGGGAGAGATTTTTAGTTTAGTAAACGCTTACTATGGTGGGAAAATATTTGATACAAATGCTATTTTATTAGAGCTAAAAGAAATAGACAAAGTGCTAGGCGTTTTAAAATTTCCTAAAGAAAATATCCTTGATGAAGAAACTCAAAAACTTTTTGACCTTAGAGTAATTGCTAGAGCTGAAAAAAATTGGGCAGAGTCTGATCGATTGAGGGATGAATTGTTAACTCATGGTGTAGAGGTAAGAGACACCAAAGACGCTACGAATATCAGGAAACTATAAATGAAATATGTGAATGCTTTTTTTTATAGTTTAATTATTGTAGTAGGTATAGTAGTATCCCAAGTTTTTATTGCGAACCCCAATATCCAAAAAACCACTTTTGAAAGGGTGATTGCTCTCTCCCCTGCTCACACCCAAAGTCTTGATTATTTAGGCTTGGGGGAGAAAATCATTGCTGTTTCTAGCTATGATGAAGATCCAAAATATCAAAATAGGGCTAAAGTCAATAGCATTTATTTTGATAGTGAAGACATCCTTAATCTCAATCCTGATCTTGTTTTAATAGGGGACTCAAAGGATAAAGAAGATACCATTGCATTTTTAGAAGAAAGAGGCACTAAGGTTGTGAGCCTTAAGACGGAATCCTTTCAAGATATTTATGAAGGCTTACTTACCCTCCAAGATCTTTTTCCTGAGATTTCTCTATCTAAAATAGAATATTTCAAAGAGACATGGGACAAGATAAAAGCCAATCCTATACCTAAGTCTAGGACTTTTTTAGCGGTTTTGGAGATCGATCCTCTTTATACAATATCTACCAATAACTTCTTGAATGAGCTACTCTCGTATAGTGGGTGGAGGAATGTGATAGAGGTAGAAAATAATTACCCTATCTTATCCGAAGAAGCTCTTCGGCTCTTGCCCGAAGTAGATGATATTATTATTACAAGCACTTATTTAGCCAATGAAACTAAAGCTCTAAAGCTCATTCAAGATAAAGTTAAGGCAGAACGTATTGTGATTATTTCTAATAAGCACGCCAATCTCCCTTCCCCTTATCTCGTAGATATAATAAAAGAGCTCCGACAACAGCAGAGCTTTTTAGTGTTTGATTAATAAATAAGGGTATCAATCCTATGTTTGAAGCTTTTAATAGAATTTCCAATTTCTAGGTAATTCTCATCAGCAAGAGCATCTTTTTGGAAGATAGAGCCTTTTACTCCTACAGCTTTTGCACCTTGTCTTAAAAACTCTAAAGCGGAAGAAACGCTTAAACCACCAGTAAGTATAAAATTAGCATCGGGTAAATATTCTAAAATAGAAATAATAGACTTGTGATGTATTTGAGCAGCGGGGAATATCTGGACTAAATCGGATTGGGTTTTGTATGCTTCAAAAATTTCTGTAGGCGTAAAACCAGAGATAATAGCAGGTTTTTGGTATAAGGAAGATACAGTAAGTATTTCTTTGGCTAAAATAGAGCTTACCACAAAATCTGCTCCACATTGAATGATTTTTTCGGCATCTTTAGCAAGGGATAAAAATCCAGCTCCTATCTTTATTTCGGGAAATTCTTTAGTTAATTCACTAATGATGCAAGCCTCTTCTATTTGTTGAGCATTTTTAAAGTTAATTTGAATAATAGAAACATGGTTTTCTAATAATGTTTCTACAAATACTTTAGGGTTTTTCATCAATTCATAATCGATGATGGGGAGAAACTTCAAATCTAAAATACGTTCTATTGACACATCCATAAAAACCTCATATACTATATTATATATTATCACTTAAAAAGAGAAGTTTTTCAAGAGAATTAGGAAGAAAAAATGAAAAAAAAACCAAATATACCCACTAAACCTGCTATTCCCATTGTAAATATCGCAAATAATAAAAAAGCATATCATGATTATGAAGTTTTAGAAAAATATGAGGCTGGTATAGAATTAAGAGGGACAGAAATAAAATCTCTCAGAGAAGGAAGAGTAAACCTCAAGGAATCTTATGTATTGGCTAAAGATGGTATTGCTAAAATTATAGGGATGAATATTAGTACCTATAATTTTGGGAATATTTTTAATCATATTCCTAAAAGAGAGAGACAGCTTCTTCTTCATAAAAAAGAAATCCTAAAATTAGAACAACGGGCTACCCAAGAAGGTTTGACTATTATTCCACTTTCTATTTACATTAAAGGTCGATTGGCTAAGCTTTCTATTGGACTGTGTAAAGGGAAAAAGCTCTATGATAAGAGAGAGAGTCTCAGGGTTAAAGATGCCAATAGAGAAATACAACGTACTTTAAAGTCTTTTACAAGCTAAAAAAAACACCCACTAGTGGGTGTTTTTTTCTATAAGAATTGGTCGAATAATAAAAATATAAAGCCCTAAGGCTAAAAAATAAGTCTCTACCATGAAAAATGTCCAAAAATACTCTTTTATTATTGTATACAGATCAAAGAAACTAAGAGCAAAGAATGTCACTCCTAAAAGAGTAATGATGTAATATAAATATTTTATAAGATTGGATTTCAAAGGAGTCCTCCATTATTATCTAGTATTTATCACGTTTTATTAGTATAATCCCCCATACCTTAGAACAAATAATATAAGTTATTACTGCAGAGAATATTGAAAATCCACCGACTGCAGGCCTGATAAAAACCATGTAGATAATCCCTGCGCTTATTAGGGAAGCAAAAGACTGAAACATCTTCATTACGTTTGCACCGTTATCAGGCACTTCTTCAATAACTTGTTTTTTACTAATTGTATAAGGAGCAGGTCGTGGTGTTACATTGTCTACTCGCTCTTCATTAACAGGTGTTGCTTTGGTGTGTTTTCTTATAGGGGCAGTATTGTTTATTTCTATATTGTCATATTTGACGGAAGTAGATTGGGATTTTGTATAAATAACTACAAAAAATAGCGCCATCAATAAAACAATCCCAGCCCCTATGTATAAATAATAAGTATTTGCAAAAGCGATAAGATCGTTAAGACTATTAAGTTGCCAATTCATTTAATTCCTCCTTAATGAAGTCCACCAAATCTTTTATATATTCTCTAGTGAATTTTAGCTCTATACCAGCTTCTTTATATAAATCAGCAAGGGGGACTTGGTGTCCTTGGTGGAGAAATTTTTTATAATGGGCTATCGCTTTTTTAGGATTTTTTTTGTACTCTCTATAAACAGCCAAAGCTCCTAATTGAGCAATTCCATATTCTATATAGTAAAAAGGAATTTCAAATATATGTAATTGGAAGAGCCATTGCACGGCTTTTTCTTTATCTAAGCCACTCCAATCCAAACCAGCTCTATCGGAAAATCGAGCCATCACATCTAAAAAAGCTTGTTCTCTTAATTCTCTTGTGCCACTATCTGTGTAGATTCGTTGTTGAAAACTATCTACTGTCATACACCAAGGAAAAAACTTTAAAGCCCCTTCGATTTGGTCATATTTCGCTTTTTTAAAATCAGCAGGATCGGTATAACATTCTTTCCATTGGTCCATAGAAATCATTTCCATACTCATAGAAGCTAATTCAGCAGCTTCCATAGGCAATCCTGAAAAACTTGTGTACGGTATTTCAGCTTGTGCAAACTCATGCATTGCATGTCCAATCTCATGCACCAAAGTGGTTAAATCACTATGCAATCCTACGGCATTCATAAAGATAAAAGAGGCACCATATTTGTTGAGGGGGTAGGAATAACCACCAGGAGCTTTGTTTTTACGATTGAACAAATCAAGTAACTCTGTATCCTGCATCGCTGTGAAATTTTCCCCGAAGAGAGGGTCTACATTATTCATCATAGTGATATGCTTAGGGATTAAATCCTCAGGTTTTTCTACAGGTTTTAGAATTTTCCCATCTAAAGATACGCCCATATCCCAAGGTTTTAGCTTATCTAAATCCAACTTTTTTTTGCGTTTTTGATTGAGTTCGGCGATGAGAGGCATCATTTCGGATTCTACAGCATCATGAAAAGAATGGATATCTTCTACGGTGTAAGAGAAACGCCCTTTAGCTTGGTGCACATAATCTCTATAATTATCAAATCCAGCATTTTTGGCAATTTCTATACGAATTTTATAAAGCTTATCAAAGAGTTTATTTAATTCATCTTTATGATCAATCATTTTTTCGGAGCGTACACGCCATGCTTCTTCTCGAACAGCAGGACAAGAATCTTTTAGATAGATGGCCATTTCAGGAAGAGTTTTTTCCTCTCCCTTAAAAAGAACAGTCATTCCCCCCACAATAGAGCGATATTCTACCCCTAAAGCAGATTCCTCTGTTCCTAAAGGGACGTTTTCTTCTCTAAACAGATCGTTATCATTTCTAAGGATTTTTTCTAGGAGGATACCTGCTTTATCATGCTTTTCTACCCACTCTTTAAGGGCTGGAGAATCGAGAATGATATTTTTAAAAGCAAAATCTTTAGGAGCGTAATAAGCGACAATATTAGCTTGAAAAGCTTGATAGTCATTAGCTATATTGGTGTCAGCTGTATCACAGGTCATTTTGATATAAATATTTGCCCCGGTATCGTTGATTTTATGATTTAATTCATCTAATTTAGCAAGGAATAATTCTAATTCCTCTAGGCTTTGTGGTTTGTTTTTCTCTAATTCTTCCACCCATTGTTTTAAAGAAGTTAAATCATGAGGGTTAATTTCTCCTTGAAAATATAGTGGTGTTTTGGCTAGTAATTTCATAACTCTTCCTTTTTATTTGTTATCAAATTAAGTATAGAGTGTAAGCCTACTTTTGTCAAGGCAGTACCTTTTTGATTAAATAAACGGAGCTCTAATACTAAAATACCATTTCAGTAAAATAATCATTACTGAGTTATTGACATAAGGAGTATTATGGTGTAGACTATATAATACACAAGGGCTTGTGGCGCAGATGGTAGCGCACTTGAATGGCATTCAAGGGGTCACGGGTTCGATCCCCGTCAAGTCCAAATATATTATAAGGCTCTCTGGATTTAGGGGGCTTTATTTAAAGCTAGGGAATCCTCTATAAAACTAAGACACATTAGTTTTATGTTCTAGTAAAGGAGTCAATGATGAAAGTAGTAATTTTAGCTGGTGGACTGGGATCTCGTTTAGGTGAAGAGACTAGCATAAGACCTAAACCATTAATAGAAATAGGTGGTCTACCTATTATATGGCATATTATGAAATATTATTCTTCTTTTGGGCATAATGAGTTTATTATATGTTTGGGATATAAAGGATTTCTTATTAAAGAATTTTTTCTTAACTACATGGCTCACCTTAGTGATATGACAATAGATTTTAGTACAAATAAAACTATTTATGATTACTCTAAACATCAAAAAGAGCCTTGGAAAGTGCATTTGGTACATACAGGTGATACTAATATGACAGGATCTAGGGTAAATCAGATACAATCTTATATAGGTAATGATGAGAATTTTATGCTTACGTACGGAGATGGCTTGTGCAATGCGGATTTTGGATTGGAAGAAAAATTCCATCTTGAGCATGGTAAAATTGCCACAATGCTAGCTGTTAAGCCCGCTGGGCGTTTTGGAGCTTTAAACATAGATGGCACGGCCGTTGTTAATTTTGAAGAAAAACCTCAGGGAGATGGTTCCTACATCAATGGGGGATTTTTTATTTTAAATAAAAAAATATTTGACTATCTTGATAATGACCCTGAGCTTATTTTTGAGCAAGCTCCTTTAAGAGATTTAGCTAAAAAGAGAGAGCTCGAAGCTTTTACACATGCTGGATTTTGGCAATGTATGGACACTCTGAGAGATAAACAACATTTAGAGTCTTTATGGCATCAAGGAGATGCTCCATGGATTGAAAAAAAATAATACCACATATAAAATTTACCTAATTATTGTAACGAATAAAAAATAACAGGAAATAATTATGACTTTAGAACAACTAAAAGAACAGATCTTAGAACTAACTAAACAATATATAGAACAAAAATTTCCGCATAAAGATTTTATTGCTGGAGAAAGTCTTGTTCCTATTTCAGGAAAAATATTTGATCACCATGAAGTGTGTAATATCGTTGAGAGTGCTTTAGAATTTCATTTAACAGCCCATACTTTTAATGCTCAATTTGAAAAACAATTGAGAGATTTTGTAGGGGTAAAATACGCCTTGACTTGTAATTCAGGTTCTTCGGCTAACTTAATTGCTTTTTCGGCATTAACTAGCCCTCTTTTGGGGGAGAGACGCTTAAAAGCTGGAGACGAAGTCATTACCGTAGCAGCAGGTTTCCCCACTACGATCAATCCAATCATTCAGCATGGAATGATTCCTGTTTTTGTAGATGAAGAATTGTCTACCTATAATATAGATGTTTCCTTATTAGAAAAAGCATTATCCCCCAAAACAAAAGCTATCATGATAGCTCATACTTTAGGGAATCCTTTTGATATAGATAGTGTATTAGAATTTACTCAAAAACATAATTTATGGCTTATTGAAGATTGTTGTGATGCTCTTGGGGGCACCTATAAAGGTGAAAATTTAGGGACTTTCGGACATATCTCTACTCTTAGTTTTTATCCAGCTCACCATATAACAATGGGAGAAGGTGGGGCTGTACTTACCAATGATTCTACCCTTAAAAAAGCAATGGAAAGCTTTAGAGATTGGGGAAGAGACTGCTGGTGTGCTCCGGGTCAAGATAACTCTTGTGGGAAACGCTTTGACTGGACTTATGAAGATCTCCCTAAAGGATATGATCATAAGTACGTGTATTCTCACTTAGGATACAATCTAAAAATCACAGATATGCAAGCTGCCATAGCTGTTGCTCAAATGAAAAAATTACCTGAATTTATAGAAATACGAAAAAGAAATTTCCAATTATTATTAGAAAAATTAACACATCTTGAACCATATTTTATACTACCTCAAGCTGCAGAACATAGTGATCCTTCGTGGTTTGGGTTTTTACTTACTATCAAAGATGGTACTCCTTTTACCCGTAACGAAATTACGCGCTATTTAGATAAACACAAAATCGGAACACGCTTACTTTTTGCTGGTAATGTAACCAAACAACCCTATATGAAAGAACAAAATTATAGAGTTGCTGGTTCTTTAGAAAATACAGATAAAATTATGAATGATACTTTCTGGATTGGATTGTACCAAGGTATTACACCTATTATGGTTGATTATGTTGTACAAACAATAGACAATTTTATTAATATGAAAGAAAAAAATACTATTGAAAAATAAAGAATAATAATATAT
>CAMQVI010000003.1 GCA_947038195.1 uncultured Brevinema sp.
GAAACATCCTGTTTCTATGATTGAGTGTCCCAGTTCCAAGGGTTTTTCTTAATATATTGATTCGCAAAAGGAACAAATATAGATAGAATAGCCAAAAGAGCAAGAAGACCTTGGTACCACAAATAAGGGAACATCATGGAGAAACCAATACTTCCTTCCGTAAATTTAAGCATGATAAGCATTTGAGCACCATAAGGTATAATTCCCTGCCAAATACAAGCAAATATATCTAAAAGAGCAGAAGTTCGACGAGGGTCTACTTTATATTTGTTACTGATTTGTTTTGCGATAGAACCATTAATAATAATAGCCACAGTATTGTTAGCTACAGCAATATCGGTGAGACTAATGAGAGTAGCGATTCCAAGTTCAGCACTTTTGGGTCCTTTGATAAGCTTTTGTACTTTTTGAAGAAGCCATTGAATTCCACCTGCTTCAATTACAAGACCAGCCAGTCCTCCAGTAATAAGAGATAAGATAAAGATTTCGTTCATGCCTGTAAAACCTTTGTAGATATTTTGGCTATATTCTAAGAATCCAAAATCCCCATAGGCTAAACCTACGATTCCCGATGCGATAATCCCACTTAGTAATACAAGAAACACGTTTAGCCCAAATAGTGACATACCTAAAACGAGAAGGTAGGGTAGGACTTTGATAATATTAAAAGAAAGAGCCTCTATTTGAGGGATTTGGGTAGGTTGACCATAGACTAGTAGTAGAATAATAGTTAAAATAGCAGCAGGGGTCACAATAGCTAAATTCACACGGAACTTATCTTTCATTTCTACACCTTGGGTACGAGTAGAAGCGATAGTGGTATCAGAAATCATAGAGAGATTATCTCCAAACATTGCTCCACCTATAAGTGCCCCTAAAACAAGAGGGAGGTACACGCCACTTTTTTCTGCTAATCCTACGGCAATAGGTCCCACAGAGACAATAGCCCCAACAGAAGTTCCAGTAGCAGTAGAAATAAAAGCTGCAATGATAAAAATCCCAACAGCAATGAATTGAGGAGGGATAAAAGTAAGTCCTAGATTGACGGTGGCATCTACACCACCCATAGCACTAGCCACGGTAGCAAAAGCTCCAGCCAAAAGATAGACCATACACATGGTCATGATATCTTCTTGTCCACATCCTTTTAAAAAGATATGTACTTTATGTTTTAAGCTTCCTTCAAAAATAAGGAAAGCAACAACTATACCTGCAAAAGCAGCAACAGGGGATGGTAATTGGTAGAATGCCATATCAACGCCACTCATTTGTAAGAAAACTCCTGTTCCTAAATATAGTCCTATAAATACGATAAAGGGGATAAGACCTTTAAAGCTGGCTTTAGCTTGAATCATAGCAACTCTCCTTAATATATTCAATTCTTTTATTATACCAAATATTTCCAATAAATACAAGAATATTGAAAGGATAAATAATGAAAATATAAACTTTGGGTACTTGACTAAAATAATAATTGCACTATAATATATATACTACATTAAAATTCAAGGAGATTAAGATGTCAAAATTAAACAAATATAGAGGAGTTTTTCCTGCTTTGTATGCTTGTTATGACGATGCTGGTGATATATCCCCAGAAAGAATTCATAAGCTTGTGCAACACTTTATTGATAAAGGGGTAAAAGGACTTTATGTTGGTGGCAGTTCAGGAGAATGTATCTACCAAACCCTAGATGAAAGAAAATTGGTACTTGAAGAAGTGATGAAAGTTGCTAAAGGTAAAATGACTATTATTGCTCATATTGGAGCACCTAATACAAGAGATAGCGTAATGTTAGCAAAACATGCTAAAGGATGTGGAGTAGATGCTCTATCTTCCATACCACCTATTTATTTCCCTCTCTCTGATAAATCTGTAGAAGCTTATTGGACAGCAATGGCTACCGCTACTGATTTAGATTTCTTTATTTACAATATCCCACAGCTTACTAACTATAATTTGTCCCCTACTGTTTATAAAAATCTTTTAAAATTACCTCAAGTGGTAGGAGTGAAAAATTCTTCTATGGCTGTACTTGATATTATGACTAAAAAAATGATGGCAGATAAAGAGGTTATTGTTTTCAATGGTCCCGATGAGCAATACATTGGTGGACGCATGATGGGTGCTGATGGTGGAATCGGTGGTACTTATGGAGCCATGCCAGAATTATATCTTAAATTAGAAGAATTTTATGCAGCTGGTGAGGCTAAAAAAGCTCAAGAATTACAAATGATACTAAATGACTTTATTACAGAACTCTGTAGTTTTTCTGGTCATATGTACTCTGTGATCAAAGAAGTTCTTAAATTAAGAGGAGTCAATATTGGTACAGGACGACCTCCACTATTACCAGTAGATCCTGCGGATATGGGTAAAGTTAAAGAATTGAATCAAAAAATAGAAGTCGCAATTAAAAAATATTGTAGCTAATTAAGGAAATATTATGGTACAAACAAATATTAAACACCTTATTGAATTTGATTATCCTGGGAATCTAAAAAAAGCAATAGCATACCTCCTTGTTAATAAAGACGATATGTTTTCTAATAACTTAGGAAAACATGAGGTTTGTGATGAGTTTTTCTATCTCATTCAAGAGTACGAATCCAAAGAGTCTACAGTATGGGAAGCCCATAAAAGGTATATTGATATACAAATAGTCATTAGTGGTGAAGAGGTTATAGAGGTAGCAGATAGAGATTATTTAAAATCTCTTGGTGAATATGATGAAGAAAAAGATTTTTATGGATTTGAAGGTAAAGCAAGAGTAACTCTTATCTTAGGAGATGGAGATTTAGCTATACTTTACCCAGAAGATGTTCATAAACCTGGATTAAGAAGCCCTAAAGGTGCTACAGCTATTAAAAAATGTGTAATGAAAGTTTTAGTTTAATTTAAAAGGATGGTTAGTTATGGCATGGTCAATGTTAGATTGGATAGTACTAATAGGCTATCTAGGATTTTTAGTATGGTTAGGATATTTCTTTTCTACTCGTAGAAAAGATAGTGATGATTATTTTGTTGGGGGACAACGTATCCCTGCTTGGGTAGCGGCCTTCAGTGTTTATGCTACAGCACTATCTTCCATTTCTTATGTAGCTACGACTTCTAATGTATATAGAAGTGGTTGGATTTTTGGTGTGGGTGTAATAGGGGTTTTACCTCTTTTGTATCTTGTTCCTAAATTCTTTATCCCTTTTGTTCGGCGCTTAAATTGTGTGACTGCTTATGAATATTTAGAAGCACGTTTTGACAGACCTATGCGTCTTTTAGCTAGTGCGATTTTTATTATTTTTCACATTATGAGAATTGCTGTAGTTATCTTCATTCCTACTCTTGCTTTCCAAGAAGTATTTCCTACAATGAATCCTCTTATAATAGTTGCGGTTATGGGATTCCTGTGTGTAGTGTATACTACCGTAGGTGGGTTTGAGGCAGTTGTATGGTCTGACACCATCCAAACTTTTGTTCTCATGGGTGCAGCTCTTTTAGTAATAGCTTATGGACTCATGGCTGTTCCAGCAGGAACTAGTGCTTTTGGCACTCTTGTAGCAGATGGTAAAGTTTTCCCAGCAGAAAATTTCTCATTTGATCCTAAAGCGACTACCGTTTGGTGGCTCTTTATAGGTGGATTCTTTGGTTCTATTTATCAATATATTGGTTCTCAAGATGTAGTGCAACGTTATAGTTCTACTAAAAATCTTGAAGAAGCTAAAAAAACCCTCTATTTCCAAATTCCCCTTTTAGTAGTTAGTGTTATGATGTTTGTAGGTATGGGATCTGCTATTTATTTATTCTATAAATTTAGTGGTATTCCTGCTCCTGAATTAGCTAATAATAACGCGTTACTTCCTTATTTTGTTATCAATCAATTACCAATTGGTTTATCAGGATTAGTGATTGCAGGTATTTTTGCTGCTGCACAGTCTACAGTATCATCTTCCCTAAACTCTACAGCTACTTGTACTATTGTAGATTTTATTGCTCCTATTAAAACCAATATTACTGATGACGAAAAAGTGAAATTTGCTCAATGGACAAGTTGGATAGTAGGTATTGTTGGTACTCTTATGGCCATGGTATTTATTACTCAAGGACAAAGTGATATGTATGTACTCTTCAATAGTATCCTAGGTCTTTTAGGTAGTCCAATAGCTGGTATTTTCTTACTAGGTATTTTCTCTACAAAAGTCGGAACAAAGGCAGCGTGGATTGGATTCTGGACATCTTCTTTAGTGGCTCTTTATCTAGGAAACCCAGGGGGTATATTCAACATTATACCAGGTTATGTTAAACCTGATATTTTTGGATTCCTCTTTGCTCCTATTGTGATTTCTGCTTGTATGATTCCTGCTTATATTGCAACAATATTTTTACCCGCTCCTGAAAAAGAAAAAATTGAAGGTCTTACTTATATGTCCTTAGCAGATACTTCTGACATTAAGTAAAACCCCATACAATAATTAATATATCATTAATAAATTTATTAAATAAGACTTCTATACTTCAAGGATTTATCAACGATGAAAATATTTGAGCATGAATTGCCGACCCCAGAAATATTTAAAAGAAAAATGGTAGTGCGTGTGGCTTTACCTGATAACTACACGCCCTCTCAGAAAATTCCTTTTATGCTTCTGCACGATGCACAGAACTATTTTGACACTTGGGAAGGCGCTGAGACAAAGACAGGCACGATTCAAATTTTAGATAAATTATTTACAGAAGGATTCCCCCCCCTAGCTTTAGTGGGGGTAGATTCTTGGCAAGACAGGACACATATGGACAGATTCACAGACCTTTCCCCTTGGGAATCCAGTGAATGCTTTGATTATTTGCCTTCCTATACTGATGTGCTAGTTACAAAAGCTGGAGGAAGAGGTGATCAATATGCTGATTTTGTCGTTCAAAAAATCATTCCTTTTGTCGAAAAACGCTATTCTATAGGGGGTAATGTGCAAAAAAGAGGTATAGGTGGTTCTTCTATGGCGGCTATGGCTAGCATGTATATAGGCACCAAATACAATAATCTTTTTTCTCGTTTCTCTTTTATGTCACCTGCTTTGTGGTGTTTTGAAAAAGATTTTACTAAATATTTAAAAGATATTGCCCCTTTTAAAGATGGGGACAAAATCTATATGGATATTGGACGTAAAGAAACTAGCGATCCTGCCTATAAAGGATTTGAGAAAGTCTATTTAGACGGAGCCCAAAATATCTACAATCTTTTAAAAGATAAAGCTCCTAATATCTCTTTTCTCATTGAAGCAGAGGGAGAGCATAACATGCCTTCTATTTCAAAAAGAATGGCACAGATGTTCCGCTATCTCTGGAATTAGTTACTATTTTAAAGATATTATTATTCCTCTTATTATAATTGCTTTTTAAAGCCTAGTTTATTATAATAAGAGGAATTTTTTATATTCAATAGAGATTCAGTTGGAGTAATAATGGCCACTATCATCCTAAATACAATTATCCTCATAATGATAAGCTTTTTATTTATTAGCTACTACTATCAATTATACCTAGGTAAAAAAATAGGAAAACTTTTATTGATCTTAGAAGTAGGGCTTAAAATGATGTGTATTGTGTACTTAGTAGGAGAAAATTCTTTTCTCCCCAAAGACTATTTACACCTCATTCCTATTTTACTAAGTATTCTTTTATTTAATACAACAGGGATCAAAGCTAAAATCCTATTTGCTCTGCTTTGTTCTTATATACTCTTAATGTTAGGACTAGAGATGTATACTTCATTTACTATAATTTTCTAATATTCCACGTAAGAAACTAGTAAAAAAGGCAGTTAAGAGAGACTAATGTTTGTATATAATGTTTCTATTAGAGTTGATTTTTGAACTGATAGCCTAAAGAATATTTGGGCGATTGTCAGGAGAGAGGTATTGCTTGTATTGGTGTACTATTTATTGCTTTTTTGATATATTACTATCAATTATATAAAAAACCTATTAGCTAAGATATTGCTTATTATTGATGGTGCAACAGTTTTTATAGTATCTCTTTTCTTTATTTTCATAGTTACGAGTAGGTAGTAAGCATAGGCGTCATCAATATTAGTTTCTTCATCCTCTGTATCTTTCTTTTTAGGAGTAGAGGAAAAAGGCTAAGATTTTATTGATGTTAACGAGCTCCCTTATGGTGCTAACACTATATTACGTCACTTTTTAGAAAGTGACGTTTTTTTATTGGACAAAGAATAGCTAGGTAGAAAAAAAGTTATAGAGGGAAAAAATAATAGCTTTATAATCCCATTTCTTTAATAAAACGTTCTGTGATCTCCATAGGTCTGGTTATAGCCCCACCTACGACAACACACCAAGCCCCCATATCAAGACAAAGTTTAGCTTTTTCAGGAGTATTAACTTTCCCTTCCGCAATCACAGGCTTAGAACTAAGCTCAATTACTTTTTTAAGATGCTCAAAATTGTTGTGAGAAATATCACATCCTTTGGTGTATTCTGTATATCCATACAAAGTAGTCCCAATAAAATCACAATATTCCATAGCAGATTTCACGTCTTCTAAATCAGCACAATCGCCCATAATAGCAATAGTAGGGTATTTTACTTTAATGCCTTTTAAGAATTCTAGGGAGCTTAGTCCGTCTGGTCTGTCACGTCTTGTGGCATCTACAGCTATGATCTCTACATTGATGGCGGCTAAGGCGTCTACTTCTTTCATGGTAGGCGTGATAAATACAGGGTGCTCCCCATATACTTCTTTAATAATCCCAATAATAGGGAGATCTACTTCACCTCGAATAGCCTCAATATCTACAACAGTATTAGCGCGAATACCTTTAGCACCACCTTTAAGGGCTGCTAAGGCCATTTTTGACATGATGAATGAGCTATGCAAGGGCTCAACAGGGAGAGCCTGACAGGATACGATTAACTGACCTTTCATGGATTCTAGTTTACTCATTATTAGCTCCTTTATTGTGGGGGTTTTGGATTTATTTGAAAATGGATAATCTGTGAGGGAGATCAAATGGTTTATAGTTAAATATTACCAAGCTATCTCTATATGTTCCTTCTCTTCTAAAAGACCAAATATCAGTATATTTTTTATTATACTATATTAATCTATTCTTTTCAAGATTTCTAAAAAAAAGTGACCTTTTGTGATTATTTTACTAAAATAGCTCATAAAAATGATTAATTTGATACCAGTTTTGACCCTATTTCCTAAAATAGTCACAATAAATTCAAAAAAAACGGGAATTTATTAAAAAATGCTCATTATAAGAAAAAATCCCAATAAGAGGGAAATTGTTTTCAGGGGTGATTGAGAATATTGGATAAAAAAAGGTGAATAATAAAAATATCTAAGAGAGTGGGGATTTTTTTCAGGGGTGATTGAGAATATTGAATAAAAAGGGTGAATAATAAAAATGTCTAGGATACGGGATAAAAAAGGTGGAAGATGAAAAATTTCTATTATAGGGAAAAATCCAAATAAGGGGGAAGAGGATTTTTATAGATGATTGAAGAGGTGGGATGAAAGTGATAAAAATATTCAAAAAATGGGAATAATAAAAATGTCTAAGAAAGGGAAATTTTTTATAGATGACTGGGATAAAAAATATGAATGATAAAGATATCTAGGAGATGGGATTTTTCAGGGATGATTAAGAATATTGGATAAAAATAGTAGGGTGAATAATAAAACCCCCTAAGATTTACTAGCTTAGGGGGTTTTTTATATTCTTTCAGATTTAAATATTATACGAATTCTTTATTAGAGTGTTTAGAGCGGCTGCTACGAATTCTACCGTAGGTCCGACAATAACTTGTACACTAGTTTTAGATCCTTTAATAAGACCTGTAGCTACAGCTTTTACTTGGGCATCGTTTACGATATCAGAATCCATTACTTCTAATCTAAGTCTTGTAGAACAGTTACTTACTAGAGTAATATTAGAGGCTCCACCGAGAGCAACCAATAATTTTTCAGCAAGTGCTGTATGCTTATCACTACCAGAAGTACTAGTAATAGACACTTCTTCGTCCATTACATCGCGACCTAAGGTTTTTAAGTCAAATTTAACGATAAGAAAACGGAATAAAACATAATAGATGACAAAGAATACAAGTCCTTGTGCAATAAGCATATAAGGCATGTTAGCCATAGGAAGACGGGAAGATAGTACGAAGTCTACCAATCCTGCGGAGAATCCAAATCCTGCTGTAAAACCAAAACTAGATGCAATAAACAAGGATAGTCCTGTTAATATAGCGTGTAATAGATATAAACCAGGAGCTAAAAACATAAAAGCAAATTCAATAGGCTCTGTTATTCCTGTAAAGAAACTAGCGAAAGCTGCTGCTAAGAAAATAGATTTTACTTTAGCAGTGTTTTCGGGTTTAGCTGTGTGAATAAAAGCTAAGACAGCTCCTACCAATCCAAACATCATAATAGGGAAGAATCCAGCTTGGTACATTCCTGTAATCCCTCGTATTCCTGTTCCAGCCCAGAAATTACCGATATCATTAATACCAGCCACATCAAACCAAAATACAGAGTTGAGAGCGTGGTGTAATCCTACGGGAATAAGGAGTCTATTAAAGAATCCAAATAATCCAGCCCCAACAGGACCTAATGATGATATGCTTATACCAAAGTTTACTAAAGCTCCGAATATAATTGGCCAGAGGTACATAAGAATAAAAGAAACTACAATCATAAAAGAAGCAGTGAGAATAGGCACTAATCTTTTTCCAGAGAAAAAGGCAAGAGCAAGAGGTAGTTCTGTTTTATAGAACTTATTATAAGTTTCAGCAGCGACAACACCACATAAGATGCCAATAAATTGGTTTTCGATTTTTCCAAAAGCAGTAGACACTAATTCTGGTGCGATACCTTGTAAAGCTGCTACTGTTCCTGGGGCTAATAATGTAGTAATTACAAGCCATGCTACTAGTCCTGATAAAGCTGCAGGTCCATCCTGTTCTCTTGATAGTCCGAAGGCTACACCGACAGCGAATAGGATACCCATATTGTCAATAAGAGCTGCGCCTGATTTAATTAAGAAAGCGGCAACAATACTGTTACTTCCCCAACCTGTAGGGTCTATCCAATACCCAATCCCCATCAAAACGGCTGCTGCAGGTAATACAGCTACAGGGACCATTAAAGATCGACCTAGTTTTTGTAAATATGTTAACACATAACACTCCTAATTTATAATTATACATTATATATATATATAATTATAAAGTTTTTTTTGTATATTGTCAAATTACGATTAATTAATAAAAAGATATTGCAAAAACTTAAACTATTATATATAATAAGATAAAGGGGATTTGAATGACTAAAATAGAGTTTGAAAAGCTAATCGAAAATCAACTAGCCATCTTAGAAGATTTTTCTATTATGTGGGATAAGTATAAACCAGATTTTTTACTAGATGAAGTAAGAATAAAAGAAAATAAAGAAAATACCTTAAAATTAATAGATTTGTATAAAAAATTATCTAAAGAATTAATCCCTCTTCCTTATTATGCTTTTATTAAATCTCTTGGTATTCCTGATGGTAAAGATCCTAACCGTGTTTATTCTTTTGAAACACCAGCTGCTAAAGCTATAGAGCTTCTTACTTTTTTTGAACAAATAGGCTACGCTCGATCTCATGTCGCTATCATAGGTGCTAACGGTTCTGGGAAGACTTTTCTTATAAATCATCTTATGTCTCTCCAAGAAGAGGCGACTATTATTCCTGCTCATCGCTCCCTTAATATCCCTACTAATAAAGAAATACAGAGCATAGACTACGATAAATTGAAACGATCTAAAAATGAACTCATAGGGAAATCTCACCCTGAAAACCACGCTCTATCCACTTACTCTCATTTATCTTTTTCCCATCTTATGTATCAAGCGATAGATGAACATATTATGTGTGCCACGAGAATGAGAAGGAATCAAGATAATCCCCAAAATCAAAAAGCTACTATTCTTGAAAAAACAGTAACTATTTGGAATACCTATATTACCCATAGAACACTTATTTATCATGATGAAGAAAGGGTTTTTAAAATTCAACACCCTGGTGGCTATTACGATATGGTACAAGCTAGTGATGGTGAGAAAATGCTCTTATTTCTCATCGTTCAAGTGCTATTGGCAAAAGAAAATACCCTTATTATTATTGATGAGCCCGAGATGTACATTCATAGGGCTATTCTTAATAAATTGTGGGATAGATTGGAGCAAGAGCAAGATACCTGTATTTTTATTTATATGACCCATGATATTGAGTTTGTTACGACGAGAACCTTTTCTAAACGTTTATGGCTTAGATCTTATGAATACCCTGTAAAATGGGATATGTATCCTATTTCTAATGAAGATATTCCAGAACATATTTTATTAGAAATGCTAGGAAGTAGAAGACCTGTTTTATTTTGTGAAGGAGATAGAAAGAGTAGTTTGGATAGACAAATTTACGAAATCCTCTTCCCTGAATATACTATAAGAGCAGTGGGCTCCTGTTCTGAAGTAATATCCTACACGAAGGCTTTTAATAAAATTCCCAATATAAATATTAGTGCTCAAGGGATTATTGATAGAGATCAAAGACCAGAAGATGAGATTAAGAATCTCAAAAAAATGAATATACATGTTCTTAATTACTCAGAAATAGAAAATGTCTTGTTAGAAAGAGAATTACTTACTTTTCTCCTAAAAAAATGGGATGAAAAAATAAGTATAGAAGAAATAGAAAATGCTATTATGGATATTTTTAATATAGAGGGTGTTAAAGAATCTCTAGCTAAAGAGTATTGGAGAAATATCCTTATGTTCCAAATGCGTCAATTTATTTTGGACGGGACAGGGTCTTTAGACGATATGAAAAAAGAGATGAGTGGCTTGTTTGATAATCTAAGTGATGATAAATTGTATTTAGATAAATTAGCAGAATTTAATGAGATCAATGATTATGATGCTCTTTTAAAAGTTTACAATGAAAAAGACCTTCATCACAAAACGAAAATCCAGCATTATCAAGCGAGGGCTTTGAAATTTTTAAAGAAAAATCGCAATCATGAAATTATCAAAAAACTCAGAAATAAAATAAGTGATTTTTAAAATAATGCCACCTAAAAATAGGTGGCATGTTTTTTTTAACCGTCTTGTTTGGTGGGGGTTAGTGCCACTTCTCTAACACAAACGTTTTGAGGTTGGGAATAGATATAAGAAATAGCATTGGCAATATCCTCAGCTGCTAAACCTTCTACCATGTCTTCTTTCCATTTTAGGTAACCATCGACGATACCTTTATCGGTAGTATGCTCCATAAGCTCTGTTTCTACGACTCCAGGAGCTACAACACTAACTCTAACATTAGAAGCACAGACTTCTTGTCGTATTGTTTCACTAATAGCGTGGACAGCAAATTTAGTACCACAGTAAATAGCGTGATTTCCGAAAGTCTTTTTTCCAGCTATGGAGCTAATATTAATAATAGTACCTGTGTTTCTCGTAGTCATTCCTTTTAGGACGAGGTGTATTCCATTGAGGAGGCCTTTAACGTTGACATCGATCATGGTATTCCATTCTGCAATGTCTTGTGTTTCGGGGTGTCCAAGAAGCATTACTCCAGCATTGTTTACGAGACAATCTACATCTCCATAAAGAGCTTCTGCTTCTTTTATGGCTGATCTAAAAGATTCTACATCTAAAACGTCTACCTTACGACATAGGGTGTTAGGGAGCTTGAGGGCTTCCATTCTTTCTACACGGCGTGCCAATAAGAGTAAAGGATGTCCTGCTGCTGACAATTTTTTAGCTGTAGCTTCACCTATACCAGAGCTAGCTCCTGTGATGACAATTAATTTCTTCATATAAAATCTCCGTAATATTTGTTCTTACTAAATTATAATGTATTTTAGGTAATATGTAAATGATTAACAAAAACTAAAAAATATAGTATACTTTAAACATAAAAGGAACTAATATGCCCATTAAAAAATTATTTTCTGTAACAAAAAACAGTTCGGATGATTTTGATAAAAAATATTTTTCTAAGATGAAAGAATATTTTATAAAATTCCAAAAAGATAGCTTATCCCCGAAAGAGTTAGTAGAAGGGGAAGAAAAAAGTGTGCATTTGGGAGAGCAGATAGAAAACTTCAAACTACTTCTCAGTATGGCGAGGGATTATTTTAGTGGGCGATTCCCTGATATAGATAAATCTATCTTAATACAGTTAATCGCGGTGATTATTTATGTTGTTAGCCCCATAGATGCGATACCTGACTATATTCCTGTTTTGGGTTATTTGGATGATATTGCGATTGTGGCGTGGTTTTTTAAGAATCAAAAAACACTGGTTCTCTCTTATAAGACGATGAAAATGAGTATAGAAAAAGTAATAGATAAAAATATAGAGTATAGAGTAGGTAGTTGGATAGATAGTATGAAACTGAAAATAAGGGCAAGGTTTCAATCTCTAGGTTTTCAGATTCTTTTAGAATTGGTTTTTTTTGCTTCTATGATAGGGGCTCTTCATTATAACCCTCAGTTCCCTGCTCTTAAAATAACCTATGGCTATATTGTTGGGAGATTGCTGTGGGCTATTATTCATTCTGGGGTGAAAAACTTTAAATTTTTGAATGAAATAGAATTTTTTACCGTTAGTAAATTCTTTTACTATCTAAGAGAAACGAAAAACATTAAAGATAGTTTTAAGAAAAACGCCCTCAATTTTTATGAGTATAACTATCAAAAACACCTTTCTGCTTCTGCTCAAATAGCGCACAAGGCTGGGAGTGTTCTTACCCTTACCCCTAGTAGTTTAGAGATTTTTGAAAAAATATATAAGTCCGTCTATAAAAATATGAAAATATTTCTTTTTAAAGAAGTACAGGTACTAGTGGTTTTTATTTGTTTATATTATATTGCTGTTCAAGTAATACGGTACTACTCTTTTAAGCTCATGGGCTAGTAGGTAAAAGATATAAAAACTCAAAATTAATTGAAAATAAAAACAAGGAGTGTTTCATGGGTCAAATATACGCTTTATTAATAGCTTTTGGTATTATTACTAGTTCTGGAGGTATTACCCCTGATATTAAAACAGAATACCGATTTACCACCTCTGGAGTAGATACAATAAGAGGGTCGGATTCTGATTACTATATCAACCAGAATACGATAACGAAATCGGGACTAACGGTCTATCGTTGGGAAGGTTCTACCATTTATGATAGTAGTGGGGTGGCTGTCTTTGATAAAAGGGGGGATGGGCTTTATGAAATGGCAACAGGAGTTAGCTACAGGGTCACTTCTTATACCATAACTAAAAATGGACAAGTAATTCTCAATCTAAGATAAATGGCTATTTATTTTTTGTGAGGGATTTTTAAGTAAATTTTATGAAAAAGTAGAGTAAAGAAGATAGAGGATATAAAAAAGCCTTCTCATTTTTAGAGAAGGCTTTTTTTGTATTTATCCAGAGAAGATTATTGTCTATCAAGGATAGTAGAATTTTTTTGAAAATTATAGATGGGGGTTGTAATAACAGCATTTCCTTTTTTAGATTTATTATATATTTCTTTTCTATTAGCCCTAGCGATGATAATAATATAAATTATCCATTGATAATAATTTCTTAATATTTTAGTAGATTACAAACAAGAAGCAGATATTTTAAACTATAAAATAAATCTCACAAATCTTTTTACTAAGTGGAGATCCTGTTAAAATAACTGAAAAATAAGACTTTTAAAGTATCCTACTTGGATTCTCCTCTCATAATACGGTTCTTTATAGCCTTTAACAACTGTTTAATACCACCTTTTATGCCTATATTATTATTTTCAATATATTCTTCCACGGATGGCTTGTAAAAATGGTAATTAAATTTTGCATAACAAAATTGAGAGAATTTATCTACATTATTCATTACAAGTGAGGGTTGCTCAATAGATTCTATAGTGGTATCCGTTATATAGTTATCTAAATCAATATGATTCTTTAGAAGCCATTTTATATAATTATTATATAAAGAATTATATTCTGTATTCATTAAATCATAATTACACTCACTATATAGTTTTTCGACATCTATTTCTGTATGTAATAATTCTGGACGATATGGGATAGAATATAATTCACACATTTCACGAGCACGAGAATCTTTATTCATAACGACTGTAGGTATACCAGCATTTAATGCAGCTATACCGCCATGCATTCTTGATCCTAGAAGAAATGTGAAATTTTTCAAATAATCCTGCCATTCTTTAATATTTGAAAATGCTCTATAATTACCTTTTATAAAAGCTTCAATATCAAGACCGTGATAGTCTCGGAAATTGTTTAACAGGTTTTTCGTATCAAAGTACTGCGCTTCAATAAATTCAAATTCATCTTGTAATACATAGCCTCGATGAAACTCATGAATATTTTTGATATTTAAATAGCTTCCCCCAACAGCAAAGCTGAAATTGTCATCAAAAGGTTTTTTTGATATAATTCTATCTGGTCCTGTTTCAAAAAAAGAAGGACACCCCACAGCCTCAGCATTAAATATACCTAACTGATTTAACACTTCTACTGTAAAATCCCCTCTAACTCCGATAGATTCAGTTAATGAAGCTAATTCTTGGAAAAATATAACTCTTTGTGGACTAATTTGTTTATAGAAAGAACTATCATCCCCAGTAAAACAATTAGCCCCTAAAGAGGTTATGATAATTGGTTTTTTTATCTTTTTTAAAAATTTTATAATATTTTCAAAAGGTAATTCATAACCATAAGATTCTGATACTCTAATTTGATCTTGCATAACTAAAATAACATGAGAATTGTTATTATTAATATAATCTGTATCTTTATCTGTTTGTGAATAATCATATGTGAAAATATTCTTAATCTCATCAGGTCTTATAAATTTCTTATACAATAAATTTATAAGAGAATAAGAAATATAAGAATTCCCTGTATTTCCCGCTACTGTTTTTTCAAAATCCTCTACTGAAAGTATGTCATTTTTATCATAGCATAAATTAGTATTCAAAAAAAATGGATTTAATATTTTCAATTTTCACTCCTAGCATAGTTGTTATAAATATATTATATGATATATAACTAATATATAATTATTTCTATATCATAAATTCGCAATTCTATATCAAATAATAACTTAGGTTGTTAGTCCCTTTTTGATATTTCCAACTTTCTTTTTTTTTCAACTCTACTGTTAGCTACCCTTGTCTCTATGTAAAGCATGCAACTAATTATATATTAGCTGTAATGAGAAATTTTTAAGTAAATTTTATAAATAAGGTAAATAGATGATATAAAAAAGCCTTCTCATTTTTAGAGAAGGCTTTTTTGGGGGAGTTGTAGGATTTTATTCTTCTGTTTCAGATTCTGCTATCGTTCCTTTGAGAGCATCTTCGTATTGAGTGTCGTCAAGAGGGTGTGTCGTAACATCCCAAGGGAGAGCCACCATTGCTCCACCTTCTTGTTGCACATCGTAAGTCCCACCGACGGATTGTCCTCCGTCTAGGATAAGATTGTGGGTTATGGTGCCTTTATAGATACCATCTACATGAAAAGTCCCTACTAATTTTCCATCTTGAGCAAAGAGTTTGAATATTTGTACTTCATAGGTACCGTTTAATCGGAGACTTTGGTCAACAAAGTCTTTATAGGTAATAGTAACTTTAAAAGGTTTTCTAATGATCCCCGTAGTTTTATAGATTAATTGACCTTCTTTCCAGCCCTTTTTCTTTTCTCCAAAGAAATTGAGCATTTTCATCGTACGTATACGGGGTAGAGAAGAATCAATAGCTTTTTGGAATTCTAAAAAGAATTCTTTATCGCTCACTTTTCTATGTCCGACATTAGAATAAGTAGCAAGGGTGATAATGTTGGTTTCTATGGGGATAGCAATATTAGTACCACTTTTTTCGATGGCTTTTAGTCTCTTTTTTAGTTGTCTTTTAGTCTCTTCTATAGGGGCAATATTGGTTTTGAACGCATTGACAGTATAGATATGTTGTCCAAAAGGAATCGTATAATCTGTAAAAGATGTTTTTGGGGTGAGGGGGACGAGGATATTGGTTTTCAAATCCACTTTTTTCCCTTTAACAGTAGATTCGGGAGTGTCGTATACACGCTCTAAGGTATAATATTGAGCTGTGGGTATAGGGTCCCAAGATATCTCCACTTTATTATCGAAGTTCCCTTGACTGACTTGGACTTTGTAGGGGACTTCTGTTACCACTTCCTCTTTAGCAAATAAATTAGAGGCTGTGAGTAAATAGAGTAGTAAGAAATAATTCATTTTTTCTCCTTTGTAAATAATGAATAAAATAATAATAAATACAGGGTTTTCTTACTAGATACTAAAATCGACTATCAAGCTTTTTTAAGGATAATAATATTTCTTGGTGTATGGTTTCGGGATCAGGATCCCCTTCTATGATTTGGAAATAATTGTAATCTTTAGCAATAGATATATAGGCATCATATATTTTTTTATGAAAATGCTCTTCTTCTTGTTCTATTCTATCTAAGCCTATTTTCTTTTTATCGATGAGCCTAGCTCTAGCGACTTCGTAGGAAGGCTTTAATAAAAAAGTAATCTCTGGCTCTAATCCCAGTGTTACAGTTTTAGAGATGTCTTGTAATACTTTAATATCAAGTCCACGAGCATATCCTTGATATGCTAAGGAAGAATGAAAGTAGCGATCACTAATAACAATATAATTTTCTTCTAGTTTAGGTTTTATTATTGTTTCGGTAAGCTGAGTACGAGACGCTGATAGGATAAAAAATTCTGCTAAGGGAGTGCAGTATTGATTTAGGAGGATGGAGCGTAATTGTTCGCCAATTTCTGTGCCACCAGGCTCTCTTACGAGAAATGCAGGAATATTATGGGTCTTACAATATTCCACAAGTTTTAGGCTCTGTAGGGACTTGCCTGAGCATTCCACGCCTTCAAAAGTAATAAAAAATCCAGCCATATTTCCCTCATTATTTAGTTTTTTCATATTATAAAGTAAAGCTCTTTATATGTCAAGGTAAATTATATTAGAGATAAGTGTTGTAATACTTGACCAAAATCACATTCTTTTTTATAATGTATCATAATAGAGGTAAGTATTTTAATATTTGTCCTAAATTAAAAAAATAGGAGAATACTATGAAAAAAATGTTATTAGTATTATTATTGTTAGGGATTAATGTTTCTTTACACGCCCAATTACACACTGGGATTTTAGATATGTCTCCTAGGGATAGAAAATTTCTCGCCCAATCCATGAAAGAAACGGCTGATATTTACCAAGAATTAAATCGCACTCAAAAAGCTAATGAATATTATACAGTATCTCTAAAAGTTTACCCTATAGGAGATAGTGCTCACCAATTAGCCAATCAATTAGGTATCCTTTTGGACGATGAGCAAACGTATAGTAACTTCATCGCAGAAGCTGATAAGACTTATGAATATGCTGCTTATGATAGAGCTTTGTCCCTTTATTTTATGGCTAACGAGTTAGAAGCTCCCCTAGATCTTTATAAAAAAATAGCTGACACTTACACGATGTTAGAAGATTCCGAAAATGCATCTTATTATAACACTCTTGCTAAGGGTGATAATCCAGCAGACGGAATGATACTAGAAGAGTCTACAATGGATGCTGTTCCTGCAGAGCTCACAGCAGATGATACTATGCCTACTGATTCTACAGAGCCCGCGATAGCAGACACTATCTTTACTGAAACAGAAGAAAATCCCACTATGGATGAGTATGAATATGGGTATGACTACGAAACAGAAGAAGACGAAGATGAAACAATGGATGAAGAAGAGATGGATGAAGAACCTAGTATAGAAGAAATGTACGATTACTAAAAATAATAATAAATAAGCTACACAAGGTGTAGCTTATTTATTATAGAGAGATAAGGAATGGCTTTACAATTTGATGACCCAAGTGTCGTTTTTAATATAAAAAAAGGGATGATCTTAGAGGCTTCTGCTGGTAGTGGAAAAACGACAGTTTTAACAGAACGGTGGCTAGCTTCTTTTATTTATCTTATAGTATGGGAACAAAAATCTATATCTGAGGCTTTGAGAGGCTTGACAGCTCTTACGTTCACAAGAAAAGCTGCTACAGAGATGAAAATGCGGATTCGTTCCCGTATAGATGAACTGTGGGAAGGTAATGAGCTAAAGAGTACTTTAGATGCTATTGCAGAATATGAAGGACCTCCCCCTCATAGTATAGAACAGATTAAATTTTATCTTAACAGTAAAAAAGAAAATATTGATGACCTTTTGTCTAGTGCAGTGATTACGACTATTAATTCTTATGTTCTTAATCTCTTGAGGTCTTATCCTTTAGAATTAGATAGTGATATAGGTCTTAATCCCGAAGAAGGGGCTTATGATGTTTCTGCTACTGAAAAAGAAGCTCAATTACAAGTTTTACGTTCTCTCTTACAAGAAGAATTTCCTAAATTAGCTCCTATATTTCAATTAGGGGTTAGTTTAGTAGGGCTAAGTAAATGGGTAAATTTTTTAGAACAACAAAGAAAGCTTATTTCTCAATACGGGGAAGATGCTATTAAAAAAGCTTTAGAAGCGTCTTCTTATTTTCAATGGAATGAAGAGCTTTTAAAAATCGCTCAGGAAGAAGGGCAGAAAGAAAAAATTTACAATCTCATAAAACCTTCTATTAATGCTTTTTTAGAAATAGCAGCTAGAGAAATTGCCTTTAATGGTAAGCTCACTAATGGAAATGATACTATTTATCATACTTTAAAACAAAATAATAGTGAGGACTTGTTAACGATTTTTTCTAAAGACCTGCTAGGGGTTTATAAACTCCCTACCAAAACCCAAAAAGAAGAATTGAACGCCTTGAGGGAAGATTCTCATTTAGCTTATCAAGTATTTTTAGATAATCTCTATAAAATAATTGTCCCCCTCATAGTGCCTATTTCTAATCAATGTTCTAAAGTCTTAAAAGAGCTACAAGCTCAATATGGGGAAATATCTTTTGGGGAGAGTGAGATTCTCCTCCTCGAATCTTTTAAAAAAAATAATTTCCTCTCTAAAATTCATAGTCAAATGCGGTTTTTCTTTGCCGATGAATTTCAAGATACTTCTGACGTTCAAAAAGAGATGTTTGATTTGATTATTAAAGATGATAGGGTGGTGCCTTTTTTTGTGGGAGATCCTAAACAAGCTATCTATAGTTTTAGAAAAGCCAATGTTTATGTTTTTGATGCTACGGTTAAAGAGTTTGAAGCAAGGGATTACAACCATAAACTTTTAAATACTAATTATCGTTCGGCAAGCTCTCATGTGAGTCTCGTAAACTATCTTTTTGAAAATATTTTTGCTGAGGATTATTCTAAAATTAATTATACACCCCAATTAGCTCATAAAGAACAAGAGGGGACTTTCTTGTATACTCTTGCTCTTGAAAAAGAAGGGAAAGAAAAAATTCTCACGAAAGATTATCTAGAGAGAGCTTACTATGATGCTTTGTATTTATTGGATAAAATGCTAAAAGATAATATTGCTCCTCAAGATATTATGATACTTTTTCGCAATAGAAATTCTATTTTAGAGTTTTACATGCTTTCTAAAAAATATTACCCCTCTCTTCCTCTCTCTTCTTCTGTACGTAATATTTTATGGGATAATCACCATATTACGCCTCTTCTTAGTTTTTTGAGGGTCTTGGTTAATCCTCACCACAATCTCACTTTGATTAGCTTGTTAAAATCACCTCTTTTTCGTAAAAATGATGTGGAAATCAATCTCATGCTTATAAACGCTCAGGATCAAAAATTGTCTCTTTGGGATGTTTTAGAGGGAGAAGAATATCATGTGGTTAAAGAATTTATAGTTCTAAGAGATAGGATTTCTTTAGAGGAATTGTTGTCTCTTCTCATAAAAGAGCTACATTATGAAGATTTTCTCTATGCTATCGCCGAATCAGGGGATGCCTTAGCGACTTTGAGTCTTTTTGTGGAAGAGGCTCAAAAATTACAAGAAAAAAGGGATATGAGTTTAAGCGATTTTATTAGCTATATAGATCAAAAAAAGCAAGAAACAGAAGAGGCGTCTTTTTCTGGAGAAAATGCTCTTCGTCTTATGACAGTACACTCTTCAAAAGGCTTGGAGTCTCCTCATGTGATTTATATCCATAAGTATAATAAAACGGAGGCTAAGGCGCGTTACCCTCTCTATCTCGATCACAAAATAGCCTTTGATATTTTAGGGAAGGGATTGATTGCTACAAGTTTAGGGGAAAATGCTCTTAAAGAAACCTTGTCCGAAGAAAAAAGACTAGCATATGTAGCCGTGACAAGGGCTAAAGAAAGCTTTTATTTTTGTGCGCTCTCTAGTAAGTCCAAAAATGATTCGTCTGACTTTGAAACTCAGTGGGCTTCTTTTCTCAATCAAGAATTAATAGCAGAAAATCCCACCTTGCAGTCCAATAAACTAGAAATTCTAGAAGATATTGCTAAAAGAGAAGAAAGCCTTGTGGAAGAAGATAATAGCTCCTATACAGAAAGACATCAATTCTTAGAAGAGAAGGATAAGGTATTTGTAAGGCAAGAGCTCCCTCAATTTTTATCTGTCTCTCTATTATTAGATGCTGAGTTTAATAAAGATCAATTTTATGATAAGTATATAAGGCATTCTTTTAATCTCATTGATTCCTTAAGAGAGCTGAGCGAAGAGGAATTTGTTTTACAGAGTCCTTCTCCTATGGATATAGGAAATATAGTGCATATCCTTCTCCAAAAATTCGATGTACCTGAAAGAGAAGATGTTTTGAATTATTTACATATACACCATTTAGAACAGGAAGAGGCTTTTGATTTGGTTTTGTCTTATGCTTATGCTTACTGGGAATCTGATTTTTATCAAAATCTCATCAAAGGGACTGTTACTCAAGAAAAAGAAAGGCAGGTTTTATACTTACTTCCTAATGATATTATGATGAGGGCGACATCAGACCTTTATGTGTCTTCAGAAGAAGATAAGCATACTATTGTAGATTATAAACTCTCTATAGGCAAAAATATATCACGTTATCATAGACAATTATCTTATTATGCTTTATTATCAGAAAAATCTGGGTATAGAGTGGATGAGCTGGTGCTGTTTGACCTCAAAGAAGGGAAAGAGCGTATCTTGTCATGGGATAAAAAAGAAACGGAAAAGGCTTTTGATGATGCCATTCAATCGGCTATGAATTATCTTACTAATGTTACTATAGATGAAGAAGATAAAGACGGTATTGATTGGGAAGAAAGAAGAGGTCTTTTTTCTTAAGTGATAAGATCAATAATGAGTCCTTTTAGCTGATCGGTGAGTGCCATAATATCGATACGATTTTTTTCATCTCTAAGGATTTTTTCGGCCAACTCTGCTAATACTTCATCTATCGCTTGAGCCGTACGAAATTCTTTGGTGCCTGTTAAGCCTCTTCGTCCTATCGTGGACTGCATTTCCATATTACGAGCCACACCCTTAAGGAGTAGGCGTATATGTTTTTTATAACGGAAAAAAGTCTCAGGCAAGGGTTTTTCTATAAGTTCTTGTCCTATCCTATCTAACTCGTCTGCTAATACAGAAATATTACTAAGCACATGGTCGGGCTCACTAAATATCGTTTCGATAATAGGCTCATCCCCCGTATCTTCTATCATTTTAGAAAAAGAATTGGTGGTGATGGGGGCTCTTTTTTTAGACTGTCCTAGTCCTAGAGATTTAGTTTTAGCGGAGTTTGGTGGTACGATTTTCATAAATATTAATCCTAATGAGAAGATAAGTAAGCAAGAAACTCGGAAACAAGAATTTCTGTGGCTTTAGTATTGTCGACACTTTCAAAAAAAGCATCCAAAGGTCTTTTGACTTCGCCATCGGTGTATCCCAAAGCACGCATCGTGAGGAGTAGCTCTGTTTTCTTTTTAGAGCTAGGGTCTTGGCTAGGTAAGACATCTTTAAATCCAATAAGACTTTTTTTTAATTTTTCTTGAAGGTCAAGGATTAATTGCTCTGCTTTTTTGGAGGAAATACCTTTGACTTTGTTAAGACTTGTGATATCTCCAGAAACAATAGCCATTCTAAGATCATTACCCGAAAACTCTCCGAGAATTTTCATTCCTTGTTTAGGACCTATACCTTTAGCGGTGATAAGAATCTCAAAAAGATTTTTTTCTCCCATACTAGGAAAACCTACAAGATACATTTCTTGTTCTCTGACTATCATCGTGGTATACAGTAGCGTTTCTTGGCCTAACTCAGGAAGCTGATCAAGGACGGGGTTGGAAACTAAAATTTCGTAAAATACCCCTGAGTTAGTCTCTAAGGTGACTTTAGGGGCTGTTTTGTCGTGAATTATTCCTTTAATGGCAGAAATCATGATTGCTCCTCGTCATCACTATAATCTACAATAGCATCAAAGCTTACCCCTCTAGATTTAAGGAAGTTATCAAGATCTTTTTGTAGGTAGGCTGTGATTTCGGATTCAAATATTAGAGGTTTGAGGTCTTCTGCTAATTTTTCACACTCTTCTTTAGAGCTATTCATAACAATGTATTTTATAATAGGAATATTAATAGGAGACATGCTAAAAGTCGTAATACCGAAACCTAGTAATAAACGAGCTAAATGGGGCTCTTTCCCTATTTCGCCACATATAGAGATAGGAATTTTATGTTCTTTACATGCTTGAGCTACGTGTCGAAGAACCATCAGGAGAGCTGGGTTAGAAGAGCTGTGATAATGAGCAACAGAAGTATTATTTCTATCCACTGCAAGAAGGTATTGAATAAGGTCATTGGAGCCTATACTTACAAAATCTGTATAAGGAAGAAAATCTCTAATAGCAATAGCTGTGGAAGGAACCTCTGCCATCATCCCAATAGGGATAGGGCATTCTCTATGTCCATGAATTTCTTCATAAATATCTAAACAAACTTTTTTTAAGCTTATAAAATCTTCTAAAGTGGAAATAAAAGGTATCATGATTTTAAGTCTAGGGTGTTTTTCGTAGGTAGTAATAAGGGCTCTTATTTGTTTTTTAAATTCTGTAGGGTCTTGTACAAAAAGACGAGTAGATCGGAAACCTAAGAAAGGATTGTCTTCGTTTACAGGGGATAGAGCGCTGTTCTTAATAGTTTTATCCCCACCTATATCTAGGGTACGGATAGTAACAGGCCCTTTAGTCTGTTCCATTAATTTTTCATAGTAGCGAGCCTGATCTTCTTCGTCGAGGTAAGAAGATGAGGCAAGAAATAAGTCCTCTGTTCGGTATAGTCCTATACCATCGGCATGATATTTTTCTACTAGGCTAGTGTCATTAAGATTTCCTATATTAGCCATGACGAAAACACACTCATTATCTTCGCTATTTTCAGCAGAACAATTTTTGGTAGTTTGGAGCATATCATGTTCGTATTGGATGCGTCTTTTTTTGATTTCTTGATATTGAGAAGATACGCTGGGGCTAGGTCCCAAAACAATAGTCCCTGTATAAGCATCCATAATGACACGATCTTTAGAAGAAAATAAATTGAACTGTTCTTTAATACCAAAAATAGCGGGAATATTTAAACTTTCTGCTAAAATCGCCGTATGAGAAGTCGCTCCACCCGTAGCAGTGATAATTCCTAGAATATTAGTGGGGGGAATGTGTAGTAACTCAGCTACAGATAAAGATTCAGCGACAATAATCTTAGGTTTACGAAGAGCTTCAAAGCCCCCATGGCCTAAAATTTTCTCGAGGATTTTATCACCTATAGATTTAAAATCGTCAAATCGAGAACGGAAATATTCATTTTCGATTTTAGAAAATTCTTGCTCAATGATTTTCATCGTTTCTTGAACGGCTTTTACAGCAGTTCTTTTTTTTTCTTTGATTAGATTGGGAATATTTTGAGTAAAAGTAGGGTCGCCTAATAGAGCTATATAAAGTTCTATTAGCTGAGTGGTGGTAGATTTAGATTTTTCCTCGCTGGGCTGAAGAAGGTCTTGAAATTCTTTTTTTAGAGAATCAAGCACCCCTAGATAACAGGCAATTTCTGTCTCGACATCTAAAGGAGGTAGGTTTTTGTTGGGAATTGCTTTAACCGAATTTAATTTAATAAAGACAGAGCCTTCTACAATACCAGGATGAACGGGGAAGCCTTTTATGGTTGTCATATTCTATCCTAAAAATGAAATAATATATATATATATTATACAGGTATTTTGAAAAAAATCAACTATAAATATATTATAGAACTTAATAAGGAAGGATATTATTTTTTTTCTAAGAATTCCGATAATTAAGATACCAAAAGGAGGATTTAGTGGAACAAATTATAGAGTATGTCGTTATCGCTTGTATTGTGTCAGGGGTGATTATTGGACTAGGGCAAGGTTTTGCAAAAATCTTTTTTTCTTGGTTTAGTTTATTTGTAGGAATAGTAGTAGCGATAAATTTTTCTTATGGGCTATTAGCTCGAATATTACCACAATATCAAAGTAATATCTTAGCTATTGTGGGTGCTGGACTGGTTTTATTTATTTTAGTTTATCTTGTTATTATGAATGTAGCTAAAATGGTAGCTAAAATGTGCCTACATCTTCATATGGGGGGATTGAACAGTCTTCTCGGAGGATTTTTTGCAGGGGTGCAAATGATGATAATAGCAGGATTGGCGATTTATTGGATTATGGTGGCAGGATGGGTTAATATGGAATCCTACCCAGTTTCTATGTTTTCAGCTTATTGGGCAGAGACCATTATTCTTCTTGTAGGTTCTCAAGTGGGATTCGTGAATAATCTTTTACAAAAATAGTTTTTATTGTAATCAAAAAAGCCTCTATACTTTAAAATATAGAGGCTTTTTTCTATCCTGTGATTTTTTCTTTTTGATCCAAACGTTCTACCCATGCTTCGGCTACTTGCGCCGTCATACTACGAACTCTTAAAATATAAGACTCTCTTTCTGTGACAGAAATAGCACCCAGAGAACCTAAGGTGTTAAAAATATGGGAACATTTTATAGCAAGGTCATAAGCAGCAAATATGGCTTTAGCTCCTATAGCTAATTCAAATTCTTTTTCAAAGTCATCAAATAATCTAAAATAAAGGGATTGAGTGGCTACTTCAAAAGAATAAGTAGAATAATCCCACTCTGAATCTAAATGCAAATCTCCATAAGTAGTGGTATCATTCCATTGTAGATCTTTAAAATGTTCTACCCCTTGTAAGTACATGGCTAGTCTTTCTGTTCCATAAGTAAGCTCAGCAGGAACAGAGGGCAAGGTAATACCCCCCACTTGCTGAAAATAGGTGTATTGAGTGATTTCCATACCATCTAACCAGACTTCCCAGCCTAATCCCCAAGCTCCAAGAGTCGGTGATTTCCAATCATCATGCACAAAACGTAAATCATGTTTTTTCAGGTCTACCCCTATGTATTCTAAACTTTGTAAATAAAGATCCATAATATTTTCGGGAGCAGGTTTTAGGAGTGCTTGAAATTGATAATAAAAGCCCATACGATTGGGGTTTTCTCCATAACGTCCATCTCCAGGACGACGGCAAGGCTCAACATAAGCCACACGCCAAGGATTGGCTCCTAAAGATCTTAAAAAAGTATCTGGGTTAAAAGTCCCAGCCCCTTTTTCCAAATCGTAAGGTTCACGAATAAGACAATCTTGTTTTGCCCAAAATTCTTTTAGTTTGAAGATAATATCTTGAAAAGTAAGTGCTTTTGCCATGTTGGTTTCCTCATCTTGGAATGTAGCTTTATTATATCATATCTCTATCAAATTTTCAAGCTTAAGAGTTCGCTGCTCTAAAGAGTCTATCTCTTAAAGCTACCCCTTGATGGATATTAGGGGGGATTTCACAATAAATCCTCTCTATTCCTTGTTGGTCACAGAGAAAGAAAGTATAATATAAGGCATGAACGTATTGTGAAATATTATCAAAATGATAGATGTATTTGTATTCTTGAGTATCGATATCTAAATCGTTATTTAGATATAAAATAGCTGAGTTTTCATTGATAAAATCGAGCTTATCTTCAAATAATATAATTTGAGCTAGGGGTTTATAGTGGGTAAATTGAGTGCCGGGAGATTGGTGAGATATTATTGTATTAGAGCTGGGCTTAATACCTGTTTTTTCTTCTATCATCTCTGCTGTAATATGTCCTGCCCTTAAAATATAAATATTTTCTTTGTCCACTTTAAGGACGGTGGATTCTATTCCTATATCTAAGACACCCCCATCTAGGAGTACAGCAGCTTTCCCTTTCATGTAATGCTCTGCCATTTCAAAGCTTGTGGGGGAGGGTTTCCCAGAGATATTAGCAGAGGGAGCACAAATAGGGACACCTACTGCTTTTAAAAATTCGAGAGCGATAGGATGATTAGGGATACGAACACCTACGCTATCCAAGCCCCCAGATACTTCTTTAGGGATTTTGGAACGTTTGGGTAGGATAAGAGAAATAGGACCAGGGGCAAATAATTCAAATAATCTTTCTTCTAAAGGGTTTAGAGAAGATGCTACTTTAAGACAATCATCAAGACTGGGCACATGGACGATGAGAGGGTTCGTGGGGGGGCGTTTTTTGAGCTCAAATATTTTAAGGACAGCCTCTTTACAAAGAGCATTCGCTCCTAGACCGTAGACCGTTTCTGTAGGAAATACGACACAATTATTCTCGTGAATAGCTGAAACAGCTTGTTGGATGATAAGATTATTCACAATTTATCTTCTTGCAGTGTGGCGTCTTAGTAGTTTATCTATTGTTTTTACATAGTCTGTAGAGGCATCTACTTCTGCGTGTTCTAGAGCTAGTTTTCTAAATATTTTTTTATATTGGGTAGCAAAAAAATCTTCATCTGTTAAGGATTTTTTAGTGATAGAGCTAAGCTTGGATTCTCCTGTTTCCATATCTTCTAGTTCTGTGATTATAGGGAGGGAAAATGGGGAAGAAAAACTTTGTTCTAGGGGGTCTCTAACGACGATAGGGATTACCTCATGTTTTTTGGCTAAGGTACCCAAGGCATGTTCGTAAGAGCTATCAAAGAAATCACTTAAAACAAAAATAACCGCTTTTTTCTTGATGAGATGGTTCGCTTTTCTGAATACGACATCAAGATTAGTTAGAGGGGATAGGGATTGGTAATAAAAGACATCTCTTATGATACGAAGCATGTGCGAGTAATTACGAGTAGGGGGAATGATTTTTTCTATTTGGTCTGAGACAAGGATAAGCCCCGTTTTATCGTTAGCAAAGAAAGCAGTAAAGCCCAAAAGGGCAGTAATTTCTGCCATAATATGTCTTTTTGATTTAACACTTCCGAAATCTTCGGAGGAAGAAATATCTACAATAAAATAAGTGAGCAGTTCTCTTTCTTCTGTAAAGGTTTTTACGAAGGGTTCATTCATACGAGCCGTAACATTCCAATCGATATCTCTGACATTATCCCCATGAATATAGCTACGTACTTCGTCAAATTCCATACCCCTTCCACGAAAAGAACTTTTATAGTCACTTTGGAGGGAGCTATTCACCATTTTACGAGCTTTAATTTCTAGGTGTTTGGTCTGAGCGACAATCTCAGAAATAGGAATATCAACCATTATTTTTTATCCTTATCTTCTTTTTCTACCAAAGTAGTTTCGATAAAATCTATATTGTTTGATTGAGGGGGAGGGTTTTGACGATCCCCCGTTTTATAAGTCCTAACATGGATAAAAGAACCAGCAGGATTTTTCCCTGTGATTTTTGCTATAAGCCACATAATTCCAAAGGAAACAAAACCAATAACAACAATAACCATAAAAACAGGGAGAAAGAAATAAAACAGAAAGAAAATCCCTACAAGGAAAGAGAGAAGAGAAAAAATCCCAAAAGGATCGTTGGATCTAAATTGCATTAGGTGCTCTTAAAAGAAAGGTATTCGGTATAAGATAGAGTGTAATACGGCTACCACTAAGGTGAGCCACCCAGCGATAGGGGATATTTTTTCTAGGACGATATTTAGTTGTACTTTGAGGGGCTCATAAGGTATCCAGTCAAATAATTGAGGGACAAGGATAAAAGCATCAAAAAATAACATAGTAGCAGGAATAAGAGCTCCAATAAGAGTTATCCCTCCGTAGATAGATCCAAAATCGGGAGCAAAGAAATTCCACAAGGCTAATATAATAGCGACATGTCCTGAAATCATTCTCACTTTATCATTTTCTAAGAAAAGCAGACCTTCTTTTAGTTTTAAAACAAAACTACTAGGGGAATCTTGCTTACTGATACGATTGTTTATGGCATCACTTATTGGGTGTGCTAGTAATAAAATGGCGTAATAAAATAGTGCGAGCACTAAAAGAAATACTCCTAATATAGACATAATTAACTCCTTAAAATCAATCTAATTCAATTAGATTATACATAATTTTTCCCATTACGTCAAGGTTGAGCACTTGTTAATTTTTTTACTCGATATTACTTAAGTCTATAATAAAATAAATTACTTGCATTTAATGTTTTTTTATTATATAATTAAATTTAGGAATCATTATTCAAAATAAGGGACGAGGTGGGTTAAGATGAGTGGAAGTGTTGTAGAAAATAAACCAATTAAAATAGGTGTAGTCGGCGCTGGTCATATGGGGCAATACCATATAAATCTCTTATCAAAAATATTACCAGAAAATCATATTTTCATCTATGATCAAGATTCAGAGCGTAGTAAACTTATGGCAGAAACTTACCAAGCAGTCTCTTGCCCTGTCTTAGAAGAGTGCTTATCAGCAGTAGATGCTGTTATTATAGCGGTACCTACTTATTTACATTATGAATATGCCATGAAAGCGATGAAAGCTGGGTGCCATGTTCTTGTAGAAAAACCTATATCTAATGATTTAAAATGTGCTCAAGAAATGATGGCTTATGCAGAAGAAAATAATTTAATCCTTCATATAGGACATATAGAACGTTTTAATGGTGCTGTACAAGCAATGCGTGATATTGTCGATAAGCCTTATTATTTTCAAGCGCAACGCATAGGCTCTGTGTCTCGTATCCAAGATGTGGGTGTGGTGTTGGATTTGATGATACATGATATTGATATTATTCTATCTTTTGTTGATTCCCCTGTCCGTGAAGTCGTAGCCTACGGAGAATCCATAATTACGGATTTTGAAGATTATGCTTTAGCTACCTTATATTTTGAAAATGGAACAGTAGCCACCCTAACAGCCAGTCGTGTTTCTAGTCATAAAGCAAGAACAATGTTTGTCTCTCAAGAAAAAATATATATTCAGCTAGATTATTCCACAAATGATTTAGTCGTCTATAAAAATCAATATACAGAGTACACAGTCTCTCAAAGTCAAATTACCTATAAAGAAGAAAATATTGTTGATAGGGTCGTAGTCCACAAAGACAATCCCCTTAAGCTAGAGCTAGAATACTTTATAGATGAAATCAGTGGTAACCTAGGTGCTAGTAAGTATAAAAATATTCTCTGGGATTCCCATTCCAATCTCTACACTATGGAAATAGCGTTCAGAATTCTAAAAGAAATAGAAAGAAGTGGCAAGAGAAGTTAAATTTCTCTTGCATCTACTAATCGAAGATCAAAAAAATCATCCTCTCGTTCTGTGGCTAATAATAATTGTAAACTTAAACACACACTTTCTTTTCGGATTTCTTCTCTAGTACCTTCTAATAAAAACTGCTGTGCCCACCCTCCCTCCAGAGACAAAACTGCTATATATACAGTGCCCACAGGTTTAAGAGGGGTTCCTCCATCTGGGCCTGCAATACCCGTAATAGCTATGACATAGTCAGCCTTAGATAATTCTAAAGCTCCCTTACTCATTTCTATTGCTGACTCAAAACTAACTGCTCCATGAGTTTCTAAAGTAGCGGGGGGTACTTTTAAAATATCTTGTTTAATTCTATTATCATAAGAAACAACGCCCCCTAGTAAGACCTTAGAGGAACCTGATATATTGGCGATACTAGCTGATATAAGACCTGCTGTACAACTTTCGGCGGTGAAAATCATTTTATTTTCTTTCCCTAAAAGACTAACCACTTCTTGAGCTAGTTTATTAATTTTTTCCATTATCCTGTCCTTATTGTTTGTTCTTTTTTATTTAATAGTCTTGCTTATATAATAAAAAATAGATATAATATATTATAAATCAAATTAGGAGAATGAGCAATGTTAAAAATGAAAAATCCTACAGAAACTCAATCATGGGAAAAATTACAAGACCATTATGAAACTATCAAAAACGTGGAAATGAAAGAAATGTTTTTAGCAGAAGATAAAAACGATAAATCTCGTTTTGATAAATATCATATTTTGTTTAAAGATCTTCTTTTTGATTATTCTAAAAATCGTATTAATGAAGATACTATGTCTTTATTGGTTAATCTAGCAAAAGAATTAGACCTTAAAGATGCTATTAATAAGCAATTTTCAGGAGATATTATTAATGGTACAGAACAAAGAGCCGTTCTTCACACTGCTCTTCGCAACCAGTCTTCTAATCCTGTACTTGTAGATGGTAAAGATGTTATGCCCAGTGTGAGAGAAGTTTTAGCTCGTATTAAGGTTTTTTCTAACAAAGTACGTTCAGGAGAATGGAAAGGCTACACGGGTAAAGCGATTACTGATGTGGTAAATGTAGGGATAGGGGGATCAGATTTAGGTCCTGTTATGGTTGTAGAAGCTCTAAAACACTATAATACCCAATTAAATGTTCATTTTGTATCTAATGTAGATGGTACGCACATTGTAGAAACTTTAAAAGATTTAGATATGGAAACGACTTTATTTGTTGTTGCCTCAAAAACCTTTACCACTCAAGAAACGATGACTAATGCTGAATCGGCAAAAAATTTATTTCTCAAAAAAGCCAAAAATCCTAGTCACGTAGCTAAACATTTTGTTGCTGTATCCACTAATGCTGAGTTAGTAGAAAAATTTGGTATTGATACGGAGAATATGTTTGGATTTTGGAATTGGGTAGGGGGACGTTATTCTATATGGTCTGCTGTAGGACTGCCTATCGCCTTAGCTTTGGGCTTTGATAATTTTGAAGGTCTTTTAAAAGGTGCTTACGATATGGATGAGCATTTTAAAAACACAGATTTTGATAAAAACATTCCTGTTATTATGGCACTTTTAGGCATTTGGTATAATAATTTTTTTGGTGCAGAAAGCTCAGCTATTCTCCCTTATGATCAATATTTACACCGTTTTGCAGCCTACTTTCAACAGGGAGATATGGAATCCAGTGGAAAATATGTAGACAGATCGGGTAAACCTGTAAACTATCAAACAGGACCTATTATTTGGGGGGAACCTGGTACGAATGGTCAACATGCTTTTTATCAGCTTATTCATCAAGGCACCAAATTAATCCCTTGTGATTTCCTTGCTCCTATAGAAAGCTTAAATCCTCTAGGGGAACATCACAAAATATTATTATCTAATTATTTCGCTCAAACAGAAGCTTTAATGAAAGGTAAGAGCTTAGAAGAAGTTACGGAAGAATTAAAAAATGCTAAAAAATCTAATGAAGAAATAGCATTTTTAGCTCCTTTCAAAGTCTTTCTAGGTAATAAACCAAGTAATTCTTTCCTCTTTAAAAAAATGACCCCTTCTATGCTGGGAATGTTGGTAGCCATGTATGAACATAAAATATTTGTACAGGGTATTGTTTGGAATATTTTCAGTTTTGACCAATGGGGTGTAGAATTAGGAAAAGTGCTAGCAGGACGTATCCTCCCTGAGTTACAAGGGAAAGAAAAAATAAACACTCATGATTCTTCTACCAATAGTCTAATTAATGCTTTTAAAAATAACTAAATTAAAAAAAGGGCTGAAAAGCCCTTTTTTGATTATCGAACAAAGCGAAAAGCCCCGAGTTTAATATTTGGTTTAGTGTAATCTCCCAGCACCTCATACTGAAGCATAGTATCATCACTGGTATCTATAGAAATAAGCGTTTCTATAGATATATGTCCTGTTTCTTCAAAATCAGGATGCTCAAAAACATCTGTAGTGAGTACTTTCTTTTTACGGTCAATAAATGCTAAGCCAAAAGAGACTGCTTTTTTAGGCACAAGATAGATGTCTTTCATTCCTTTAAAATAGCGACCTGTATCCCTATCAATAAAAAATACATGATTGGGGTTAGGTTTTTCTGATATACTTATTTTTATTGTTTCTATGATATCACTTTTTTTATCATAGAATACAAGAGCGAGAAATTCCCCCTTAGGAAGGTTGGAAATACTGTTGATCACCCTTATTATTCGATAGCTTTTAAGATTTTTTTCTATGCTATCTTCTTCTCTTTGAATGAGCATAGTCTTTCTAGAAGGTTTTTTAGGGGCATCAAAACTCACCTCAATACCACTAGGAAATACTTGTATAGCGTAATTAGTGGTGTTTATTAACAAGAATAAAATTAAATAAATGATTTTCATAAAGACCTCTCAAATAGTTTATAAAATATGAAAAATTCCTACTCTCGTAAAAAGATTTTCTTTAGTGCCTAATAGCTCTACTTGTAGTATCGCTCTATCAGCAGGACGAATTTTTTGGAAATTAACTATTTGAACTTGATTGTTATTATTAAAATTTTCATGATTTGCTGTTGCGATAATGTTATCTTCTTCATCTATAACAGCAAAAATAAAATATTCAGCTTCTTCAGGAATATCATAAACATCTAATTTACCTTTGAAATTGTTATAAGAAGTTTTATCCATAAAAGAGATATATTCTGGACTAGGTTTATCTGTATCTAGGACTATTTTTTTTTCGATAAGAGTATTATTTTCATCATAAAATAATATAGCTGTGTATTGCTTTTTCTCCAAAGAAAGAGTGTTTACAATACGAATAAAACGATTGTGCTGTATCATGGCAGGGGCGACTAGTTCTTCTTTTTTACCCCTCTTTCTTCGTTTTTTCTTATAATCTGTTTCTTCGGGAACTTTTATTTTTTCTGGTACTATAAAGGACGCTTTAATAGAAGCAGGATAAGCTCGTAGTGTAGATATATCTGCATAGATAGCAGATGAAAACAGTAAGAAAAATATGTTAAGTGCAAAAAATCGCATAAAAACCTCTTTGATTTAGAATGGAGTATTAAATAAAATAAACAATAGTTTTACCTGATCCCCCTTCCTGAGGGGTGGCAAATCTAAAGTTCTTAACTTCTTTAACATATTTTAAATGGTAATGTACTGCTTTTTGTAGAATCCCTAGTCCTTTTCCATGAATGATGATAAAAGTATCTAATCCCGATGCTAAAGCGGCGTACATGTATTTATCAACATGAGCAAGAGCTTCTTCTTTAGTCATCCCATGAACATCTACCGTCTGAGCAATATCAGCAGTATATTGTTTGGAAGCATAGTAAGACTTTTTTTTAGAAGTAGTTTCTTGTTCTGTTTCAAAGATATCGGATTTTTTTACAGAAATTTTAACAAACCCGGCCCTTATTGTTACAGAATTTTTTTGTATGGACTCTACAACGGCTTTTTGGTTGAGAGAAGATACAAATACTTTTTCCCCTATCTCTATATGAGTTTTTTTTACATGAATAAGTTGCGTTATTTCTGATTTTTTTTCATTTACTAATTCTTGTATTTTTTTTAAGCTTTTGGCTGTTTCTTTGGGGTTTTTAGCAATGTTTTTTTGGAGGGCACTTAATTCCCTTAAACAAAAACTTAATTCTTTATCAGCTTGGGCTAAGCCTTCTTTTTGTAGTTGTGCTATTTGGTGGTTTAAGAGGTCTTTTTGGCTTTGGCTTTCTCTTTTTTCCCTCTCTATACGGTCTTGTAATTGCTTTAGATGTAATTCTTTTTGACGAAGGTTTTTTTCGTATTCTTCTATATTAGAAAGAATCAGCTCTGTTTTATCTTTTTTGTGATTTACAAGATTGTGAGCTTCTTTTACAATATGAGGAGCAAGTCCTACCCTTGTAGCGATATTCAAAGCATAACTTTCTCCCATACTGTTAGGGTATAGGGTAAATTGGGGACTCAATTTTTTTATATCAAAACCTGTTGCATAGCTCTTGATATAAGCATGTTCAAAACACTTAACTTTAACTTGCTTGTAGTGAGTGGTAATGGCAAAAAAAGTTTGTTTCTTCACTAGCTCATCTATAATAGCACAGGCTAGAGCTTCGCCCTCAATAGGATCTGTCGCATGGGCTATTTCGTCTATTAATACTAAGGTGCTGGGGTTTGATTTTTTAAGAATATCTTTAATATTATATAAGTGCCCCGAAAAGGTAGAAAGGTCATCGTCTAAATTTTGAGAATCTCCAATTTCTATTAAAATATCAGAGAAAAAGGGGAATTCCACTGTTTTAGCAGGGATAGGGAGTCCTATTAAAAACATATGGCTACAAATGGCCAAGGTCTTCAGAGCGGCACTCTTACCCCCTGCATTGGGTCCAGATATAATAATCCCAAAACTCTCTTGCTCTAATTCTATGGTAATAGGGATCACAGTTTCTTGTCCCTTTTTTAAAAGTAAAAAAGGATTGTATACGTCTTCTAATATGATCTCTTGATTTTCATTGATTTGAGCAAAAATAGCATTATATTTTTTGGCAAAATAGTATTTATTAAATAAGATTTCTAATTGAGCGCTTCTGTTGACAATCAAAATAATATCCACAATATATTCAGAGATTATTTTGCTCCATTGTCTTAATAAACGATGGATTTCTTGGTGCTCTAAATCGTCTACGGATAAAAGCTCATTATTCATAGCAATGATTTCGGGAGGCTCTATATAAGTAACAGTTCCAGAGTTAGAAAATCCATGAACAATACCCTCATTACGATTTTTAGCCACACTTTTAATGGGAAGTACATAACGGTCTTCTCTAAAAGCTATCCTTTTTTCAGCAAGGTCGTCATTGTTTTTTAATTGTTTTTGTAATATTTTTTCGATTTGTTGTCTCAAGGTTTTTTTTAGGCTTCTGATCCTTTTTAGTTCTGGAGAGGCACTGTCGGCGATATTTCCTTCGCCGTCAAAAGCATTTTTCCAGTAATCTAAGAGAGTTCTCGGAAAAATAATTTCGTGTATGAATTCGTGGAGGAGGGGGTATTCTACGGGGAGTATTTCTAAGATAGTCAATTGATGCCATTGTTTCATGGCTAGGTAAGTGTGATAAATATCTTTAGTGTCTAAAACATAGTCTTTTTCACTAAAAGATACGGCTTGTCTAATATCTGCTAAATCTACAAAAGAAAAGCTTGTGTAGTTTTCACAGTAAGAATAAACTTCTTTAGAAATCGAAATGTTTTCTTGTAAGGTCTTACTATCATGGAAAGGGATTGTGTTATTAAAATCGTGGCGAGCCACTTCGCTAGTAAGCTGGGCAGAAAAGGAAGAATAAATATAATCTAGTTCTTGCACTACTATTCCTCAGTGTAAAAAGGTATTTGTAAGTATAATATATAGAGGGTCTATTGTCAATTTTCGAAATTGTAATAGATAAAAATATACCGACGAATAAATTCGTCGGTATTTGAAAGAGGTTCCGGAGGGGAGATTGGCTAAAATTAGTTACCCACCGTCCGAAACAGGGAATTATTTATAAATAACTTACTACTATAATATCGTCTTTTCCAGAAAAAACTTTACCTTTAAAGAGGAATAAATAATAAAAAAGAGAAGATATTATCTTCTCTTTTTTATTATTTATTTAAGTTGTTTGATCTTCTTCTTCTATCTTGAAGGAAGAAGTCATCGTATGGAGAAATTCTGCTGTAACCTTAACCTCAGTGATTGATGTTGCTACTGTTTTATTGATACGGTAGACATCAGCAATAGTTTCGAATAATTTTTCTGCTATAGTTGAAAGATTAGAGAAAGAACTTTCTTGACTGACAAGAGAGTTCGTAAATTCGTCACAAAAATCAACTATTTCACGAATTTTCATATTAAAGTTTTTTGTCATATCACCTTGTTGATGTGCTAATACAGATGCATCTTCGGTAATAGAACCTAATTTACGGAATTGATCTATCATGATAGATATAACAGCGTGAGCTTCTTGAACTACAAGACTATTTTCTTGAGTGATTTCAGCAGCTACAAGGGTAGTTTCCACAGAATCTCTAATAATATGCTGAATATCCACTAGCTTATTAGATATTTTATCCACAGCAATACTTGATTCTGTAGCAAGGCTACGCACCTCATTTGCGACGAGAGCAAATCCTTTACCAGCATCTCCAGCATGAGCTGCTTCAATAGCGGCATTAATAGAGAGGATATTGGTTTGTTCGGCGATGTCTTGAATAATAATCAATATCTCATCGATGTGCTCTGCTTCATCTCCCGCTTCTTGGATTTTAGTAGAGATTAAAGACATAGAGGTATTCATTTGCTCACTTTTATTAAGAGACTCTTTAATCTGTGCCATCACAAGATTGACGATAGATAAACTATGGGAACTGAGATATCTAATGTTTTGGAAAATGGTAATAATTTTATTGACACATTCTGTAATGACAATAACAGCCCCTGTCGCATTAGCGATAGTTTCATTATGTTCTTCTGCTTTACGAATAAGAGGAACCATTCCGCCAACAATACTTTCTGCTGAATCTTTAATAGGTTGAATTTCTTTTTCATCTTCCACTGTTCTTTGGGTAATAATCTGAAAGTCATCATCAATATGACGAATATTCACAGACATTTCTTCTGTGGTGTGCTTGATTCTAGCAATTTGACCTTGGAATTTACGTAAAAAATTATTAACATTAGAAATCACTTGAGAGAAGAAAGTCCCTCTATTAATATTAAAGCGAAATGTGAGATTAGATCCACCTAAGGTCATTTGGGTAAATTGCTTTCTAATAGGTGTTATCGTATTTATCTCTGTTGTATTTTGAAAAGCTACAGAGATAAGCATTGAAATAGTAATAACGAAGACATACGCAAACATCCAAGGAAACTCTTTAAAGATAGATTCGTTATTAGGATTTAGTATATAGACAGCACTAAAGACATTAATGTGAACCATAAATAAAAGGTATAGAAAAGTAGCTACAATAAAAGGAGTATAACGATTTTGACTGTCATTATAATCCAAATCTTCTTTTTTTAGAGTATGTTTGGGGATTAACCTTTGTATAGGATGGATACGAAATTGCATAGCTTGATAGAATATATTAGTAGTAATAAACCAACTGATCATCAAAAAAGTGTTATCTTTAAATAATAGTATTATATTTTCAATAATTTTTTCGGAATCTGAAAAATCAAAAGTATGAAAACCAAAACCATAGATAATAAATAGCATAGGCCCCCAATACAGAGATTGAAATCCTCCACGAAGATATTTTTTAAAATTGGACTTAGTCATCTCTCCTGTTTCTAAAAAATGAAAGCAAGGTTTTAAATAGCGAAAATAAGCGAGTATTTGTAGGAGATTAGCACTTACCCCAAAAGCAAAGGGTAATGCAGGAACAGATATAGTTGTGAAAGGGATCATAGAAGGTCTTAAGAGCAGGGCAATCAATCGATCAAACCCAGTCCCCTCTGTGGCTACAAAAGAAAAATAAATCCATCCATATACTAATACTGCTATAATAGGGATAATGATGGTAAATTGGATAATCCATATTGATTTTTTAAGCAGTTGTATTGTTTTTTTATTTTCTTGTAGTTGCTGTGAGGAAAATTTTATTATATTTTCTGCAGACATTCCTCGACTCCTCTTTATCTTATAATAGTACCTAGAATTTCTATAATAGTCTTGTTCAGACCAATATTTATTTTTCCAGTGTTTCAGTGTTTGGGATATTGATATTTTCTTCTTTTAATGGCGTGCTTTCTAGGGCACTCTGATTCACTGCGATGGTCTCTTCTAATTGAGTGCTTTCTACAACACTCTGATCTGGAATTATCGCTACCGTTTCTCCTACTGGTATGGGCTCTTTTGGGGGGACAGGTTTAGGAGGGAGTGTTAACCTTAAAGGAACAGCATCTACAACAAATCCTGTAAGAATATGGGCTAAATGATGCTCTACAATAGATAACTTTTCTAATGCTGTTTCCATACGATAAAGACTCGTTCTTTCTTTTTTGAAATTTTGAATCATTGTTCTGAAATTAAGAGACATCATCATAGAAGTAGCACTTGCAGTTTTTAATTCTTGGTGAATATCATCTAAGAAAATTGCTGTCCCACCTGATGTGTCATAAAAACCTTGAACGAGAGTGCTTTGTTCTTCTGTAATAGATTTTGCTTCTTTGGAAACTTCTGATAATTGGTCAGAAGTTTGACACACTTGTTCTATAGAGTCTTTTAATTGTTCTCCAACACGGGTACTTACTTCTGAAGTCATAAGACTTTCTTTAGAAATAAATAGAGATTCTCCAATTAATTCTGTGATAGTAGAAAGCCTAACGGAGATTTTATCTACAGAGTCATGGGACATACTTGCTAATTTTCGAATTTCTTCGGCAACCATTGCAAATCCTTGTCCTGCATGTCCTCCATGAGCAGCTTCAATGGCAGCACTCATAGAGAGAAGGTTAGTTTGTTCGGCGATATTTTTAAGAATTTTTAATACTTCGTAAATAGCGGCTGTTTCATCTCCAGCATGTTGGATCTTTTTGTTAATAGTGGAAATATGGCTGCTCATGAGCATACTTTTTTCTAGGGATTTATTTACAGTAGCGAGAGCATTAGTACTAGATGTAGAGCTCTGTTGGTGTTCTGTGGTGATATTATTAAAGGTTTCTATGATATTCTGTGTTCCCACATGAAGATTTTTAATGTTTTCTCTCTCGACAGTCATCATTTGACTTTGTACAGCTACCTCATTGGCGAGCTTTTGTATCATAGCTGCCGTAGTATTTGTAGCAATATTCATTTGAATAACATGAGTTTCTTGGGAGGACAAAGAGCTTATTAATTGTGAAACTTGCTCTTGAAGTGTAACATTTTCTTTAGATAAGGCATCTTTTCTATTTTGAATCTGCCCTATATCATTTTTCAAACTAATAATAAAACGATTGTATTCCGAAATAAGTAATCCCAAATCACTTTTGTCATATAGGGTAGTTTGTGTGTTTAAATCACCTGTATCTACAAGATTTTGTATGTTATTATTAAACTGTACTTTTATAGCTGTAGATATTTTATTATCTATATGGAATAATAATAAAAGAGGAAAAGCACAAAACAAGGTAAAATTAGTCACCCATTGAAAGATATAAGGTGCTGTCTCAAAATCCCCTAAAATCCTAATAGACTCTAAAAGAAATAAATTTTCTAAAAAAATCACCAAAAATAAAGCGAGCTGAATACACATAATGACAATAGGCTTATACTGAACAAAAGTATATAATTCTTTTTCTTCAAAAGAGTGATTGTTCATTAATTCTCTTATAGGTCTGGTTGCTTTTAATACAAAATAGATATACAAGCTCCCTATACATTGCATCCATACTATACGAAATAAGGTATAAAGTATTTTCGTGTGTGTAGGAAAGCCCATTATATAATCAAAATCCAAAGCAAAGGTAATCAAAGCTGAAATAATAGAAGTTCCTGTTAGAATTAATACAATATTACGGGTATGAAAAATAACTTTCCTTGCTTCTTCTAAACGGCTGCCGTCGGTACAGTAAGAATAAAGAGATCGAAAGTACCAAGACATCGCTATCCACGTAAGAAAAGGGAATGTGATATAATTTAAAAATAGCTTATGTTTTATAATGTATTCTAAGAAGATAGACAAATGATAGGGGGATAATAAATCAATTTGTAAGTGGGAGGGTAACAAGAAAAATTCTTGCATAAAGGATAGAGGACTGATAATAAAAAAGAGAAACGCTAATGTTTGTAGTGTTATCGAAGTTTTTATTTGGTTTCTCTTTTTTATAGACACACTCATGATAGGTGAAACGGCTGTACTATTACTATTATTCATAAGACTCTCTTAAAAAATATATCTTGTATACATTATCGATACAAATCCTAAAAAACTCAAGCTTTAATGAATATTAATATCCACTAAAGCTTGAGTTTTTTTGTTGATTTTTAATACTAGTCTCTAAATAGAAAAATTATCTGGTATTACTGCTTTAGCAGGAATCACTAAAATATTATCCCTAATAACATAGTTATCGGTGAAGACGTCATTTTGATTGTCTTTATTGATAAGAGTAACATTATTACCTATACGGGAGTTTTTATCGATGATAGCATTTTTGATGGTACAATTTTGACCGATTCCTATATTAGGAATCCCCTCTTTGTGGTTTTTCGTTTTTTCTTCAGCGCTTTCTGTCCAATCAGCACCCATAATTACTGTGTTTTCTATAGAAGTACCATCTCTAATAATAGAGCGTTGTCCTATAACACAATTTTTAATCATACATTTTTCTAAACGAGAAGCATCTCCGATAATAGAAGAAGAAATAGAACAGTCTTTGAAAGAAGCGGGAGGGAGGAGACTGGGGCGTGTTAAGCTGGGCCAAGTACTATCATAGATTTCAAATCCATCAGCTTCATAGGTAAGGTCAAGATTTGCTTTATGAAAATTATCAAGGGTTCCAATATCTTCCCAATAACCATTGTGAACAGCTACTTGTACTTGATGATTTTTAATAATATAAGGAATAATTTCTTTCCCAAAGTCCATCATAGAACTTTGTTCACTGAGGATTCTTTCTAGAATACCTAAATTAATAAGATACATACTCATAGAGGCGAAAACAGTATCTTCAGAAAGATTGTATTGTTTTCTTAATTTTTCAGGAACATACCAGTCTTTTTCTAATTGAGCATCTCCAGGTTTTTCCCAGAAATCAAGGATTTGTTGATCTTCATTTACTTTTACAATACCAAAAGCATCAGCAGAGGCTCTAGGAACAGCTACCACACCTATAGTGAGATCAGGATTGTATTTAGCGTGAATATCTTTAATATCTTTAAAGTCCATACGATAGAGTTGGTCTCCTGCGAGAATAAGCCCATGAGTCGCTTTTCTTACACTTTTAATATGGTGCATTCCTTTACGAACAGCATCAGCAGTACCTTGAGAAAAACCAGCACTAACCATATCTTTACTAGCCTCACTGGCAATAATATCTACAAAAGAATCATGAAATAAGTCAAATGTATATGTTTGGGTGATATGTTGGTTAAGAGAAGCTGAATGAAACTGTGTAAGTACAAATATCTTTCCTATTCCAGAATGAATACAATTAGTAATAGGGAAGTCAATAATACGATAACGACCACCAAAAGGCACAGCAGGTTTAGAGCGCTGGTTGGTAAGAGGTTCTAGACGAGAACCTTGTCCTCCTGCTAAAATAATCCCCAAAATATCTTCCATATGAATTTCTGACATAATAAGCTCCTAATACTTTAATTATTTTTTATTAACATTCGCCTTTGTTTGAAACAATAGGAATATCACTGTTTTCTTCTAATTTTTTTTGATAATACTTAGCTAGTCCCCCTACAGAGGTTTCTTTGTAGGCTTCTGCCATATCTCTTCCTGTTTCTATCATTGTTTGTAAAACTTCATCATAAGAGATAAGATGAGATGCTCCTGTCATTCTTACATAGTAAGCGGATTGGAGGGCTCTTACTGCTGAAACAGCATTTCTTTCTATACAAGGAACCAATACATATCCACCTAAAGGGTCGCAGGTCATCCCCAAGTGATGTTCCATAGCGACTTCAGCCGCATTTTCTATGTGATTAATACCGTGTCCTAAGAGGAAAGCGCTGGCTCCAGCAGCCATAGCACAAGCCACACCTACTTCAGCTTGACATCCAGCTTCTGCTCCAGAGATAGAGGCATTATGTTTAGCTAATAAGCCTAGAATTCCAGCCACTGCTAAGGCTTTACGAATATCCTCATCTGTTTTTTGGTATACTTCTTGTAAATAACGTAGGACAGCAGGTAATACCCCACAAGCTCCACAAGTAGGAGCTGTAACTACTAAACCCATAGAGGCATTTTGCTCAGAAACGGCTAGAGCATAAGAAGAGACAAAGCCATTTTCTCGAATAGAGGGGTTCATTTCTAACAATGCTTCTTTATAAACGATATGGGCACGTCGAGCATATTTGAGAGGGCTAGGTAAATATTTTTCCGTATTGCTAAGCCCGTCTGCTATGGAGTTCATCATCGTTTGTCTAATACTTTCTAAATATTCCCAAATATCACTATCTTCATAACGATCTACATATTCCCATAAAGAGATTTTTTCTTCTGTACAGTAAGCCATAATTTCAGAAAGGTATTTATGGGGATAACAATGATCACCACTATTAATATCTGACCCCAAGTCAATAAGAGTTCCACCCCCTATAGAAAAAGTATGCCACTCTTCTAAAATAGTTCCATCTTTATCTATAGCTTCTAAAATAAGTCCATTAGGGTGTTGTTTAGGCCAAATATCATCTCTCCAAACAATCTCCAAGTCTTTACCTTCAAAAGCTGTGGCCAAGGATTTATCGGTGAAATGTCCTATACCTGTAGCGGCGATACTTCCTAATAAAGTAACCCGAAAACGAGAGGCACTAGGGTTTCTTTTTTGAATTATCAATCCTGCTCTGTAAGGACCAATAGTATGAGAGCTTGAAGGTCCTAGACCACTTCTATATAATTCTTTGAGAGAATACATAAATACTCCTTACTTTTCAGACAAAATTATATCAATACACTCTGTTAAACTATGCACATTATTATGGACATAAGCTTTTAGTTCTGTCTCTCCATGATTCATTAAAAAAGCATTACTAGGGCCTACCTCTTCAAACATAGGAAGGTCATTAAAAGAATCTCCTATACTATAAACTTCAAGATCCTTATCTAAGTGTTGAATGAGATTTCTTATCCCAACACCCTTTGAAGCCCCGAGAGCCGCTATATCTACAAAAAATTGATTTCTAAAACTAGCTATATATTTTCCCCAACGTTCTAAAATATAAAGGCGAGCCTCCTCAGCCTCTTTGGGGGAAGAAGAAAAAGCAGAGATCCCTATACATACAAAATCACTTTCCATCTTTAGCGCTTCTTCTATAGAAACATGAGAAGCTTTAAGGTCTTGTACCACAGAGGTATCAAAAGGGAGGCGTCTATCTTTCATTTCATAAGTACAACCCTCTATATCCCAATACATAGAAAAAGTTTTTTGTTCATAAAAATATTTAAGTATTTCTAGTCCTATTTTATTAGGGATACTACTACTACATATTGTAGTAGTGTCTGTAGGATTACTAGGATTCACGGAATAAACATCGGAACCATTACATAGAATTAAAGCATCTGTTTGAATCTGATATTTTTCTATGAGAGGTAGAGTCCACAGCAAAGGTCTCCCAGTGCATAAAGCAAAAATATGCCCAGCTGCTCTGAATTTTTTAATAGACTCCAAGTCTTTTTTACTTATTGTTTGGGATTCATCTAGGACTATTGTTCCATCTACATCACAGGCTAATAATTTTTGTTTCATGCTTACTCCATTTTAAAGGTCATTATAAATATAATCTCTCTATTATATTGTACCTTATTTCACATAATAGTCAATAGTAGGAATAAAATTAAAATAATATTAGCATATTTGAGCTCATAGGACTTGATTTTAATGAAACTTCGCTTATACTATAATAGTAATTATAAAAAAGGAGAGTAGTATGAATTTTTTAGGAATAGACTTAGGTGGCACTACTGTTAAATATTCTTTAGTGAGCGATAAAGGCGAGCTATCTCATAGTGGGAGTTTTCTCACGGCTTCTAAAGATGCCCAAGAACTACTTCAAAAAATAGCTAAAATTGCTCAAGAATTTAAAAAAGACCATGATATTAAAGGAATAGGGATGTCTTGTCCCGGAGTTATCCACCCTTTTGACGGAAAAGCTTTATGGGCAAATAACAATATGCCTGTGGGTTGGCATGAAGTATCGATTAAAGATACTCTAGAAAAAGAATTATCACTTCCTGTTGTTGTGGATAATGATGTCAATTGTGCAGCCTTAGGCGAAAAATGGTTAGGGGCTGGAAAAGACTATCATACTTTTATTTGTATCGCTATGGGGACAGGGATAGGCTCAGGTATTATTATCAATGATAAGATATACTATGGAGCTGGCTACCAAGCAGGAGAAATCGGTTACCTCAAAGCTAACAAAGGAACAAGTGATTTTTGGGAAAGACAAGCTTCTACCATATCTCTTGTACGCCGTGTTCAAGAAACAGTTCGTACGGCTAGAAGTGTCCCCAATGATGAAATTGACAATATAGACGGAGTTTGGATTTTTGAAAGAGCCAAAACAGATACTAGAGTTGCCTCCGTTTTAGAAGATTGGGCTGATATCCTAGCAGGGGGTATTGCTGATGCTACCTGTATTCTCAATCCCCAAGCTGTGATTTTAGGGGGAGGAGTTTCTGCTCAAAAAGATAGACTATTAGATTTATTAGTACCTCGTGTTAAAAACTATCTTCCCGTAGGTTTTACCACAGAAATTAAAATTGCTCAAACAGGAAACGACGCTGGGCAATTAGGAGCTATCAAAAGATTGATAGATGAAAATACGTTTTAAAATAAAACTATAAAAATAAAAAAGAGGTCTTTCGTAAAACGAGGGACCTCTTTTTTATTTATTTAAATGAGAACATCAAAGTTTTTGAAGAATCATTTCTCGTAATTAACTTCAAAGATTCCATTATGAGAACTAGCGAATAAAAGATACACGGTATGAGCCACCATCCTATCATAAGGACGTGTACGTCCAGGGGTAGGTCTGATACCTCTTTCAAATATTTCTTTAGCTCTAATTCTGGTAAATCCTTGTTTGGGTAATTCCCTTACGATGTCAGCGAGCTGTTCCACACAAGGGACAATAATTGCGATATTCCCCCCAGCTACGAGCGTTTCTTTAACCGTCCAAAGTAAAGGAGCAGGGTCGGGCACATCAAGATAAATCATATCCATTTTTTCATCTAATTCAAAGCCGACTTCATGAGTATTATCTTTTAAGATAAATTCTGCATTTTGAAATCGAGCTAATTTGTTGAAATTTTTAATAGCGATTTTTTGGTGCTCTTCTCTTTTTTCAAAACTATAAATTTTGCCATCTTTCCCCACAATACTAGAAATAGCGATAGAAAACGCAGCAGAGCCTGTTCCTATTTCTAATACCTTAGCACCTGAAAAAATATCTGTTTCCATAATTACGGCACCAATATCTTTAGGATAGGATATGGTAGTAGCACGTTTTACCTTCATGAGTCTATCGGAAAGAGTGGGGTGGAGTATCGTGAATTGCTCAGTATCATTATGATTGGAGATAGTATCTCCCCAAAATTGCTCTTCCCCGAAACGTATTTCCCCTTTATTGGTGGAAATATTGCTATTAGGGGTGAATGGGCGCATAAAAGATATTTTTTCATGGGTGAGATAAATGAGTTCGCCTTCTTGGATAGGGGTTTTTGGATTCATGTATTAGTCCTTAATATCATCTATAGTAGCGTAGATAATTTTATTTTTAGTTTTAATAGTGATTTTATCACCTTTTTTAAGTTTTTTGTTTTTTTCTAATATTTTAGCGTAACCTTGTTCTAAAATATATTGAGGATGGGATTTTTGGAGTTTTAATTTCAAAAGAGCTAGCTCTTGTTTTTGCTTATTAAGAAACTCCAGTTGAAAATTTATTAATAATTGCTTACTATAATCCAACTCTACCATTTCATTTTTGATGATATATTCTAAACTAGTATGTAATTCTTTTTTAAATTGTGATAATTCTTGTAATATCTCTCTTTTATCGGGAAAAAGTACCATTGCCGCTCCCGTAGGAGTAGGGGCACTCACATCAGCCACATAGTCTATAAGGGTTGTATCTACTTCATGTCCTACGGCTGCAATAATAGGAATTGTACTTGAAACGACTAGCCTTATTAATTTTTCATCGTTAAAGGCACCCAAATCTTCACTAGACCCACCACCACGTCCAATAATAATAGCATCTAATTCATGGCTTAAGGCTTTTGTTAGAGCATTATATAGGCTTAGAGGAGCATCTGCCCCTTGTACGAGAGAAGGAAAAACGGATATGTTTACGAGGGGGTATCTATCATTAGCCACTCTTATAATATCTTGTAGAACGGCACCGTCAGCAGACGTAACTACACCTATATGACTGGGATATTTAGGGAGAGGGATTTTTTTATTTTGTTCAAACAAGCCCTCTTCATAGAGTTTTTGTTTTAATTTTTCTAAAGCAGTACGAAAAATACCTTCTCCCAATTTCATCATTTCATCGGTAAAAAAGCTTACTTGTCCATATTTGGTGTAATAGCTAGGCTGTGCAAAAACCAAAACTTCATCGCCATCCTGCAAGTGGGAAAGTAGTTTGGCAGCATTACTGGAGCTATGAGTAAGACAATCGATTTTAGCCTTAGAATCCTTTAGAGAAAATCTAATATAAGCAGAGTGTTTACGAAGTTGGAGGTTAGAAATTTCTCCTTTGATTAAGACAGGGCCGAGTTGATTTTTAATGAGATCAGAGATAAAAAAAGCAACGGCACTCACAGAGAGCGCCGATTGTTCAAAACCTTTCATAAAATGACAAGTCCTACTTTAAAATATTATAACTTAGAAAAACAATTACTTTGTAACATTATAACGATTTTTAAAGCGTTCAACCATACCACCACGTCCTGTATTACGGTTAGAACCCGTATAGAAAGGGTGACATTTAGAGCAAACCTCAATAGTCATTTTTTCACTTGCAGTTTTTATTTGGAAAGTTTCGCCACAACTACAGAGTACTGTAGTGTCTTTAAGTTCAGGGTGAATACCTTTTTTCATCTTGTATGCTCCTAGGCTTATTTGTAATTATCTTAATATTATAGTGCATTTACACACTATTTGTCAAGGCTATTTCAAATATTATTTAATAGGCTACCATCCTTTTCTATTGTATTGTTGCTTATTATATAGTATAATATTTTATCTTCATTGATGAAGTAGGAGCGTTACTATGGTCTCTATTATTATCCCCGTTTACAATACAGAAGAATATCTCCCTAAATGTCTAGAAAGTGCCATAAACCAAAGCTTTCAAGATATAGAGATTATAGTAGTGGATGATTGTTCTTTAGGTAACTGTAAAGAGATTGTAGAATCTTATCAAGAGAAAGATAGCAGAATTGTCTACTTAAAAAATGATATTAATAGAGGAACGTATCATACTAGAGAAAATGGGACTAAGCATGCTCAAGGCGAATATATTTTATATGTGGATAGTGATGATAGTGCAGATATAGATCTCCTTCGTAATACACATAAAACTCTTTTAGAAAATCCAGATTTAATCCTTTATGATACTATTAGTGTAAAAGCATCGGGAGAGGAAAAAGCGATTTGGACGAATAAAGGCAATAAAAACTATTCCCATAATGAATTATTTCTTTCTTTCTGTGATAGATCTTTTACCTCATGGGCTACTTGTGGTAAAATACTAAAACGAAGTTTAGCTATTGATGTCTATAAAAAACTAGACATAAAAGATAGGCTTACCACGGGAGAAGATCTACTATTTTTCTTTATCTATGCTTATTTTTGTGATAAAACAATATACGCTCCTTATAAAGGCTATTACTACAATCTCACGAACGAAAGTATAAACCGTCTTGAGTATACTCTCCTAAGAACAGAAAATCATATAAAAAATCTAAAATTAATTATTGATAGGATAAAATTATTCTGTCAGGATCACGATATACCTTCAAGGAACATCGATTTTTTATTAGAAGAGGTCGCTCAAGGGTATTTGATGAAATTTGCAGAATTATCCCCTAAAGATAGAGAGTTTATTTTCCCTAAACTAATAGAAACATTTGGAGCTAAGATTCTTGCTCAATATATTGCAGAACAGGCGAGCTTCAAAGAAGATAAAATTCGTTTTAATAGTGATAAAATGGTACAAAAATGTTTCCCTAGAGAATCTAAATCTTATCAGGCTCTAAGAAAATTTTTGATGTTATTTATAAAAAGGTAAATCTTATGACTAAAATAAATCAATATAAAGATATATTATCTAAAAATATGTCTTATAAACCCAAATCTCTAATCTCTCTTTTACAAGAACTTCTCACAGAAAAACGCTATCATCATGTTTTAAGGGTTAGGGATAAAGCATTAGAGCTGGGACATGCTTTTGAGCTCTCAGAAGAAGAGCTCATTCAAGTAGAAAAAGTTGCCTTATTCCACGATTTAGCCAAAGGCATGGATAATGATGAGCTTTTAATCTATGCCAAAGAATATAAAATAGATTTAGGGAAAGTCCCACCACCTATCTATCATGCTATCGTTGGGGCATGGATGATGAAATATTTTTTTGATATTGAAGATGTTTCCCTATTAGATGCTGTTTATTATCACACGACAGGATCTGAAAAACTCTTAGATAATAAAATAGGACTTATTTTATTTTTGGCTGATTATTTAGAGCCAGGGAGAGCTTTTGAAAAGTCTCATATTGAAAAACATATTCCTAAGGATATGCTAGGAGCTGTACGAGAAATAGTGAAAGGAAAAATAATTTTTGTGATTAAAAGAAATCGTATTATTGATAGAGAAAGTATAGCGTTTTATCATTCTTTATTAGGCAAATAACTAGTAAATCAAAAAAGCTCCTATCATAGGAGCTTTTAGTTAATATAGGAGTTTTTAGTTAATAATAGGCACTTCTATATACCAAATTTGTTCTTCTAGTAGAATTCCTTCTGGAGAATAAATTCTCATACGGACAATCCCCGAATCTCCCACAATGAAAAAATTAAAAATACCTTGTTTGGGCTTACTATCGTCTGCTTGATAAACAATTCCTGGACTAGAGTAGTAAGGGGTGACGACGAGGTAATTTTTCGTAGCTACGTTTATGGTAAAGGCGGTTTCATTCGCCACTTCAATTGTGTAGTAGGTCTGGGCTAATTCAGGAGTTTTAGGGATGAGTACCCCAGTAGGGTATTTTTTATTAGTAGAATTCCTTTTAGACTCCACCATTTCGTCAGGATATATCAATCCAGTCTCTAGGAGCACCTCATCCATTGAAAATAGAGGCTTTCTAGGACTCGTTTTCACATAAGATATAAAGTTTTGGGTACAGGCATTAGAGAAAAGTAATATGCTTATTAGCAACACGATATTTTTCATAGTAACCCTAGATTAATCGATTTTATTAATTATCGTATCTCTGTAGAAATACTTTAGTAAAAAGAAATGTTTATTGCATATTAAGGTAATACCATGATTCAGCCATGTTTTCGTTAAGGCGTAATGAGGCTCTATAAAATCGAGAATGGAGATCTGAATAGGATTTTTTTTGAAGGATTTTCCCCAAGCGAAAGTTTAATTCTGCATTTTTTGGGTTTAAATCCCAAGCTTTCATATAACAATCTTCAGCTTCATCATATTTTTCTTCTTTTTCTTTAATACTTCCTAGATAGAAATATCCAAAAGATTTCAATGTGGGGTTAGAGCTTATTTTAATCAAAGATACAAGGCTTTTTTCGGATTCTTCAAGGAGGTCCATTTGATATTCAGCAACGCCTTTAATATAAAGGAGATCAGAGCTATTTTTTGTGTGTGAGGATATTTTCAAGGTAGCGATTACCTCTTGATAACGTTTTAGACGCAATAAAGAATGGGTGTATATAATCAATTTTAATTGTTCTATGGAACTATCTTTTATAGGTTTTTGAGGTATCATAACAACGACATTTTGGAAATCTAGCTCTGTACTAGCAGATAAAAAACGTATCCATGCTCTAGCAAGGCTATCCCAGTTAGTCATATTTTTAGGAGTAGGTTTTGAGAGAGTTGCATCTAAAATAGGCAAATACACGGGATTTCCCTGCAATGCTAGTTTGAAGACTACTTTCAGCTCTCTTTCTTGATAAGAAGGGAGCCCAGTATCACCTGAATTTTTAAGGACTTGGTACGCTTGTTTGTAATCTTGTTTAGCATATAACTTATCAAAATTATAATAGCTCCCGCAAGAAGCTAAGGAGCTTAATAATAAAAAGCAGAAGAGGAATTTTGTAACAATATTCATAAGTAAGACCTATCAAATAATATTAATACTAATACGTAAAGTAATTTTTCGTATTAGTAATATTATTATCCGAATATTTTTCCAATTCTTTCTAGCACTTTCCCTCTATCAAGAGGTTTAACGATGTACCCTTTAGCCCCTAATTTAATAGCTTCTTTCACCGTATCAGCAGTACCTAGAGCGGTTACCATGATAATGTTCACATCAGGGTCAAGTTCTTTTAATTTTTTAAGAGCGGTAAGTCCGTCCATTTCAGGCATTGTTATATCGAGAGTAATGAGATGGATATCAGCTTGTTTGGCTTTATATTTGAGTAGAGCTTCTGCTCCATTAAGAGCTGTATCCACAACGGTAAAATGGCGAGATACAAAGATCTGAGAAAGTTGTTTTAAGATAAATTGTGAATCATCAACACAAAGCACACCAATATTTTGGCCGCTGTTTGTTTGCCCTGTTGGCAATCCATCTTCACCAAAGAATATTTTCATAATAGTTCCTTCTTAATAGTTGTTTTTGTAGTTTTGTCTATTCTTTAAATGCAATATTAATTTCTATAGTACCATAATCTGTATTTACAGGAATTATTAAAGCTTCAATATCATCACTTTCAAAGAAAGTCATTTGACTACCCATGATAATGGTGGGAGGGCTAAAATTAAAAGTACGAGATTCTTTAGATAATTTAGTGACAGCTCTGGCTGTAACCATATTTCCTACTTCTGCAATAGTACTTCTTACCATATCAGTAATACCTGGGAAAGTTTCACCATTTAATTTTTCAGCGATTTTAATAGCAGTAACTTCTGACATATCAAATACGATACGTCCAGATACAGTACCTGTTACCCCAATAATAACGGTAAGTTCCTGCATCCCTTCGCCCAATTTTTTAAGTTGCAATTGTCCCCGACTAACTGGGGTATTAAGAATTTCACTCATAATCTCAAAAGCAGCCTCAACGAAAGGATTAATATAATCTATTAGCATGTTTCCTCCTAGTTTTATATAACTATTTATACAGTATAAAGGTTTTTTCTTCTCACGTCAAGCCTTTACTCGCTAAAATGATAAACTGCTTATTCTGGCTGTTAAGGAATGTATGAGTGTAGGAGCATCTATTAGAAGAATATTATCTTCCTCATCCACTATCACCCCAATAAATATAGTGTCTTCAGCCCATTTGGACATATAAGAACCATCATTATAGTTTTCTTTAGTAACAGAGATATTTTTATTAATTTGGTCTATTGCAATAGCAAAAAGATGGTTTTCTAATTTTAACACAATGAGATACTCATCTTCTTCTGGTTCAACAATAGTAGGAGCTATAGACCTATCGTTTAACTTATCTTCAGATCCTAATATTGCTTTAAGAGAGAAAACAGGAAGGATCTCACCTCTAATATTAGTAACCCCTATAAGGATAGGGTCAGAATTAGGGATACGATATATTTTTTTACCGAGAACAATATCTCTAATATACAAAATATCAATAGCGTAAAGTTGTTCTCCTATGGAGAAAGTAATTGTTCTAAATAAGGTATCGGCAATAGCAGTACTTTTTTCTGTAGATGTGCCTATAGGGTGGTGTGTTTCTTGTTCTGAAGCCATAGCTTTCTTCCTTAATGTTGATTTTTAAGATAATAACGAATAATTTGAGGTATGTCGAGAATAAATCCTATTTCTCCATTTCCTACAATAGTCGCAGCCGCAATACCAGGACTTGAAATAAGTCTATTATCAAGAGGCTTAATTACGATATCTTGTTCTCTTAAAATTTCAGGGATAACAATCCCTACTTGTCTATTACTATAACGAACGATAATACAAAAGTCTGTTTTCGTTTCAGTAACTTCATGTTCTTGTGATGCTTCTATGCTAACAGCATCTGTTTCTTCTGTAGTAGGTCCATCCACAAGAGGCTCTCCTTCCGTGAGGGGTGTTTCTTCCTTAATAGGAGAGTCAACAGACGTATCCATAAGGGGAGCATCTTCTGTCACAGAAGAGTCAACAGGACTATCCATATCTACAACAGTCCTATCCACAAGGACAGCTTCTTCTACAAGAGGAGAGTCAACAGCTATATTTATAGGAGTAGCCTCTTCTACCATAGGGGTAGTGTTTTCTTTAACAGAAACAGAATCATCAAGCTCTTCTTGTAAATAGAGCGATTTTTCTCCATATTCTCCGTAAAGTATGCTAGGAAGGGATACTAGAGGGATCAATTTTTCTCTAAATTCAATAGCATGATAATTATTTAATTTATGTAAGGCATTAGGGTTTAGGATAATGGTTTCTTCTACAGAGGCAATAGGCATAATATAATGCACCCCACCAATTACAATCAGTAGTCCTTGAATAATAGCCAAAGTTAAAGGTAATTGTATACGTATAGTAGATCCAACTCCTACCTCAGAATTAATGGTGACAGATCCCCCCAACTCTTCGATTTTTCTATGTACTACGTCCATTCCTACACCACGACCGGAGAGATTGGATATTTGTTCCGCAGTAGAAAAACCAGGCATTAAAATGAGAGAAAGTTTTTCTTGTTTGGACATCATGTTGATTTGATTTTGAGTAATAAATCCTTTCTCTAAGGCTTTTTCAGCAATTTTATTTGCATCAATACCTTTACCATTATCAGCAATTTCAATAAAGATAGCATCGCCTTCTTGGTAAGCTTTTAATTGAATGATACCTGAAGGGTCTTTTCCCGCAGCTTTTCTATCTTCAGGCATTTCTATACCGTGATCAAGAGAGTTACGTATCATGTGCATGAGGGGATCGTAAAGGTCATCAATCATCCCTTTATCGATTTCTGTTTCTCCACCTTCCATAACCAGTTCAATATTTTTATTTAATTGTTTAGCAATATCTCTTGTTAAACGAGTAAATCGAGAAAAAACGGTTTGTATAGGAACCATACGAAGATTCATCATACGCCCTTGTAAGGTAGATGAAATACGAGATAATTGTTGAGTATATTCAATATAATGATCAATATTAGTATTAATAAGAGAAAAAGCGTCTTTAAACTGATCATTTCTTTGTATATTGACGTCAGGATCTTCATGGAGAGGCAAGGGAGTGGAAGAGGATAAATAACTTCTTAAGCTCGTTCTAATATCTTGCACCGATTTTTCCAAATCAGAGCCAAACTGAGTGAGACCAGATCTGATAATTACGAGCTCTCCTAGGAGATTTAATAGATCATCAATACGTGAGCTTTCTACTTTTAGGGTAGGGCTACGTTTTTCTTCTTCTTTAGCAGGAGCTTTAGCGTCTTCTTTAGCAGAGACTTGATCGGAAGGAGATAGGTCTACGACCTCAGACTCATCGTCACTTACTACTGCTACGACAGGCTCTGGAATAGGGGCTACGACAGGCGCTACGATAGGAGATGCAACAGGAGGAGCTACGATAGGAGCTTCTTCAGTAGGAGCATTCGAGCCGTATATTCCTCTTTCTATTTCTGCTAAGTAGTCAGGACTAACCACCCTAACAGTAACTCTTGTTACTACATCTGCGAGAGAAAGTTTGTTTTCTATGTACTCTATAGATTCCTGACAAGAAGCTACAACATTCAGATAAGGCATATATTCTTCATCCATACATTCAGGGGTAGGATTCATAATAATAGGTTCTGTAAAACTATTTATCACGTTTAATATTTCAAAAGGTCCCACTTCTTTCAGTTCATAACTTTCATTAAAACGTATTTCGATAAAAACCAAGGTTTCTTCGAGATTTACCGCTTCGTGAATACTTGCCATCTGATCATTTGTAAGACCAAAACGTGCAGCTACAGGTAAAAGATCAATAGGGTTTAATATTTCTTCTTCATTTGCATCTGCAACAGCAGTAGCAGTGCTTACTGCACTAGTGACGGGTGTGTCGCTATTCACTTTAGGTACTCCTCCATTAAGGGCAGTTTCTTTTAGGTTTTCTAAAGATTTGATTAGTCCTGCTGCTCTTTCAAAAGGGTGTGCTTGATTGCTTTCATGGGCTTTTAAGAGGATTTCTAATTCATCTTTTACTTCTAGAAGTAAAGAGATATCATTTTCGTTGAAAGAATATTTCCCATTACGGACAAGATCAAGGACATCTTCCATAATATGAGTAAGTTTAGTGACGTCATCGAATCCTACTGCTCCAGCTCCACCTTTGATGGTATGAGCTACACGGAAAATAGTATCAATTCCTGATTTATCAGACAAATCTTTTTCTAAGTTAAGTAATTCTTCTTCGAGATTTTCTATAAGACTATAGGCTTCTTCTAGAAAATCTCCAATCAATTCTTTCCATTCGTCCATTATTCCTCCACAGAATTATACATAATAGCTCGTTAAAGCCATTTGAATTCCTTTTCCTAGTTCGTCCTGAGACAAAATAATATCGGCAGCACCACTTTTTACAACAGCACGGGGCATTCCCCATACAGCACTAGAGGCTTCATCTTGTGCAATGACAAAGGATCCTTTGCTATGTAATTGCTGAGCTCCTATAGCCCCATCTGTTCCCATTCCACTGAGGATGGCGAGAATAACATGACCGTGCAAGGAGTCCATTAGGTGTTCTATAGCAAGATTGATAGAAGGTTTAAAAGGATGAGCTGTATAATCTTTTCTTTCGCTATAGTATACAAATAAATTTCCAAAAGCACTAAGGCGACCATGCATTCCACCAGGGAAAACATAAATATTACCATTTTCTAGGGGCATACTATGTTGTAACTCGTGTGCCTTAAAGCTACTAGCCTCTTCCAATTCTTTTGCAAAAGATTTCGTAAAGCCTTCGGGCATATGCTGTATAATTACTATCGGTATTTTAATTCTAGGGTCAAGACTTTGGACGATTTCTCTTACAACTTGGGGTCCACCCGTGGAAGCACCAATGATCAAAAGTTTAGGATATACCCTTTTAGTAACTAAAACATCCTTTAGAGCTTGTATTCCCGAAGGAATGTTATTATTATTATTTGTTTCTTTAGGTTTAGATATATCAGATAAACTTCTAGGGGCAAAACCTAGGCTAGGGCCTGTTTTTAATAACTCCCTTGTTTTTTTTGCTTCTATCCCTGATAATATTTTCGGTAAGAAGGTGTTTCTTAGTTTAGGAATTAATTCTTCGGCTGTAGCTTCTACTTTTAAGGCGAAATCACAAAATCCAAAATTCAATGCCTTCGTAAACGTAGGATCTCCATGGCGTGCTGTAGAGCTATATATAATAACAAAAGGACGCTCAGAGGAAGGAATAACTTCTTCCATTTGTTGTAGTACATAAAGAGCGTCACCGTCAGCCATAACCAAATCAAGGATTACTACATCTGGTTTTGTGGATAATATTTTTTGAAATCCTAAATGTCCATTCGGCACAGAACTTACAATTTCTAAGTTAGGCACACTTGAGATCATTGTAGAGAGATAATTTCGGACTACCACAGAGTCATCAATAATAAGTATTTTTCCTTTACTCATGCTTCCCTTCTCCTTGAAAATTAATGATGATCATTGGTATAAAAAATACACTTGGGAAGCATGCGAGCATGCAATGAAGTGGATATTCCAGATAATGTCTCAGAAGGGCTAACAAAAAAATACCTACTGGGAGCCAGTGCCTTTGTAAGATTGTCTACGACTTTTTTCTGTGTTTCTATATCAAAGTAAATAAGCACATTACGACATAGAATTAAATCCATATTATAAATTTTAGGGCTATCCATTAAATTGTGTGGACCATAAGTAATATGTTTTTTCACGGCATCAGGCATAATAATATAATCGTTTTCTAAAAAACCACGTTCTGACATTTCTCCTTCACTAATAGTTATATATGCATGGTATTCTTTAGGGATATATTTAAGGGAATTATAATTATAGAGACCTTCTTGAGCTGCTTTTAAGGATGTTTCATCTATATCGGTAGCAATAATATCAAAAGTCCAATCAGAGTGATGGTGAGTTGCTAAATAATGCATAATATATAAAACAAGAGAGTAAGGTTCTTCCCCAGAAGAACAAGCGGCACTCCATATTGCTATATGCTTAGTAGCTGCATTTTTTTCTATTAATTCGGGTAGTATCGTAGATCCAAGTCCGTTAAATTGCTCCATACTTCTAAAAAAGAGAGTGTGATTGGTTGTTACATATCCAATAAAGGTTGTTAACTCTGTTTCATTTACTTCTAATAAATGGGCAAAATCTTCAACAGTGCCAAATCGTTTTTTAAAACTACTTTGTACTCGTTGATCTAAAACTTTCATATGACTTGGCGGGAAAACAATCCCACTTTTAGTGTAAATAAGATTGGCTATTTTTTCTAGTATAGCCAATGGTGTCGTGTGCGCTTCTAGCATTAGATGCTCCTGTTATTAATTAATTAATTAATTAATCTTCGTTTTCTAGAATGTTATCAATACAATCATTTAAATCATACTCTATTAAATCGGCTATTAAAACAAAATCTTTATTTTCAAAAGCATTAAGTAATTGTAAAGAAAGATCTTTTAACACTAAAGCGTGCTCTTCTATGGCTGTATCACCCACTCTGGAGGCGACGTACCTTGTGAATAGCTCTATAGTATCAATAACAATACATAATTGTTGTATGGCTTCCAAATCATTTCCTGTTTGAAAATGAGTAGCCAATTCTGGTAGACGAGTTTGAATATCTTTGAGATGAGCATAGGTGTTTTCTTTTGTAAATTCTTCTTCATTTATTAATTTTTCTTTGAGAATTTCAAAATGTTCAGCCACTTTTTCTAGCTCATTTCCTAGGCGTTTCATATCCTCTAAATCACTCATTCCATTATCTATTTTTTTGAGAGCATTGGTAATAATAGCTTTTAGAACGGGAATATCTATAGGAGGGAAGGCTAGAGAATTACGGAGAGCCTCTAGGCTTTCCAAAATCCAAGCAAAACTATTTATCAGTTCTCCTTTTTTGGACATAGACCCATTTTTTAACTCTTGAGCCCCAATTTTAATAAATTGTTTTCCATCTTCTAAAAGAGAAATCCCAATTTCTATTCTTGTAGCTACTGTTAGTTCTATCTGCTCCACCTTAGACACAAGAGTCCCTAATATTACAGGGTCATCCATAGATTTGTATTCATTATCAACAGCCATAGATGCAATAATGAGATTTTCTTCTAGTTCTTTTTTTATAGCTATCAATAGATCTTGTATCGTATCGGATTCTTGAGGACTTACACCCACAGGGGTATTATTGATAAATAGTTGCATTATATATTCTCTCTTAGTTATTTAAATATTAAGTATTTGGAGGAAAGTTTTTTTAATTTCTTCATGGTCTTTTTCTACTTCTATGACACAATGTATGCAGGCGACTTCCCCATGAGTAGAGAAGTAAAATTTTAATTTAGGTTCCGTCCCTGAAGGTCTAGCAATAATTCTTATATTATCTTCATAATGAAGGGTGAGTACATTAGATGGAGGTAAGCCTGTGGTATCATTTTGATAATCAACAGTTTTAAGTAATTCTATCATACCTATTTTTTTAGGAGGATTTTTTCTAAGATTGTCCATAATTTCATTGATTTTATCCACACCATCTTTCCCTAAAAGGGTAACAGAGTGCTGAGACTCTTTGTAGTGTCCATATTTAATGGCAATATCTAGAATCACTTGATCTAGAGTTTTACCCTCTTTTTTATAATAGGCAGCTAATTCAGCAAAAATTGCCGTAGCAGAAACTCCATCTTTGTCTCTAACTTTATCAGAAATATTATAGCCGTGGCTTTCTTCCATTCCAAATAAAAAGTTTTTACCAGCAGTAAGATTTTTCTCTATTTCAATAGCTATCCATTTGAATCCTGTTAATACTTCACTATAAGCGACTTCGTTTTCTGCTGCTATTTGTCCAATAAGAGGAGTGCTTACAATAGTGCTTACCAAAAATGAGTTTTCAAGAGGCTTGTTTTTAAGAAGGTAATATTCAATAAGGATCCCTATTTGGTTACCATTAAGGAGTTCAAAATTACCATTACTATGTTTATAAGCTACTCCTATTCTATCAGCATCAGGGTCTGTTGCAATAAAAATATCCATATTATTAGCTTTAGCATACTCCATCCCTGGGAGCATAGCTTTATGTTCTTCAGGATTGGGAGAAGGGGCATTGGTGAAATTACCATCAGGAGTCCCTTGATCGGCAAATAAGGTTACATTTTTGAAGCCTATTTTTTTGAGAAGTTTAGGGGTGATTTTATACCCACAGCCATGTAAAGGAGAATATAGGATTTTAAGGTCTGTTTCTTTACAGAGTTTTTGATTAATAGCAAATCCCTTTGCTTCTTGCACATAGCTATCCAAATACTCATCACAATAATGGAAAAGGGGAGATTTTTCTGTTACTTTAAAAGGGACACTACGCACTTTAGATAATTCATCGATTTTTCTCACTTCAACAATAACATTTTTATCATGAGGAGGAGTTAATTGAGCACCATCTTCCCAGAATACTTTGTAGCCATTGTATTCTTTGGGGTTATGGGAAGCCGTATTCATAATACCTGCTTTCGCCCCTAATTCTCTAATAGCATAAGATATTACAGGGGTAGGAGCGAGATCTTTGAAGAAATAAACGGTAATGTTATTTTCCACTAAGACAGAAGCAGCTTCTTGGGCAAATTCTAAAGAATAGATACGGGAATCTCGTCCTATGACCACTCCCTTTTTAGCGCCACCCTGACCGAGAATATAATTAGCTAGTCCTTGGGTAACTTTACGAATATTATAAATATTCATTCGGTTTGTTCCAGCCCCTCGAGTACCTCTTAGACCCCCTGTCCCAAACTCTAAATCTTGCCAAAAACGATCTGTCAATTCCATTTCATTATCGCTATCAATCAGTTTTTGTATTTCTTGTCTTGTGCTCGTGTCATATTCTTCTGTTGTCCATTCTTGAGCTTTTTTTAAAATTTCAGGATTCATATAAATCCTCCTTCCATAATTATAGTATTTATATTTTGATATTATAATGAATAATAGCTTCGGTAATCAAGGATAAGTAGTAAAATAATAAAAGCACTAGAGGATAAGAGCAAACCAACACAGCGACATCCCCTAATATTCCAACACCTTTAAAAGACACCGTGTTTTTAAAGGCGATAGCTATAGTAGCTATTATCAGTAAACTTACCAATCCTATGAGGTAATAGCTTAATGCTAATAAAATAGGAAGGGCAAAGGTCCCTGTATAGAGCCTATTGATAATGATAGGGATGAGCTTAATATTTTTAGGGTCCGTCACGCCCCAAAGGTCAAAAAATGCTCTCACATCAAAAGGAATAGGGATAGTGTAATTTTTAGGCAAATCTTTAACAGGGGTAAACACATCGTTAGATACTAAAAAGATAGTAGCCTTATAGAGGACTATTTTTCTATCTATTATTTTCCCATGCCGAGCGTAGAGAGCATAGCGTTGAGAAGATTGGCTCAAGTTCCCTATAAAAGCATTTTGTACTAAATAAGAAGATGGGTTTTGCTGAGCTATTGTCCCAAAAACAAAACACCCATTATTATGCTGAACGACTAAGCCTCTTTTAGACGGCAATTCATCTATCGTTTCAAACTCTTGTAAAATAATCTTCATAGAAGCATCTACAGGAGCGGGGGTAATGATTGGTGTTTTTTCTAAAAAAGGGATTAAAACTTCTTTTATTCCAAATTGCACTCCAACAAGGAAAAGGATATAAAAGAAGCAAGAGATAAAGAGAAACCTAGATTCTCTTGTTTGCTTAATAACAATAGCGACAAATAAACTTGTCCCCGCAAGAGGAATATAAAAATCCAAGCTTCCCTTCAACACATCTACCATACTTTCATTAAAGAAGAATTGTGTTACAAAAACAATAGTATAGCTTAAAAAGAGGAGAAGAAAAGCAATTAATACTCTAGGGATGTTGTTTCTCCTTTAAGATTATTTTTAAGGTGTAAGCCACTAGACAACAAACACACAGTATTCCAAAAATCAATGTGTGGATAATTAAAAAAGAGTACTGAGGTAACACTTTCTGTAATTCCAAACTAGCACTCATCGTATAAGACGAATAAGAAGGAACGTAAAGAGATGATACTAATATTAAAACAATAGCCCCCAAAAGATGTTGTCTTAGGGTAAGTAAAATCCCCAATAGAGAGGCAAAGGTAAAAATACAAAGAAGACTGATAAAAATACTAAGATAGTCCACGAGCTTTATTTTGTTTTCTCTCGATATTCTTTTTAAAGTATCTTTTTTGAGAATTTTTTCTTGAGTTTCTACAGTCTTATCGTGAAACACTTGTAAGACATCACCCTGTACTCTAGGGACTCTATTGGTTCTTGCCTCTTTTTTAATTAATAACTGATTAAAATATTTGTTAGTCTGCTGGGGGAGGGGCATTTCTAGGGCTTTATAAATATTAGCAATTTGGGTATTTAAATCTAACATATTATCAAACCAAGTTTGAATGACGTATTGCCCTAAGCTGTACTGGGGGAAAGAAGGGTAAGAATTATCATAAGGCAGCACTAAAACCCCTTGTTGAGGGTAATAACCAAACTCTGAAAAAGAATGGGGCTTTTTTAAAGAAAAACTATGAGTGTTTGTTTCTATTTCATCAAAAAGGATATAATTAGAAGTTATCCACAGAGCCGAGCTCGTGGGTAAAGAGAACATTTCATGAATACCTTCCCGAGGATTTAAAATCAAAGTCCCTGCAGGGCTAGTCACTATAGGACCTCTTGGGGCTACAATATTAGGGCGTAATTTTTCTATTTCTAAAGGTAAATCATGTTGCGTATAAGGAAATCCTATCATTAAAATCACACTAGAAAGGAAGGCTCCTACGAGGATACTGGTCAATTGAATTGATGTTTTATGAGGAGCTAAAAACCCTGAGTAAAAAGCTTGATGAAACCATAAAAACCAAGGGATAGAGAGCAATACCGTGTCTCTGAAAATAGAAAAACTTTGATCCCAAGTATAATTATGAGCTAATAAAATCCATAAAATAAAGGAACAAAATAATAATAAGACAAGAATACGTTTTGCTAGAGTAGAAAAGTAGTATAAGACTAAAGAAATCATTCTTATTCCTTATAACCAATTTATATATTTTACTTTCTTTTTTACAATATATCAAGTAAATATTTGATATATTTGATATATTTATTATTTATAAAGAATAAGGAGAATTTTATTAAAAATAGATAAAAAATGAAGAAGTTCTAAGTTTAGCTAAAAATACTAAAAAATATGATACACATTTTTAGAAAAATATTGGATTCTATCAACTTAATTATATATATTTAATCAATAAGATAAATATTTCAAGGAGAAATAATCATGAAAAAAATAGCTCTAATAGCGGCACTATTGTGTGCAGTAGCCTGTGGAAAAGAGGGTGAAAACCAAGCCGACATAGTGGACATGGAAGTCTACCCTCCCATAGAGGGCATGGAAACCCCTAGTGAGAGTTTTGTTGCCCCTATGATGCTCGTCTCTTACCAAAAAACCGACAATCCTGATGAGGGCTTTTTAGTCACTATGATACCTCATCATCAAAGTGCTGTACTTTCCTCAGAAGAATATCTTAAAGTAGGTAAGGACAAAGATGCTCTCACATTTGCTCAAAATATCATTAGCGCTCAAAAAAAAGAGATTGCTGAATTCAAGGCTTACATGGATAATTTAGATGAAGAAGCTATTAACTATAGCGATGCAGAAAGTAAAAAAGTTGCAGACGAATCAGAAAAAATGATGAATTCTATGTTGATGACAATGTCTTCTATGAGAATGACAGGTGATGCGGATATTGATTATCTTGCTAGTATGATACCTCATCATCAAGGCTCCATAGACCTTTCCAAATCTATTCTATCTATTACTAAAAATGAAAAAATTAAAGAAATCGCCAATCAAATTATTGCTGACCAAGAAAAAGAAATTACTAATATTAAGAAGATGTTAGCCAAACTTTAAAAACAGTATATTTAAAAAGCAGCCCATTAGAGGGCTGCTTTTTTAGTTTAAAATACTATTTTTATGATAGTATTTCTTGAATATTTATGGGAAATATTTTATACTATTAGTGTGAAGGAGGAATGATGCGTTGTGCTTCTATTATTAGTGGTAGTAAAGCTAATTGTTTTTATGTAGAAAGTGAGGGAGAGGCCATTTTAGTGGACACAGGACTTTCTTTCCCTAAAGTAGAACAGTCCTTTGCTGAATTAAATATCGACCCTAACAAAATAAAAGGTATTCTTATTACCCACGAGCATGAAGACCATGTTCGCCACCTTAAACGTATTGCTAGTTCTTATCGTCTTCCTGTCTATCTCACTCAAGAAACGCTCAATAAAACAGGTTTAGCTCTAAAAGACTGTCATATTATTAAAGCTGGAGATGATTGGAATATAGGTGAGATTAACATACATGCTTTTAAAGTTCTTCATGATTCTGATATGTGCCTAGGCTTCAATTTTATGGCTGGAGGTAAAAAAGTATTTTATGCCTCCGATATAGGTTCTTATGATGATGAAATTCTTAAAAAAGCAGAAAATGCCCATTTTATAGGAATAGAAGCTAATTATGAGCCCTCTATGCTTAGAGCGTGTGGATATCCTCAACACCTGAAAGACAGAATCTCTGGGGGTGCTGGACACCTCTCTAACCCCGAATCTCTCGCTTTTGTTAAAGATATTGCTAGTAAAAACACGAGGAATGTAATGTTTCTCCATATTAGTGAAAATAGTAATTGCACGTCTCACATAGAACGTATGATAGATCAAGATTTACATCATTATTTGCCAGAAGTTCGTTATATCATCACCAATAGACACACCCACGGTCCTTTAATAGAAGTATAAAGTGAACAGACATACGTCCGTAGGGCTTTTAATAGAGGTATGAATTGAAAAAAATATTGTTACAAACTTGCTGTGCCCCTTGTGTTACGACTTGTGTTGAAGTTTTGAGGGGACATCTTCCTTGGGAAAAATGTTTAGAATTTGCCCCTCATTTTGATGAAATTGTTATTTATTTCTACAATCCCAACATACACCCCGAAGAAGAATACCACAAAAGAGCTATAGAGGCTAAACGTTATGCAGATATTGTAGGATGTCCTTTTATAGAAGGTGAGTATGAGCCCGAAATATGGTATGATAGAGTAGAAGGCTTAGAAAATGAGCCCGAAAAAGGTAAACGCTGTACGACCTGTTATGGTATGCGTCTCCAAAAAACTTTTGACTACGCTTTAGAGCATGGTTTTAGTGCTGTGGCTAGTACCCTTACCCTAAGCCCTCATAAGGACGAAAAAAGAGTAAATGCTATAGGGGTAGCGTATGCTAAAAAAACAGGTATAGCATATCTTGTTTCTAATTTCAAAAAAAATAATGGATTTAAAAAATCCAAAGAATTAAGTGTAGACCATTGTATTTATTGTCAAAATTACTGTGGCTGTGAATTTTCTCTAATTGCTAAATTAACACATCTCTCAAATAAAAACACCTAAGATAATCTTAGGTGTTTTCTTGATTTTCATCATTTTTTGATTCTTCTTGTTCTTTGATTTTTTTGAGGCGAAGAAGAGTCACCTTATTAATAATATTGATCAAATCTTTATGAGTTTCAAGGACCTTAGAAATAGCTTGATCCAACTGTTCTTTTGTCATGTCTTGCAGCCTCCACATTTCTAATGTTAAATTATCTATGAGAAATCTTTTCTTATGCGATTATAGACGAGACATCTTTTATAAAAAATTTCAAGGTTTCTCGAGTAACTATCGACAAGAGGGCTTTTATAACTAAACTTTTATCTCTTCAGAAGATTTGGGTTGCAATTTATCACTCATAAGAGCTATATAAATACCTACAGCCAGAGAAGGAATAGCTATAATCCACGCTATTATGGGGGCATGGGCATTGTACATTTGGAAGAATATTTGCACACAGGAAGCGGCAATTAGTCCCATGATAAAATAAAAAGTAGCTCCAGCTCTATGTTCTAAGAGTTTAGCCATTAACATTGTTGCTAAAATTATCCCTATAACAACACCCCCTCCTATAAAAGCAATAGGGGTAAGAGATCTTTCTCCTATGTAGTTAAGGATGGGACCATATTCTCCTAGAGCGACTAAAAGAGCAGACCCAGAAATACCAGGAACGACCATAGTAAAAGCAGCCATAATACCTACAATAAAAAGCCAAATAATTCTAGCCATAGGAAGAGATACGATTTTGAATACTCCAAAATCTTTAATAATATTACTTTGTTCGGCGACAATGCGAGAAGGTTCTCTTAAAGAAGCAAGGGCAAATAATAAGCCAAAACCTAAAACGATGAGTAAGATACGTATAGGACTACACTTGAGATCTGTTTGCATTTTCACAAGTACAGGAATAGATCCTAAAATGAGTCCGAAGAAAAAAGCAAAAGTAGGCACATAACTAAGAGGTAAGGGCGTTCCCTCAGGAAGATCTACACCCAATAGCCAAGAAATCAATTTGGCAAAGCTTAAAAATCCCAAGATAATTCCTAAACCTAATTTCCCAAGAAATATAATATATTCTTTTCTTTTTTCTGGTCTAATAAGGAAAAAACCTATAGCTTCTGTAAGTTGTTGGTAAATACCTAGGACAAAAGCCATTGTTCCCCCAGAAACTCCAGGGATAATATTTGCGATACCGATGAGCATCCCTTTTAGCACCGTACTAATAAAATTGTTCATTTTTTCCACCTTTAATATAATTAAATAACTAAAGTCTCATACTCTTGAATAACAAGATAAATATCATCCAAGGTCATACATTGAGATAGGGCAGAACGCATTTTGGACACCCCTTCAAATCCTGAAACCAAACTCATTAAAGCACCTCTTAGAGGTCTAACAGACTCAGATCCCGTTACCTCAATCCACAATTCTGCGTATTCTTTGAGGAGGGCTATTAATTCTTGATGACTAGGAGTCGTATATGCTCCTGTAGAACAATAGTCTTGGATTTGTTTGAAAAGATAAGGCTTTGCAATAGCCCCTCGTCCTATCATTAGTCCATCCACTTGATATTCTTTGAAAACATGGAGAGCGTCTTCTGGAGTTTTAATATCGCCATTAGCGATTAGTAATTTACTCGTGAGATTTCTAGCTCTTCTAAAATAATCCCATTGAGCAGTACCATGCCTGAATCTATCAGAAGTAAGCCGACAATGGAGCATAATAACATCAACAGAAGATTTATCGAGAGCAGAAATAATAGCATCGAGATTATCGGAAGAAAATCCACAACGAATTTTAGCCTCAACACTTACGCCACTATCTTTTACAGCGTTGACAATATCGGCAATTTTTTGAGGATCTTCTAAGAGACGAGAGCCTGCTCCTGTCTTTAAGACTTTAGGAGCAGGACATCCAAAATTAATATTGATTGATTTTACATTGAAGATTTTTTGTAGGATTTTGGACGCCTCATAAAATTCTTGAGGTTTATCCTTTCCAAATATTTGGATAGAGGTGGCATTAGGAGCATCGGAAATATCTGCATAACGAAGGGTTTTAGGAGATTCTCTCAAAACCCCAGCGACACTGACCATTTCTGTTACCGTATAGCCTGCTCCGAATTTTCTATTCATCATACGCATAGATGTGTGACTATAACCAGCAAGGGGGGCTAATATGAGATTGTTTGAGGTAGTAATTTGACCAAAAGACAATGGTTTAATAAAGTCCATTAAGCTTCACTTCTCTTAATCCCGTAGAATTCAATAAACTCTTCTTTATATTCATTCACAAAACGACTCGTTTGAACGATATTAATACCCACTCTTTCTGCGAGGAACCGTCCGCCTTTTTCTGTTACACGGAAAAATCCTTTATTAAAAGGGGTAGGGGTTACTACAGGTATACGAAAAGCAAGTAAGCCACCTAGGGTAACAATAGAAGATAGCTTTTTCATATATTGGTAGGGGTTTTCTAATAGTTCAATGTTTTTCCATGCTGTTACAATGTTATAAATAGGGCCTGTCTCATAGACTTTATCCATAGAATCGACAAGAGTAATATTATTATTTTCTAGAGCTAAACGACGAGAAAATTTAGATAATTCCACCCCTTGAGCGGAAAATCCATTGTGACTGGATTCTTGAACAAAGATACCGTGTTCTGCTCCAATATCAATTAATTTATAAGACTGATAAGTAGGAATAGGGAGTATTTTTTTTATGATTAAGACTCTTCTATTACTATCTTCTTTTTGTTTGAGAACTGCTCTTTTATATCCTTGTTGAGCTTGCTCTACATTGTTAGCTACGATAAAATCTAGATTTTCTTCTTGTGCTAGAGGGTGAATATAGTACAAATAAGTACTATCGCAGTTATTACAGGAAAATTGATTTTGAGAGCTATTACGAGCAATAGATGTTTTGTGATAAGAGCCACAAAGAGGACAAGAAGCTGGTCTTCCCGCAATATTATTGCTTAATTCCAACCACCATTTTTCAAAAGAAAATCCTTCAGGGATATTGAGTCGCCCTATACTGGCTTTGTTAATGGCTGTTTTTATTTTTTTCGGAGTAAGAAGGAAGCTTTCAAGTAAAGGATTTAATAAAGGTATGGGTTTTAAACTTTGATATTGTTCTAAATTATGGGCAATAACGACGATATATTTGTTAGCAGCTAGTACTTCTAACATAGTAAAACCAGGGCCACAGACCACTAAATCACTATTTTTAATATAGGGGGCAATATTTGTAATATTTTTTACTATTGTTACTTGATCAGATTCTTCTATTTTGTAATTACTAAAAGGGCCAGCGATTACTGTTACTTTAAAAGGAGTATCTTTCAAAGTCTTAATCACTTTTTCAGCTATATTATGAGGGTCACTCCCACCTATTGTCACAAGAACATTTTTAACACCTGTATACTCGGTTTTTTCCATAAAAAATTCTTTATTGATAGGAGTGTGATAGAGTTCTAAAAAATTAGCTTGTTTATATTCAGCGCTGGGTAAGGGAGCAATATGAATCTCAGAAGAGAGACCTAATTCTGCATTATCAAAAGAAATCATAGGGATAGGGCATTCATTTAATCCTAGCACGAGGCTATTATTAAGGTTCACACAATCGCTCACAATAAAATCATAGGGGGTGTCTTTTAAAATATCAGACACGTGTATTTTATCTCTAGAATCTGTAATTTGATGAGGAAATTCTTTTACAAGATCTCTCAAAGGATCTACCTCTTTAAGGTCTGTAATAATCCACAAAAAGGGGGTCTCACAGTAAGGGGCAATTTTAAGAATTCTTTTTAAGTGTCCTGTACCGTATTTCTTACCAGCTTGTACCACAAATAACACAGAATGCTTTTTAGTAATCATAATCGTTGTCCTTTTTTTATCAATGGGAATCTAGCATAGCTATCCCAAGATTTTTTCTCATAAGTATTGTTTAGGAAGTCTACATAAGCTCTTCCTGCGACCATAGCAGCGTTATCTCCACATAAAGAGAGAGGTGCATGGTAAATATGGTAGTTTTCCTTCTCTAAAAGATCCAGCTCTTGTCTCAATCTTAGATTAGCGGCAACACCACCTACCGTGATAATTGTTTTTATCTTTGTGTCTTTTAACACATTTTTCAACTTCTTTAACAAACTCATTACAGCAGCTTTTTGAAAACTAGCACAAATATCTGCTACAGGATAAGGGGGGCTAAGCTCTCTTAAACGATAGTAGACAGCAGTTTTAAGACCGCTGTAACTAAAATGGTATCTATCTTTTGGGTTATCAGCTAGCCCATGAGGCAATGTCCAAAATTTTTCATCCCCACCTTTAGCCATTTCTTGTATAATGGGGCCACCGGGGTAGCCGAGATTTAACATTTTCGCTACTTTATCAAAGGATTCACCGATAGCGTCGTCTATCGTTGTCCCTAAAACTTCTCTTTCCGTATGAGAAAGGACTTTTATTAATAGGGTATGTCCCCCAGAGCATAGTAGTGCAATATGGGGAAAAGGAATTTCTTCTCCTAAATAAGAGGTATAAAGATGAGCTTCCAGATGATCCACAGGGATAAAGGGTTTTTTTAAGGCATAGGCGAGAGATTTTGCCGTCATCGTTCCTATCACCAAAGAACCTATCAATCCAGGCCCTACACTAGCTGCTATGGCATCAATATCCTGTATATTATAATCTTTTAGAGTTTCTTCTAAGAGAGGAAGTATTTTCATCAAATGATTTCGAGATGCTATTTCAGGAACGACCCCTGAAAAAGGAGCATGTAATGCTATTTGGGAGAATATCTGGTGGCTCAAGATTTTTTTTCCATCCTCCACCAAAGCCAATGCGCATTCATCACAAGAACTTTCTATACCCAAAATTGTCATAAAAACGCACCTTATCCATATTATAGCAAATATCAAATAAAATATCAAGAATAATTTTTAAGCTTGATAAATCCCATAAAGTCCAAATAAAAAATCATTTCCCCACAATGCTCTCTAGCTCTAGGAATAGACCTTGTCTCAATCTGGGGAAAAATAATTTTCTTATTTTCAAAAGCGCTATAAATATCTTTTATGGGACCTTTTAAGCCCACTTTTTCTCCCTTGTCAATGCTTTGAAGCATGAGCATAAGATCCCTCATATCACCCATTCTTGCCAAAAATTCCCAATCTCTTTCTTGAAGAAGATTTTTTGAAACTAAGTCATTAATACTTATAGCTGAGCCCATGTATTCTAATTGAGCAAGGGCATAGAGCATATTTTTGGAAAGAAGAATAGAATGGGGGACAGAGTCTAGGTCGTCTAAAACCCTTTCAAATCCTTTAGACGAAAAGGCTTTAGCTAATATTTTTTGATTAGAAGAAAGACTATGTTGTAAAAAAGATAAAAGAGAGCTGTGAGGTATCTTATTAATAAAAAGAGAAAAACTATTTTTATTAATAAGCTTTTGAATGCCAAAGAGTTTAGATAAATCAAAATCTTTTAGAGATAAAGACATAAAATAATAATAATAATAAGAGATGAGATCATGATAAAATTTTAGTCCTTCTAATTTTTTTTCTTCGAGATAAATAATAAGATTTCTTTCAATAATATAATAAATATTATCAAGAAGGACAAGAGGAGTAGGTTCTTTTGGGGTTTCTTCTGAGATTTCCTGAGCTATTCTTTTAGAAAAAAAATTAGAGAGATTTGCAAGAGGGACTTTTTCAAAAAATAACGAAAACATCTTTGGAGTAGCAAGGCCACTAGATAGCATGTGATTGAAGATATTTTGCAAGTCTTTTTCGGGAAAATCCTGCCAATTACTAATAGAAAATAATTGAGGAAGAAATCGAAACAATTCTTTATGAAGCTCTTCTAAATTAGTAATAGAAGTTTTTTTTACTAATTCCATTTTTTTAGCTATTTCTATGAGAAAATCTACAGGACAATGAATATAAACATCATTATAATAGGTAGTAAGCCCTTCCTGTAAAATCAGCATAGGAGGCGCTTCATGACAATTAATTTCAAGTTCTTCTTCGGAAAATAAAGAGAAGAGGATTTTGTGGAGATTTAAGGGGATGTCTTTTGAGCTAGTGTGAATAAAAAAAAGATGATTCTTTGTACTGATACATATTTCTGCAGTATACAAGGGTTTTTCAGGAGGCTTAGAAATAATATAATTAGGAAAAATATTATTAATAATTCTCAACATAGAAAAACACCTTATACAACAAAAGACCCTAGTAAAGGATCTTTTTTTCTGCTCTCCCGGCAAGACTCGAACTTGCGACCAAGTGATTAACAGTCACCTGCTCTACCAACTGAGCTACAGGAGAAAAATTCTTGAACCGCCTGGGGTTCGAACCCAGGGCCCCGTGATTAAAAGTCACGTGCTCTACCAAACTGAGCTAGCGATCCAACACATTAGTGTATCAATATAATAATATATTTACACACATTTGTCAATAGTTTTAAAAACTATTTTTTATTTAATTTACGCTTTGTGGGTTTTCTTCCATGCTAGGTAGGTAATAGGAGAAGCTACAAGGATAGAAGAATAAGTACCACTTAAAATCCCTACAATAAGAAGTAAACCAAAGTTTTTCAAAGTAGGTCCCGCCCAAAAATAAATAGCTCCAGCTACAAACAAGGTAGTAATAGAGGTAAGAATAGTACGTTGGAAGGATTGACCTATACTTTTATTGATTGTTTTATAGTAATCTTCATTAGGGAGTTTTTCGTGATTTTCTCTTACTCTATCAAAAATAACAATAGTATCGTTAATAGAATAACCCAAAATCGTCAAGAAAGCCGCCATTGTCGTAAGATCCACAGGGATTCTCAAAACAATCGTAATCACCAGCATTATAATCATATCGTGGAATAGAGCAGTAATAGCCCCTAATCCATATAAAAAGTCAAAACGAAAAGCGATATAAACTAAAATAAGCCCCGCCACAATAGCGAAAAGTTTTATAGCTTGTATAGCGAAATCTGTTCCTACACTAGGCCCTACATACTCAGAAGACAGTGTGACGATAGTGTCTGTACCATATTCTTCTCTGATAGGATCAAGTAAATATTCTCCAGAGCCATCTTGCCCTAATTCTGCGGGGGCGGTGAGTAAAAAAGTTTCTTCACCAGCTGAGTTTTTTAGAGTTGTTAGAGAAATTTGATTATTTGTGATAAAAGCACGTAAATCTTTAATAGTACTAGGGGCAGCAAATTCTATACGTATCCCTCCAGCAAAATCAGTACCTAGGATAAATCCTGACTGAAAGTATATTACGCCCCCAGCCACTATAGCGACCACAAAAATAATAAGAGCTATCATTCTTTTACTAAGAAAATCAATATCTAAAAATCTGCTTTGTTGTATTTCTTGCATGATGACTCCTATAATTTTAGTTCTCTATTTTTGCCAATACAAGTTTCAAGAACGAGTTTTGACACGAATAGAGCGGTGAAAATATTTGAAATAATACCAAAGGCTAGAGTTACTCCAAAACCTTTAATAGAACCTGAACCAAAGACAGAAAGCGCAATAGCAGCGATAATAGTTGTTAAGTTAGAATCCCAAATAGTAGCTCCAGCTTGTTCATAAGCATTATGAAAAGCGGAGAGAAAATGTTTGGATTTTTTACTTTCTTCTTTAATTCTTTCAAAAATAATAATATTAGCATCTACTGCCATCCCTACGGTAAGAGCAATCCCTGCAATACCAGAGAGGGTTAGCGTAGCTCCCATAGAAGCTAGAATAGAGAAGAGAAGTAGTAGATTCATCGCAAGGGCAAAAGATGCCACTAGTCCTGCTATTCTATACCAAGCAATCATAAAGACCACCACAGCGATCGCTCCAAAAGCTAAAGATTGAAGTCCTTGCTTAATAGAGTCAGCACCTAATTGAGGGCCGATAATTCTTTCTTCAATAATTTTCAAACGCACGGGTAAAGCACCAGCTTCGAGGATATTAGCCAAATAAGTAGCTTCGGATACTCCAAAACTTCCAGAAATTTGACCACGTCCCCCAGGGATTTCCCCTTGAATAACAGGGGCGCTACGCACTCTATCATCAAGAATAATAGCAAATTGTTTATTAATATTATTTTTAGTAATATCTGCAAATATTTCGCCACCTTCGTCGGTAAGCTCAAAACTCACAACATTACGTCCGAGATTATCTGTTTCTGCAAGAGCAGACCTTATGGAAGTACCATCCAAGTCTATTCTTTTATAAATGAGATACCAACCTTTTAATTGAGGAATATCTGTTTCATCATTTTCCCAATAAGATACCCACTCTGTGTCATTAGGGAGAATGAAAGTAACAGGTACTTCATCTTGAGAGAGGACACCATATTGACCATCATAAGGAACACCTTGACTAACAAGGACATTCATTAATTCTTGATTGACAAAACGAAACTCTAATTTCCCTACTTTAGAAAGCCCTTCTTTTAAAAGATTAGGATCACTAACACCAGGTAATTCAATAGTAATTTTTCCGTCAAAAGTAGTACGAATAGCAGGTTCTGCTACTCCAAAAGCATCAATACGGTTTTTGATAATTTCTAAAGAACGAACTAAAGCCGTTTCTTTTTCTGCTTCAAATACCTCATTGACCGCCACATCATCTTCGTCATATTGACGTAATAGTTGTTCACGGAGATCATCTTCATCAGGAATAGCTGCCACATAAACACCACCTTGTAGGTCTAAACCTAAAGAAAGAGTTTTGGCACGAATTTTTTTAAGCTCTTGTACATAAGCTCTTGTCTCAACATCAGCTACAGCTAACTCTTCAGCAGGCATACCAATTAAGGCTTGATCGTCTGGGTGAGTCAATATATACCAACGATAACTAGGGTAAAGCCCCCATAGAGCCCAAGCAATAACACCAATTAAGACGATATAACGCATTATTTTATTCATGAGAAAAATCCTTTTATTTTACGATTAGCTAACTTTTCCATCTTCTAGAACGGTAGCAATACCTGTTTTGGCAACTTCTATTTTAGCATCTAGTGATTTGATATAAACAGTTTTCTCACCGATAAAATCGATTGTTCCAATGACATGTCCCAAGGTAATAACTCTATCCCCTTGTTTGAGACCGTCCATTTGTTTTTTCAATTTTTTACGTCTTTTATTTTCAGGTAAAAAGAGCAATAAGTACATAAGACCAACCATTAAAATAATAGGTAGGAAAGACATAATCCCTCCGCCCTGAGGCGCCTCGGCTCCAGTAGTTGCAACTGCTGCTGCGGCAGGTGCTAATTGATAGAATAATCCTAACATGTAGATCTCCTTTTTATTTTAAAATCTCATTAATTTATTTCTTGTATTATATAAAAAATAAGAGAATTTTAGTATAACATTTTCCCACCATTATGTAAAGAAAAAAGTCATTAAATTATAAAAAAATCCTCTCAAAAAGAGAGGATTCTAGCGGCTGGGGAGAATCGAACTCCCAGCATCAGCTTGGAAGGCTGAGGTATTACCATTATACGACAACCGCATTGTTTATATAGTATAGGATATTTTATTTTATTTGTCAACCCTTTTTTGATTTTTCATCGAAAATTAATAGAAACTATTGCCTTTGAATGGTTACAGTAGTGTTGGTTGCGGTATCAATAAAATTTGTTTTTCCTTTAAGAAGTTTTTGCACATAGATCATAAAGTTTAAATCATTTTGTTCAATTAAGGCGTCTAAAGGGGATAAATCTTTATCATTGATAGTAGTATAATTGGCTCCTTTAGATAATAAAAGACGAACAATAGGTCTATTTTTCTTTGCTATAGCCCAATGAAGAGGCGTATTTCCAAAGCCATCTAGCCCATCAAGAGTATCGCCTTGCTCTATTCTAAGAGTAGCGGCGGCGTAATCTTCTATAAATATCTCTCTTATTAGAGGGGCTAAGTCTTGAGCCTCTAAGGTGATCTTAACATCAGGTGTACTATCAATAGTAGCTAACAAGGAAGCTGTTAAACCTTGATTGTTTTTAATATCGGCAGCCCCAGCTAAGGTTAGATAACTAGCATTTTCTGTTCTATTTCTTAACAAGGCTTCCACGAGAGGGGTAGAACCACTTTTATTCGTGGCATTAATATTCGCTCCAGAGACAATTAACATAAGCACAATTTCCTGAGAGCTGTTAACAGCTAGATGGAGAGGGGTGTTTCCTAGATGATCTTGAGCGCCCGTATCTGCCCCATAGCGTAATAATAATCTAATAATTTCTATGTGATTATAAGAAATTGCCCAGTGTAAAGGGGTAGAACCAGCTCTATTAGCGGCATTAATATTAGCCCCATTAAGAATTAAAGAATAAGCGATATTAGGGTCAGATACTATATGTAAAGCTGTCATGCCATCTCTATTAGCAGCGGTAACATCAGCTCTATTTCTAATCATATAATCTACTAAAACTTTATCATTTCTTATTACTGCTTCAAATAAAGAAGATTGTTCTTGAGCGTAAAAATTACCCAATCCCAGTAATAAGGAGAAAATAATGAGAGATAATCTATACATTTTTTTACTCTTCTTCAGCATCTGCTTCCTCGTCTGCATAGCCTCCGTCGACATCTCCGTCGATATACTCGTAGCCTCCATCGACCATTTCTTCAACTGTAGTTTCGTCATAACTCATTAGAGGAACAGAAGAAGATAGAGCGTTAGATTTTTCCAGTACAGCAACTAATTTGTCGTTACCACTATCTCTCGCTAGGCTCAAGGCAGTATGCTTATCTTTAGATTCAATATTATAATTTATCCCTTGGTCAATAAGGAATTGAGCGGTATCTGTAAGACCATTCTGTGCGGCAAACATCAAAGAATTCCAGTTATCAGAATCGGTAGCGTTGAGGTTTGCGCCCCCTTGAATGAGTTTGTCAATAACATCAATATTACCTAATTGCGCTCCTGCCATTAGAGGAGACCAATTTGTAATCGTAGTTTCAACTTCTTCGTCGCCTACCGTTCTATTCACCGTTGCAGAAGCAGTTTGGTTGGGATTCGCTCCCATATGTAAAAGATATTCCACCATTTCTATGTTATTATTCAAGGTAGCAAATATCAAAGCCGTAGATCCAGACGAATTGACTTCATTGATATCTATACCTATATCTTCTACAAGAAATTGTACAATCTCTAAATGATTGTTCTCTGCGGCAAATCTCAAAGCCGTATCCCCTTGAGGGTTTTTAGCCTTGGGATTGACCCCGAACTCGACTAGTTCTAATACGGCAGCAATATCCCCATCTCGAGCAGCTTGGTGTATACTATTATTTCCATAAATATCCCAATTATGAGACATAAAACTATCTCTAGGTTTCACGTTAGCAAGAAGATCATAAGATTTTTTAGGATAATCATACTCAACAATCACTTCAGTTATAAGATTCGTAACAAAATTAGATTCATTGTAGATATTTGTGGTATAGCTCGCTGGGGGGGGAGGAGGAGGAGGAGGAGGAGGGGGAGGTGCAGGTTGTTCTATATAAACATTCGTAGATTGTATAAAGAGAGGGATCTGGATATTTTCTTCCTCTTGTTCATAAGCACCGTATCTTAAAAGAAGATTTCTAATAGTCGGAGTAGCAAAACGTATGGGCATATTTCCTGCAGAAGATTTAACAACAGGACTAGCCCCTTGTTGGAGGAGGAAGTGAGCGATATCTTCATAGCCATTCCATGATGCTATATGAAGAGCTGTAAATCCCGAATAATCCATTTGATTAATATCAGCACCCTTTTGCACAGCATCCACTACACCAGAATAGTTATTATCTTCTGTTAATTGAATAAGACTTTGGGAAAACAGGGTAATAGGGAAAAGAAATATCATCCATAAGATATAATTTTTCATGAAAATCCTTTACTTATAAAAGCTATTTTTAGCGTTAATACGCATACCAACTTCTTGTATAAGTTCTGTTAAAATATTATTTTGTATTTTTAACTCTAGTTGAAGCCAATCATTAACGGTTGTTTGTATCTGTTCTCTTAATTCAAGGTTTAAGAAAATCTCATTTCTTTCCTTAAGCTTCTTAATATTAGATACCATTTGTTCTTTTTCTACTAAAACTTTAGCAAGGGAATTCATCGTTGTATAATCCATAGGAGTAGGGGCTGTAAGAGTAGCTAAGGTATCCATTTGTAAATTAAGGTAAGCTATTTCATTTTGAAGATCATTGAGAGCAGGGGAAAAATACAATATATTTTTTTGACTTTCTACTTGATATTTAAGAATAGAAAGGGTAATTAAATCTTGTTCCTTGTAGGGGAGCTGATCAAAGAGAGGTGGGTTTTCTATTTTGGGATTTTCCACATAATATTCATACTGAGGCGTAATATACTCAGGAGTATTTATAGGAGTTTGGGGAGATAATTCTGTCTCCTCGTAAGGATAATAGTCATAATCTATAGAATAAGCGCTATCCTTGTCAAAAGTTTCCCCATAATTATATTCGTTATAAAAAGTGCTTTCCGTTCCATAACTATAATTAAAGAAGAGGCACAAGGTTAATAATAATATTTTCATCACTATTTACTCCTATTTAAAGATATTGAATCCTTTAATTTGTCATCGGAATTAATTAGAAAATCTATAGCTTTAAAGGAAAAATTATAAAAATAACTCCTTTTTCTTATTGTAAGATTTATCTTAATAAAAATCAATATTATTATTGCTAATTATATATTATCTATTATAATATATAATATCGTTATAGATACTATTATAATATCTATAATAGACAGGAGGAAGATATGTCAGCTCCAAAAGCTTTTTATAACCAGAGTGGTGACCCTAAAGAACTCGTATATCATCTTAAGATTAAAAAAGGTGATATTGCTCCTTATGTCTTACTACCCGGAGACCCAAAGCGTTGTGCGAAAATCGCAGAATTTTTAGACGATGCTCAAATGATAGCCGATTATAGAGAATATGTCACGATTACAGGGACTTATAAAGGGGTGCCTATATCTGTCTGTTCTACAGGAATAGGAGGGCCTTCTGCATCTATTGCCGTAGAGGAGTTAATCACCTGTGGAGCGCATACTTTTATTAGAGTAGGCACTTCAGGAGGACTAAAACTCAATGTTCTCCCAGGACAAATGGTCATCGCCCAAGCGGCAGTTAGAGATGAAGGCACAGCCCATCAGTATATGCCCCCAGAAGTCCCTGCGAGAGCGAATTATAAAATCATTAAAGCCCTACAGTTATCTGCTGAAAAAAACACCCACCCTTTTCATATAGGGATTGTCCATAGTAAAGATGCTTTTTATACAGAGCTAGAGCCAGAAAATGCTTTCTTTAGAGAAAGAGAAGAGCAAAAGCTCCATTGGTATACTAAGGCAGGTGTGCTATGTTCAGAGATGGAAGCTGCTGCTATTTTCACCGTAGCTATGCTAAGAAAGGTGAGGGCAGGTGGCATTTTTGAGGTGGTAGAACAGCCCAATCTCAAAAGAATGAACGTTCCCACCCCCCAAGCTCACAGTATAGAGACTGTTATTCAAACAGCTCTAGATGCTTTGGTGATTCTTGCTAAGGAAGATGAGGAGGCTAATCATGAATAAAAATTATCCCAAAGCTTTTTATAATATAGAAGCAGAAAAAAATCACGAATTAGTACATCATTTAAAACTACAATCTAAAAACATAGGTAAATATATTCTAATGCCGGGAGATCCTAAACGCTGTGAGGTAATAGCCTCTCATTTAGAAAATCCCGAATTTATAGCAGATTTCCGAGAATATGTTACGTTCACAGGGACGCTAGCAGGGGAAAGGGTTTCTGTTGTTTCTCATGGAATAGGGGGAGCATCTACTGCTATTGCCGTAGAAGAGCTCATTAAATTAGGGGCTCATACCTTTATCCGCATAGGCACTTCTGGAGGGATGCAATTAGACGTGATCCCTGGAGAGGTAGTCATTGTTGATGGTGCAATACGTACAGATAACACTCCTAATGCCTATCTCCCTATGGAAATCCCCACCGTTCCCTCTTTTGAGGTTTTAGATATGCTGGTGGAAGGAGCCCAAGAAATCAAAGCTGGATACCACGTAGGATTAGTTCATTGTAAAGATGCTTTTTACGCTCAGCATGCCCCTGAATCAATGGCAGTAGCCGACCATTTATTATCACGATGGGAATCTTACATTAGAGTAGGAACTATAGCCTCAGAAATGGAATCTTCTACCCTATTTGCTATTGCTCAAGCCAAAGGCGTAAGAGCAGGTGCTGTAATGCTCATTTTAGCCAATCAAGAAAGAAGAAAACAAGGGCAAGTAGAATACGTTTATGATATGGATCTTCCTATAAAAGTTGCTATTAAAGGCTTAGAAAAACTCATAAATAAAGATAAACAAGAAAATTTTTTATAAAAATGATAAACATCTTCTCTAAAGAAGAGGAAGTTAATTTCTAAAATTCACCATAAAAAAAGCCCTTCGAAAGAAGGGCTTTTATATTTATTAGTCAGTTTCTGATAAGAATGTTGTATAACGAGTTACGAGCTCATCTACGAGAACATCTGGATTGGTTGATGAGTCAGCGATTTTTTCTCTCGTCTTCACATCGTACTCTGCATAGGTATTTTTAAAAATACCAGATATCTCTTGAGTATGAACGTACATCATTTCATAACTTTGGTAACAAAGTTCATAGAGTTTTGTGTAGACATCGAGGATTTCTTGAGATTTATCTATACCAGATCTATGTTCATTCACCAGTAAAATCAATTCCTGTTCATAGAATGTTATTTGAGCATTAAGTAAACGAGAATCTTTTAGGAAGACTTCTTTTTTTTCTTTAGAGTCAGCCATGGCTTGTTCAATTTCTGTATCAAAGTCAAAGATAGCATGAGTATCAAAAATCCTCATATGTCTCGAACGACGACCCATATGTTGGCTTTTATTATTTTTTTTATCTTTATCATTAGAGGAGAAAAACCAAAAGCTAAAAGAAGATTTTTTTGGGGGCTTTTGATCATTATGTTCTGCTAACATTTGAGATTCAAAATCAGAGTTTCTATTCATCTTAGAATTCATATGATTTTGACTATAAGTCGGTAAAACCGTACCCATTAAAGTGACTAATAATAAATACTTCATCTTTAATCCTCTAAATTTCTATTATAAGCAGACATTAGAGTTGTATAAGTATAATCTAAATTCATTGCCTGGTCTCTTTCTTCTACTAGAGCATTAAAAGCCATAGCTTGTTGAGTCTGTTGATATCTATAATTAGATATTCCTAAAATAGACACTATGGCTAATAATCCCATAGCTGTCATAATAGGCACTCTAGGGTGCATATAATTTTTAGGAGGCAGAGCTCTTATTAAAGCTTGTTGCTTTCTTTCTATACGGTCGAAATCAATAGTTTCTGATTTCGCTATGTTTAAGTATTTGTTTAAATCATTCTGATTCATACAATCCTCCCATTTCTTCTTTAAGGATAAGAGCTAGTTTTTCTCTCGCTCTATGTCTCAAGGATTTTGCTGCACTAACACTTAATTTTAATATGTCAGCGCATTCTTGAAAAGAACGTTCTTCTAAATCTTTTAAAATAATAATCTCTTGTTCTCTTGACGAGAGCTGGCTTAATCCATCCCACAATTGTTCTAAAGCTTCTGATTGTATACTTTCAGCCTCAGGAGTATTGACGGTATCAGCGATATCTTCAATAGTATCTAAGCCAAAAAACATACGTGTTCTAGATTTCATAAATTCTTTATAAGCTATATTTCTTGCGATGGTTACCGTATAAGCTACGGGTGATTCCATTTCTGAAACTTTATCCCAGCGTTTCCATACTTCTACAAAAGCCCTAGCCGTGCTTTCTTCTGCCAAATCTCGACTGGTTTTTGCCCTACACAGTCGATAAACAAGAGTTTTATTTGTTTCATAAAACTCTTCAAATGTCATATTACTTCCTATACTATGCCAGTAATTTTACGTTTATACTATATTAAGTTAAATTTTCCACAAAAGGATTCTATATTATCCAATTTATTTATAATTTTTCTCTTATTACTTGATCCATATCAATATCTTCAGAAATAACCCCTACAGAATCTAAAAGATTGATAACACTATAATTATTATTGAGCTTTGCTATTTGATAAGCAGAGAGATTTTGAGCATTTCTGAGTGTGAGATCTGCTTTTTTCATAATAAGCATTCTTAAAATCGTAGGGTTATCAAAAGCAGAAGCAATCATCGCAGCACTAAGCCCATCTTGATTTTGAAGATCAGGGTTTGCATCATACAAGAGCAACAAACTCGTTACTTTTTTGTAGCCACCCATTGCGGCGCCCATAAGAGCTGTCCAACCGTCTTTATCTCTAATATCAGTCTTAGCCCCAGCTTGTAGGAGTATTTCTACGCTATTACGATTTCCATAACCACTTGCTAACATTAAAGCGGTAGCCCCTTTACTATTTGGGAGATTTATATCATCAATATGATAAAGAAGAGGGATAATAGCCTGCTCATAACCTAGCTCACTAGCCAACATAAGAGGAGACAAATCAGCATGATTTACGATACTACTATTGGCATTATTTTTTATTAAAAGAGAAATCAAATAAGGGTCATTTTCTTCTACAGCATAAAAAAGAGGTGTATTACCCCCATTATCTAGGGCATTAACTTCAGCTCCTCTCTTTATTAAAAAAGAGCTAAGATGACTGTCTTGTGTTTGTATCGCTATCATCAAAGGAGTTAAACCAAAGGAGTTAGAAGCGTTGATATTAGCATTATTTTGTAAAAAATAAGTAATTAAGTGTGTATGTTTATATTGTATGGCCACCATTAAAGGGGTACAACCAATATCATTTGTCCCATTAATTTGATTTATATGTTCGGGAATTGCTTTTATAGCTTCCAAATCCCCTAGTTGGGAATACATAAAAATATCTCTACCATGGGAGAGGGTACTGCTTAAAATCATTAGAAAAAATAAGAATTTCATGGGCACCTCAAATAACACTTATTTACTATTCACTTATTTTTTTTGTCATCAATTTCTACTACATCATCTATAACAAGACCTTGTTCTGTTTTTGCTTATTTATATTTTTTTATGAGTTTTTTCATTTTTTTGTCATCAATTTCTACTACATCATCTATAACAAGACCTTGTTCTGTTTTTGCTTATTTATATTTTTTTATGAGTTTTTTCATTTTTTTGTCGTCAATTCCTACTACATCATCTATAACAAGACCTTGTTCTGTTTTTATAGAAATATCAGCCCCATTTTCCAAAAGAAATTCAGCCACGTCATAATGCCCTTTAGCCACCGCTAAAAAAATAGGACTCACCCCAAAATTATTTGCGAGATTAATATCTGCCCCTGAGTCAATTAATATTTGCACCATGGACATTGTACCATAAGCACTGGCCACGGCCAATAAAGATGTTTTCGTTTTAGGGATAAGGGAATTAGGACTAGCCCCTCTTGCTATTAGTTGTAGTACGATTTGAGAATAGCCCTTTCTTGTTGCTTCAAAAATAGGAGGGAGCCCGTGGGGCATAGGGTGTTGTACATTAGCACCATGATCTGTCAAGAGGCTCACTATTTCTGTATGTCCATTTTGTACGGCGAGATGGAGGGCAGATACCCCATGTCTATTATCTGTATTTACGAGGATAGAATGCATTAATAAGAATTCTACTAATTTTATATAACCTTTTTCACTAGCCATCATCAGAATCGTATTACCAAAACTATCTCTTGTATTAATATAAGCTCCATGAGCGATTAATAATTCAGCGATTGCTATGGATTTGTCGGTAACGTACATGAGAGGGGTTTTGTAAGCGAGATCCCTTGTATTAATATCTATTCCTTTTTGGATAAGAGCGCCTACGGACTCTTTGTCATTATTAACCACTGCTTCAAATAAAGAAAGACTAGGAGCTTCATCAGTTTTTTCTTCTTGTGCGACTTCGATAGATAAGGCAGCCTCTTCAGACAAACCTGAGACAGTAGAATAATTTTCAGGAACAATCTCTGAAAATTCTTGAGTTTCTTGAGCATAAGGCAAGCTTAATTGGGAGAGAAAGATAGATAAAAATAGGAAAAATAATAAGCGCATTAAAACTCCTGTATCCTTTTCAATTTAATTGTATCAAATTATACCATTTTTGTCAAATCTTATAGATAAAATATAGCTAGAGGGTACTATAGTTATTTTCGGATTTTACCCTCTACTTTATAGAGTATTTATAAGAAATAAAAGCTTCTATTTTTTGTAAAATATTGACTTTAAATTTAAAAAGCTTATAATATAGAGACAAGAGGTATGTTTATGGTAATCAATACCACATTATTAAAATACTCTTCCCTCATCCCCTTTTCCTCATTTTTCGATCTTGCCCCTAAAACCAGAATTTTCAATAGATTTCATTGGTATATGGCTGCTTTTTGTATCCTTACCTACTAGCTTCTTTTTTTCTTTGCTTAATTGCTACCACTTGCTTTGTTGTTTAAATTATACGCTACTCTTTTTCTAAGAGTAAAGGAAAAATAAATGTTAAAAATAATACAATATATCACCAATCTCTTTGGTGGTTCAAAAGAAAAAAACATAGGCGATACCTTCATCACGAGAAGACTTTATCGTATCGCTTGGCCTTTATCTATCAATACGCTCACGTTCTACGCACTTACCGTTACGGATTCTATTTTTATAGGACACTATGACCCTAGTGGCTTAGACATCCTCAATACCATTATGATGCCCTTTATGACCCTCAATCAATTAATAGATTATATGCACATGGGGACAGTGATTCCCGCCTCCCATGCTTTCGGAGCGAAAGACTATACTAAAGTAAAACGCTACATAGAAAATGGATTTTTTGTATACGGGGTCGTCGGTATTTCCTTTTGGCTTTTTTGGCTTTTTGGAGCAGAAACGATTTATTCTGCTATTACCCCAGACCCTAAAACTCAGAGAATAGCCCTAGATTATATCCACGTAGTAGCCTACACCTATCTCATTCAAGGTATAGGTTATAAAGGAATGCAAGCGCTTTTTGCCACAACAGGCTACACCTATCCCTTTATGGTTACAGGATTGGTACAAGTTGTCGTAAACATGTTCGCAAATCGAGTTCTTATTTATGGAGATTTCTTTTTCCCCGAATTAGGAATAGCAGGAGCAGCGTGGGGCACCTTATTTAGTAGTGCCGTAGGTGCTGCGATCATGTTTTACTACCTTAAAAAACAAACAGTTGTCACGCCCACCCTTAAAGGGATTCTTAGTCCTAATAAAAACTATGTCTGGACGACCATTAGAATGGGTTTCCCCGTGGGTATAGACATGATTTTATGGGGCTTAGGAGGTGTTTTCCTTGTATGGATTATCAATCAAACAGACCCTACCTTAAATAGATTTATGTTCTTTTTTGTGACCCTTCCCGAATTTGGATTCAGAATGTATTCTGGGTACATATTAGCCATCACCAACTTATCAGGTAGAGCTTTTGGTGCTCGTAACATCCCCAAATTATTCAAAATAATGAGATTTGGGCTTAGAGATGCCCTTCGTATTGCGATAGCTATTTCAGCTATTTATGTTTTTTTCCCCACCCAAATGGCTCACATTTTCACCGACGACCCAGCGACTGTTGATTTACTAAAAATCTATATCCCAGCGATGGTTATTATTATCATTCCTAGAACATTATGGGAAGTCTTTAACGGCACTCTTCATGGTATGGGCATTACAATGTGGGGTATCTTTGTCCAAATTATAGGACTTTGTGCCATTGTAGCACAAGCTTACTATTTTGTAGGCGTTCTAAAATGGGGAGTCTTAGGGATTTGTCTTGTCTATACAGTAGACGAAATATTAAGAGTATCCTTCATGGGAGCTAGAGTGCTAGTGGCGAAACATAATATCACCTTAGGTAAAGCCAAAATATAAATATCCCATTCTTTCAAGATATAAAAATCTATAAAAGACAGATAGTATAATGCTATCTGTCTTTTTTCGTTTAAAACTTTTTATATATTCTTGATTGTTCGTTTACGTGAATCTAACCAAAAAATCAAAAAAAACACCTACCCAAAGGGCACGATTTTGGAGTTTGAAGGACACCGTCCAGATAATAATATAATATATAAGCATCTATCCCTACCTAAGTCACAGTATAAATAGATATCTCTATTAAATCAATCTTCCAAATAAATAAAAATGATAGGGGCTCCCCCTCAATAAGAGGTGTTCCGACCTGCTTCGCTAGGTGTTCCGACCCCAATCCCATGAGATCATCAGAATCATTCCGCCCCTATCTAATTTTATAAAATAACTCTTCCTATAGCTCTTAACTCGGCTATGCTGAGTAAGAGCTATTAGTCGTTTTCACTCCTATATCTCTAAAAAAAAACCCATAATTTGCCATATAGGCACTACTATGAGGTTTTGTTAATGTTTAAGGTATCCAGTTTCGCAATTCTGCTCACTGGATAAGAGCTATTAGTCGCTTTCGCTCCTATATCTCTAAAAAGCCCATAGAGTTTGTATTGTTACACTCCCGTAGAACAGAATCTTAAATATTTCTATCTAGTACCCAACCATGGAAATTATACAAAGCTCTATGAGCAGTTATATAAATTTATCCATGGCTGGACAAAGCACAAAATAAATGTGCAAAAAAGTATCTAAATACTTTGAGAATAAAAAAGAATTATCAAAAGATAACTCAATACTATTTTAAGTATGAGATAAAAATATTGTAATAGATTATTTCTAATCTACAGAAGTGTAACGTAGATATTATAATATATATTGGAATTCTTGTCAATGGGTATTACATTATATAGCTCGTGGTGTCTCCCAAAATCTCTACCACCACAAAAAGGGGGTTCTTACTCGAAGAGTGCTACGCTAGAGGGTTTTTTAGAGAATAGCGAGACAGCTCAGCTGTCGAAACTATTGTCTTATGCAGTTATTAAAATTTTCTCCATTCACTTAAACATCTTACTGCATATCTAGCATAGCACCTAGCAAAGCAATGGTTAAAAAACCTCTTAAGTGGCTGGGGGTTATACCCGAAGGGTGCTTTAGCTAGGGGTAGCGTAGCACCAAGGCTCCCCCTATAGAAGATTTGAACCACGCTATTATCTTATTTAACAAAAAATATATAATATTAAGAGATTCAGTGGTGTTTATCGTTTCTTTCTAGTTGATTTTATTTATAAGAGATTTAGTGGTGTTTACCTTTTTTTTCTAGATAATTTTGATATAAGAGAGATTTTTGGAGCATCCATTTTCTTTACTAGGGGGGAGCCTTGGCTCTCCCCCCTATAACCCCCGAGCCAAATAAGGGACTACTCGTCCCCTATTAACCCCTCGATGTAGAAATATTGGGGCAAATCAAAGCCCCCCCTCATTTACCCTCTAGCGAAGCATGTAGATATTTTGTGGCGAATCAAAGCTCCCCTCATTTATCCTCTAGCGAAGCATAGATATTTAGATATTTTAACTTGTCTCTTTTTCGTTAAGATAATCCCACGATTGACAAAAAAACAAGCCCATTATATACTATATTATAATAGGAGCTCATTTTATGAAATATTTACTAATACTAATACTATTCATTACTAGCTGTACTGATAAAAAACAAACTCCCGAGCCTATCGTGCTAGAGCCTGAGCCCATCGTCGCTAGCTATGGTATAGAACCTGAGCTGTTTTGGTTAGAAGAATACAGCCGTGATAATATAATCATTGAAGAGAGTACATATTCTGCTATCTATTATGAGCCAATTTCTAATCAATACTATTTTGCTACTATAGAAAAAACGAATAATATCTCCTACAATACTAATAATCTTATAGATGAAAAAAATTATATTGATTACAAGATGTTTCAAGCAAAAACATCTTTTTTCTATGTAGGTAGTACTGACCTTACAAATCGTATCTATATAGATAATGATAAAAATCTATATATCAAAAAATTAAAACTTATTAATGATACTCAGTACTATGATTATGAGGATCAAAAACAGACCTTACCCTCTCCTGTTTATCCAAAAGCATCTCACTATGACGGTGATGGTGGAGATATACACCGTCTGATTTTTTATACGAATACGAATACTGATTTTATTTTTGTCCGATCACTAGCTCAAGAACCATCTTTACCTTATTCTCCATATTCAAAAGGAGAACTACTTCCAAGCCCATATGGTAATTAAAATTACTAGCTATTTATTACCATATGATAACACACTTTTTCTCCTCCTTCGGGTGGTATTAACAGTTCTCGAATAAAAGATCTTCCTTTGAATAAACGCAATACTGATTCAAAATTACTATTTTTTAAATTTGGATTAGAACCAAAGCCAATATCCACAGTATTATCTGGGGCGTCAATATGGTTAAATCCTGTAAAACGCTTTTCTTTGATTCCTTTAGCTAACATATCTTTTATATCTTGCTCAGGTGTGCCTTTTTTGATTTCTTGCTCTGTAAACCTACCTGCGTTTCCTGTATACATAGAATGACTGGCAAGTTTGCCCATTGCATAATAAACACTATTATATACCAAGTTAGCTTGTTTTTCAGAGCTTCTACCAGTGCTTGTTATTACAATTTCTTTCTGAGAATTATTGTACATAGCATTATAGTACAAGACGATACATTTAAGTCTTTCTTCTGCTTTACTAGAAATTTGTGGTAGATTATTAGGGGAATATCCGACTCTAATTGAGTCTCTTCCTGTTTTAGAAGGTGTGAAAATTTTATCTTTCTCTAAGCTATCTTTTCTCAAATTTGCAGCCTCTCGAATATTGTGAAATTCACTAGCACCGAAACCAGATACTTTAATTAATCGATTCCAGAAATAATCTCTATTAATTGCAAAAACAATCTTATCCAGTAAAGAAACTGTATAAAAACCTTTTTTTAGATTATCTTGTTCTCTACTACTTAAGGATGTTTTGCAATAACATTCTTCCAAACATTTCGCCGATAATTGCTCTATCTTATCTTTTGGAGTAGAACAAGGGCAATTACTAGAATG